>CAYQBV010000361.1:0-4476 GCA_964415705.1 uncultured Chthoniobacter sp. | reverse complement strand
GTGTGTTGATGATTTTAGATTCTGCGAGGGTTGGTGAGGAATTACCGGAGATATTATGCGGTTCGGGAAGGACGTAAAGTGCTTTTTTCGTTTTTTATCAAATTTCCGTAACGGCCCGTTTGGCGAGGCGTTGGGGAGAGGAAATTGCGAGCGGGAGGAGCATGGGCGGGAGGTTGGCTGGGGTGAAGATGGCGAGAGGATGAGGGAGTGCAAGAAGTTTTTTCAAATGGGAAGAGGAATGGATAATGAGGAATGAGGAATGAAGAATGACGAACGGCCGGGAAGCTAGGTGGGATCAGGGTTGGCGGGTGATCGGGTGGAGAGATTGGAGATTGAAAATTACGGATGGAAAATTGGAAATTTGGCGGTGGTGGCTGGCATGGAGGGCGCTTATACGGGCCTCTGCCCACGGGAGGCGGGTGAGGAAACGGGGAGGATGGATGGGCGGGGAGGATGGCTGTTCCGGGTGGGCGCGCACGGAGTTCACGAAGGGGCCGGCGGGGGATTTCGGGTCTTGGTGAAGTCTGTGGGCTCCGGGCGAGGCGGTTTGGGTGACGGACGTCGCGGCGGTCTCGCAGGCGCGGCCCGGCGGCGCTGAGGTGGAGGGAATTGGGGAAATAGTGCGAGGTCCTTCGACTGCGCTGCGCAAAGCCTCCGCTGCGCTGAGGGTGACGGTGGGGGGAAGATTCCTCGCGCTGGACGGGCGGGGCCTCGCACGGAGTTCGCGAAGGGCGCATAGGGGGATGAGAGTGGGGAGGAGACCTGAGACCTGAGACCTGAAAGCGCGCAGCTTGGGATGGTCTTTGCATACCGGAAAAATACCTTTTGCATACTTTTCGGTTGCGCTCATTTCCTCCTTCGCGATTTTTCTGGCGTGAGCAAGACCGACAAACTCCTGGCCAAAGTCCTGAGCGGCAGCGCGGATGCCAATCTGTCTTTCGATGACGTGTGCTACCTGCTCCAAAAGCTCGGCGCGGAAGTGCGTCCGGGAAAGGGCAGTCATGTGCTGTTCTTTCTCGACGGTGCGCTCATCAATTTGCAAAATGCAGGCGGCCAAGCGAAGGCTTACCAAGTCGCCCAAATCCGCGATCACCTGAAATCCAAACGAGGCTACTAATATGCACGAACCACGCGATTACGAAATCCGCATCCGCTACTCGGCCGCTCCCGGCGATGATTGCTTCATCGCCCAAGTGGTCGAGTGGCCGACCATCACGGCGCACGGTGACTCGCCCGAGCAAGCGGCCCACGAAATCCAGTTCGCCCTGGAAGGTGCGCTCGCCTTGGCTCGCGAAAAAGGTGCGGTCATTCCCTCGCCTCATGCCGCCCTCGCCTAAAACCCCGGCGCGCGATCTGACGCCGACGAAGGTGAACGTGGATTTTCCCGCGTGGGTGGTGGCCGCCCTCGACGAAGAGGCGGACCGGATCGGGATCGCGCGGCAGGCGCTGATCAAGCTGTGGATCGTGGAGCGGCTGGAGCAGTGCGGCTGAAGCAGTGCGGCTGAGTGGACGGGGGAGCGGACGGGGGAGCGGAAAGCGGAAAGTGGGGAGGAACGCTGAAACCTGAAACCTGAAACCTGAAACCTGAGGGCGGAGAGGGGCGCGCTTTTTTGTGGTTAAAATATGCTGGAAATGGCGGGCAAGCGGGAAAGGCGAGGGCCGCGCACGGAGTCCGCGGAAGACACAGAGGGGGAGGTTTTCGGGACTTGGGGAACTCCGTGGACTCCGGGCGAGGTTTTCTTCGAGGGGCGGAGAAGCCAAGTTGGCACCAGGGTTGGAGGGCGGGGGGGATGGAAACCGGAAAGCGGAGGGGCTCCCGCGGCGGTTTAGCCGCTTTGCTCCTTGCGGGATTCAAGCCAGCGCTGCAAGGAGCTGGGACTCTCACCGGAAGGCCGTCCGGCAAGGAGGCCCTCGATGCTGATGTCCTCGTCGAGGTCGGGCCAATGAATGCCCTCACCGCCACCGATCAACCTGGAATGGGCTCTCTCGGCGGCGCTCCCGTGAAAGAGGCGTGGATACCAGGCCAGTGGGGCGGAGATGGAGCGTCCGTCGGCCAGTTCAACGACCAGCGAATCATCGGTGACCTCCACTGCGGTGGCCTGGAGGGCTGCGGAATCAAGAATCAAAGTAGTCATGCCAGTGCTGCAAGAGTAGGAGTTGGTGCTGCTCAATCAAACGGTAAAGATGTTGATCTCGGCACGGGAAAACCCGGTACTCGAGGACAGCGCAATCGGTTCGAGCCAAAATTTCGCGTTGGTGGCGTCACGCTCGATCTAGACATGTGGAGGTTCGTGGTGGTCGCCGGCATAAAAGAAGAAGCGGTAGGGACCAGAACGCAAAACTGTCGGCATGGCTGTGGACGCTGCCAAAGCGAACGTTTGCAGCCAAGATGAATCTGGGTGCGCTCACGGGGCAACAGAGTTGCGGGGCCAAGGGCGGGCGAACGGCACCCTGGAGTGAGCCGCTCCGTCCGGCAGGATGTCGTCGGCTACGGGCGGGAAGCTCGCGTTCTTCTTTTCTCTCCGTGGGCGGAGTTTTCGCGGCCCAGTTTCCCCCGCACCCGCGGTGCTCGCAAAGATCGCCCGACTCCATTTCCGCGCTCGCGCGAAAAATCCCTTGGCGTGCCGGGCGGGGCTGTGTCATACAGCGCGGCTCTTTTTCCCGGAGCCGTCCGCGATCCCCTCCCCCGCGGGACGCTGCGCCGCGAACCACCGCAGTTTTTTCACCAATCCACCAACCCACTCATGGCTACCAAATCCAAATCCACCAAATCCACCAAAGCTCAGAAATACGTCTATACTTGGGGCGCGAACAAGGCCGACGGCGACGGCTCGATGAAGCCGCTGCTCGGCGGCAAAGGCGCGAACCTCGCGGAGATGACCCGCATCGGCCTGCCGGTGCCTCCCGGTTTCACGATCACCACGGAAGTCTGCACGTACTTCTACGAGCACAAGAAGACCTATCCGCCGACCTTGCAGGGCGAGATGGAAAAGGGCGTGGCGAACATGGAGAAGATCATGGGCTACAAGTTCGGCGACGCGAAGGGCTTCCCGCTCCTCGTCGCGGTGCGCTCCGGCGCGCGGGACTCGATGCCGGGCATGATGGACACGATCCTGAACCTCGGGCTCAACGACGAGACCGTGCTCGCGCTGGTCAAGGCGACGAAGAACGAGCGGTTCGCGTGGGACTGCTACCGCCGGTTCATCCAGATGTATGGCGACGTGGTGATGGGCGTGCAGAAGCGCGAAGGCGAGGATCACGATCCGTTTGAATCCGTGATCGAGCACTACAAGGACGAGAAGCACGGCCAGCACGACATCGACGATTCGAAGCTCGATGCCGCCGACTACAAAGAACTCGTCGCGCGTTTCAAGAAGCTCGTGAAGGACCGCACGGGCAAGGCGTTCCCGAACAATCCGTGGGACCAGCTCCGCGGGGCGGCGGGGGCCGTCTTTGGCTCGTGGATGAATGATCGCGCGATCGTTTACCGCCGGAAATACAACATCCCGCAGGAGTGGGGCACCGCCGTGAACGTGCAGGCGATGGTCTATGGCAACACCGGCGAGACCTCCGGCAGCGGCGTGGCTTTCACCCGCAACCCGGCGAATGGCGTGAATGAATTCTACGGCGAATTTTTGATCAACGCGCAGGGCGAGGATGTCGTCGCTGGCGTGCGCACGCCCGAGCCGGTGTCGCAGCTCAAAAAGGAGATGCCGAAGTCGTATGCCGAACTGATGAAGGTCCGGCAGACGCTGGAGAAGCATTTCAAGGACGTGCAGGACATCGAGTTCACGGTGCAGGAAGGGAAGCTCTTCATGCTCCAGACGCGCAACGGCAAGCGCACTGCGGCGGCGGCGCTGAAGTTCTCCATGGATATGTACAAGGAGAAGCTCATCGACTGGGAAACGGCGGTCCTCCGCAATCCCGCCGACCAGCTCGACCAGCTCCTCGCGCCGATCTTCGACGTGGCCGAGGTGAAGAAGGCCAAGGCGCTCGCCAGCGGTCTCCCCGCCGGCCCCGGCGCGGCGAGTGGCAAGATCTACCTCAACGCCGACCGCGCCGCCGCGGCCGCCGAGAAGGGTGAGAAAGTCCTGCTCGTCCGCAACGAAACGTCGCCCGAAGATCTGCGCGGCATGATCGCGGCGGAGGGCATCCTCACGGCGAAAGGCGGCGTCTCCTCGCACGCGGCGCTCGTCGCCCGGCAGATGGGCAAGGTCTGCATCTGCGGCGCGAGCAAGCTGCAGATCGATTACAAGGCCAAGACCGTGAAGGTCGCCGGCCAGACCTTCAAGGAAGGGGACTTCCTCTCGATCGACGGCACCAGCGGCATCGTCTATGGCGGCCAGCTCGCCACCCAGCCGAGCGAGATCATTACCGGCACCATCCACGGCGATAAGCGCGCGCAGAAGACGGAGCAATTTGCCGCCTTCAACCAGCTCATGAAATGGTGCGCGCAGGCCACCCGCATGGATGTCC
>CAYQBV010000360.1:0-4562 GCA_964415705.1 uncultured Chthoniobacter sp. | reverse complement strand
TTCGGCGCGGCTTCTTTGGCGAGACATGGCCCGGACAGCACCGCCCCGAAGACGAGGGCCCAGCGCAGCGTTTTCACCATGTCGGCCCGGCGCTCAGTGCCGGCTGTGGCCGTTCAGGTGATGCCCATTCTTGCCGTTCCCCTTGGCATGGCCGTTGGCGGCACCGTTCGCCGTTTTGTAAAACTTGGTGACGAACATCGGGGGGAGATTTTTCAGGCAATACTGGGACTCGATCCGCGAGAAGTGACGGCAGTGGGCCACGAGTTCATTCGTCACCTGATAGATGATGAACGCCGCGCCGGCATGCGGGGCCAGCAGATCGAAAGTGCTGCGGAGCAGTTCGCGCTTTTTCGACGGCTCCAAAATGCTGAACGGAATCCCGGACACGATGTAATCGCAGTGCGTGTGACCGTGCGCGGCGAGCACCGCGGCGAGGGTGGCGCAGTCGGCGTTCAGGACGGTCACGCGCGGATCATCGAGGAACTGCTCCTCGAGGTGCTCCGCCAATTCGGGATCCAACTCGAAGAGGATCAAACGCGAATCCGGGTGCATGCGGCGGACGATCTCCCGGGTGTGGCAGCCTTCGCCCGGCCCGTATTCCACGATCACCCGCGGCTGGGTGAGGTCCATTTTGTCCGCCACCCGGCGAATCAGCGTGCGCGAACTCGGGATGATCGAAGCCACCTGAAATGGCCGCTGGAGGAATCGCTTCAAAAAGATGGCGCTCATGGAAATATCGTGTGGCAGGGAACTGACGCGGAAATTTGTAGCGCCCGGCGGGAGATTGTCCAGCGTCACCGCGGGTGGAAATTCGGGCCGGGGGCGGCGGGGACAATCCGGTGCCCGGCTACGGTGTGAACCGTGGACGGGCGTCCCCTGCCTCTCCTGTCATCACGGGACAATCTGTTTGCTTTCAAAACCCCCGCCGATAGCTTGCCGCCCTTTTTTCAGCCATGATCGCCATCCAGCCCAACTACGCCGCCGTCAAGCAAGGTCTCATCCCGCTCACTCCGCAGGAAAAGATGAAGCTGGAGAAGGACGGCCTTGATGTCATCCACGACATCTATCGCTACGCGAAAACGGGGTTCGCCTCGATTGAGGCAGACGATTTCGACCGGATGAAGTGGTATGGCGTCTATCGGCAGAAGCCGAAGGAGAGCGGCTATTTCATGATGCGCCTGCGCCTGCCTGGCGGGCAGGTCAGCGCCGTGCAAGCGGCGAAACTCTCCGAACTCGCCGACCGCTTCGGCCACGGCTTCTGCGACATCACCACGCGGATGACCATCCAGTACCACTGGCTGCGCATCGAGGAAATCCCCACCATTTTCTCCGAACTCGCCAGCGTGGGCATCGCCACCAGCGGCGCCTGCGGCGACATCGCGCGCAACGTCGTCGGCTGCCCGGTCGCCGGGCTCGACCACGAGGAGATCATCGACGCCACCCCGCAGCTCATGGAGGTCAATGCCGCGCTGGAAAACAACCGCGACTTTTCCAACCTCCCGCGCAAATACAAAATCAGCGTCTCCGGCTGCTGCATCCACTGCGCCCAGCCCGACATCAACTGCGTCGGCACCTTCGGCCTGCGCCGCACCGTCAACGGCGTCGAGGAACGCGGCTACGGCATCAAAGTCGGCGGCGGCCTTTCCTCCTCCCCGCACCTCGCGCAAACGCTGCAATGCTTCCTTCAGCCCGCGCAGGTTTGGCCCGTCATCGAAGCCGTCAGCAAAATCTACCGCGACCACGGCTTCCGGCATCAGCGGCAAAGGGCACGCCTGAAATTCCTCATGGCCGACTGGGGGCACGAGCGTTTCCTCGAAGAGATCGAGGCGCTGCTCGGCTATCCGCTTGAGCGCCACACCGACTTCCCCGTCATCAAGGATCAGGAGACCGACCACCTCGGCATCCACAAACAGAAACAGGCCGACCTTTACTGGGTCGGCATCTGCTTTCCCGGCGGCCGCATCCGCAATGGCACGCTCGCCAAAATTGGCGCCCTCGCCGCGAAATACTGCGCGCCCGGCCAGGATCAGATCCGGCTCACGAACAAGCAAAACCTCATCATCACGAACATCCCCGAGGCCCAGCTTCCCGCGCTCAAAGCCGACCTCGACGCGCTCGGGCTCGATTACCAGCCCTCGAATTTCCGCAAAGGCTGCGTGAGCTGCACTGGCATCGAGTTTTGCAACCTCGCCGTCGCCGAGACGAAAAACCGCATGCTCGAACTCATCACCCAGCTCGACACGACCTCCGGGTGGTACAAGGACAAAATCCGCATCCACTTCAGCGGCTGCCCCAGCTCCTGCGGCCAGCACCAGATCGCCGACATCGGCTTCCGCGGCGCGCAGACGAAGGTCAATGGCGTCCCGGTCGAAGCCTTCGACGCCTTCATCGGCGGACGCCTCGGCCAAAACCGCCGCTTTAACCAACTTCTCAAAGGCAAGATCATCGCCAAAGACGTCCACCTCTTCATCGACAAACTCCTGCACGTCTTCGACGCCGGCAAACTCCCCGGCGAGACTTTCGCCGACTACACCGACCGCGTGAAAAAGGACGAAATCCTCGCCGCCCTCGACTGGAAGTAACTCCCCCGCCCCGCCGGCCCGCCGGGGCTATAACGCACGATCAAGCGTTGATCCTGTGGGATGGTGGAGATGAGCATGTAGGTATTGGCCGCCGGCTCTCCCGATTCCCGTCATCGGCGAACGTTGCTTCCCACCGGTCCCCGCGGCACAGCACGTGATAGACGGCTTCTTCATACTGGATTCGCACCGGCCTCAGCAGGCCGCACCTCAGCGTTCCCGCCCCCGGCAGTCAACGCTCTCTTGCACATATGCACGGACTGACCCCTTGCCCCTGCCTTGCCCGCGCCGTTGCCGCGCGCTGCCCCACCTCCTGCGTGGCCACCACGCGGCGGGCGACATTGATGGATGTGTTGCGGATTACCGACGGCCGTGCCGCCGTATTTCTGGACGATGAGACTCATCGGAAAAGGGGGCGCTTAGTTCCGTGGAGTGCGGGTGGTGTCAACAAGTGTGGCGGGCAAAAAAATGCGGGCCGGACGATTTCTCGTCCGGCCCGCGGGATTGGGGGAAGGTTCTGCGACTCGCTTAGAACTTGATCGAGCCGGTGAGCGCGACGTTTTGCGCCGAGCTGCCGCTCTGGAAGAAGCGCGTCTCGTAATCGAGGATGACGGAGCAGCGTTCGCCGATCTGCACGCCGACGCCGGCTCCGAGGCTCAGGTAGTCGTCGCCGGGATTGGCGCCGTTGCCGCTGGTCGAGTACCGGCCGAACCGGCTGACGTTCCCGCCGTTCACCAGATAGTAGGGCGAAGTGGAGAGGCTGGCCCCGACCTGCTGGTCTTCATTGAGGAACTGATGCACCCAACTGGCGCGCAACTGGGAGGTCACGACCCCGAAGCCGGTCTTCACCGGGAGGGACACCTGCCAGCCGAGCTGGGAGACGAGGGAATCAATGTCCTGATCGTCCACGGTCAGGTTGGTATTGCCGCCGCGCTGCTCGGAGTAGCCGTCCAGGTCGCCATGCACCCAGTCGAGGCTGAGGAGGGGGCCGGTGACAAATGCGCCCACGGGCATGTTGTAACCGGTGTTGAATTGGACGCTGTTCGTCAGGCTGTCCGGACGGGAGGTGGCCGTGTTGCCCAGGCCGGTGTCGCGGCGGAT
The DNA here is from genome assembly GCA_964415705.1 of uncultured Chthoniobacter sp. Taxonomy (GTDB): domain Bacteria; phylum Verrucomicrobiota; class Verrucomicrobiia; order Chthoniobacterales; family Chthoniobacteraceae; genus Chthoniobacter. The sequence goes on along the minus strand of CAYQBV010000360.1, from coordinate 882 downwards.
CTGGTGATTGTAGGTGCCGAGGCTGTAGAGCAGGTCCGCGTAGAAGTTCTTGGCCGAATACGAGAGGTAGGCGGCGAAGCTGTAGCCTTCCACATCCGTGGTGCCGAGGGTGCCGAGGTCATTGTTGGCTTCCATGCGGGTCGCAGCCGCACCGATGACGAGGTTCGCGTTGACCTTGTATTCGAGACCGGCGGTCATCGTGAAGAGGTCGGTGTCGAAACCCGACGTGGTGCCGCTGGTATCCACATCGCGATAGCCGTAGTTGCCCGCGAGAAAGAAATCCCAGCGTTTTTCCGGGGGCAGCATCACTTGCTTGCACTCCTTGCAGTGGCCGGTCGGGCCGGCGGAACCGGCTTGGGCGATTTCGGAACGCAGGCGGAAGAGGCGCGCATTGACGTCGCGGTTGGCGTTGAAGGCGACGTTCAGTAGGATCTGCCGCTGGGCGAGGGCCACGGGCAGGCCGGTGGTTTCCGCCGACCAGATGGCGGACGCATCTTCCAAGACGTACTTGGAAAACACCAACTCGACCCCGCTGACCGCCAAGCCGGAGGCAACGTTTGTATCAAGCGTATCCGCGACAAAGAAGGAGAGAGTGGCAGCGCTGCCGATCAAGGAAGTCACGTCCTGCGAGAACTGGCGCACCGCGGATGAATTGGTGAATCCGAAAGCGGGCGTCGCCGTCATGCCGGTTCGGTTATCCAAAAGCGCCAATTGCTGGGCATTGAGCTGCGCGGCACCGTAATCCAAAACATTGCCGACAGGTTCGCCGGAGAGAAATTGCAGGTTGAAGTTGAGGGTCGCCGTTGGCGTGAACCCGCCATAGTTGCTCAGGCGAAGCTGCCCCACCCCTTTGCCCAGTTGTCCGGGAATTTTGGTCAGGAG
>CAYQBV010000359.1:0-4585 GCA_964415705.1 uncultured Chthoniobacter sp. | reverse complement strand
GGCGGGGCGGGTTTCGGGCGCGGGCGTTCCTCGTGGTGGCGGGGCTCATCGTGGGGATCAATGACGGCGTGGTGGCGAAGACCGTGAAGCGCCTGGCGGATCGTCCGCGGCCGCATCAGGTGCTCGCCGGGGTGCGGGTGCTCGATCTGGCGAAAACGAAATTCCCCACACCGCGTCTGCTGGCGGTGACGCAACCGGTGCAGGAGAAGCTTTCCCAACCAACGGGCGATCTGGACAAGGTGGAGGGGCGCTCGTTTCCGTCGTCGCACTGCATGAATACGATCTCAATCGCGCTGGTCGCGGCGGCGTTTTACCGGCGGCGGGGCTGGCTGGCGTTTGGGCCGGCGCTGCTCGTGAGCTACTCGCGGGTGTATGTGGGCGCGCACTGGCCGAGCGACATCGTGACTTCCATTTTCTTCGCGCTCGGCACTTCGCTGCTGCTGCTCGCGCTTTGTGAAATGCTCTGGCGGCGGCTGGGCGCACGCCTTTTCCCGCAGCTCCACGCGGCCCACCCGAGTCTTTTCGCGGCATGACTCCGCGCAGCTTCATCTGGCTCTTTCTCGGGGTGCTGACCGCGCTGCGGCTGTTTTATTGCGGCATGGTGGAGCTGTCTCCGGACGAAGCCTATTACCTCCAGTGGAGCGAGCACCTCGCGCCGAGCTATTTCAGCAAGGGCCCCGGCGTGGCCTCAACGATCTGGCTGAGCACGCGCCTTTTCGGCGTCTCGGAGTTCGGCATTCGCGCGTTCAGTCCCCTGCTCGCGCTGGGCACGAGCCTGCTCCTCGCCGGGCTGGCGCGGCGCTTTTTCAACGAGAAGACGGCGCTCTGGACGGTGGTGCTGATCAACTGCACGCCGATCTTCAACGCCGGCGGGCTGGTCATGACCATCGACCCGCTCTCGATCTTTTTCTGGACGGCGGCGCTCGGCACGTTCTGGCGGGCGCTGGAGAAAAGCCCGGCGTTTTCCCGCTGGTGGCCGCTCACCGGCGCACTCATCGGCGCGGGCTTCCTCGCGAAATACACGAACGCGATGCAGCTCCTCTCGATCGTTCTGCTGCTCGCCGTCACCCCGAAATACCGCCGTGAACTCCGCGGCCCCGGCTTCGCCGCGCTGCTCGGCGTCTTTGCGCTCTGCACGATTCCGGTGCTCGTCTGGAACGCGCAGCACGACTGGATCACCCTGCGCCATCTCGGTGAGCGCGGGGGCCTGAGCGACGCCCCGCGCTTCCACCCGAGCGAATTCTTCGTCTATCTCGGCCTGCACTTCGGCGTGTATTCGCCGTTCATTTTCGGCGCGATGCTCGTCGCGCTTTTCTGGTCGTGGAAAAAGGCGCGCGTGCATTTTCGTCCGCGCTTCCTCCTCGCCTTCACGCTCCCGCTTTTCGCGCTCTACTTCACCCTCGCGCTCAAGCAATCCGGCGAGCCGAACTGGACCGCGCCGGCCACGGTCAGTCTCGCGATTCTCACCGCGGCCTGCTGGCAGGAGCTGGCCGCGGAGCGGAAATGGGTGCGCCCGTTCGCGGTCCTCGCGCTCGGCTTCGGCGCGGTGCTCAGCCTCGTGATGGCGAATACCGATCTGCTGCGGGTCGCCGGGTATCCCCTGTCGTTCGATCAGGATCCCAGCGCCCGATTGCGCGGGTGGCGCGACGCCGCGGAGAAGGTGGAGACGCTGCGGAAAGACTACGAAGCCGAACTCGGGCAGCCGGTTTTCCTCATCGCGAACCACTACGGCACGGCGTCGGCGCTCGCCTTTTATCTCCGGGACAAACGCCGCGAAGGCCCCGGCCATCCGCCGATCTACTGCCCGATGTCCGCCTCGCCCGGCAACCAGTTTTACTTCTGGCCGCGCTACGACGGCACCGTCCGCTACGCCGATCTCGCGCGCGTCCTCCTGCCCGCGCTGGAGCCCGCGCCGCGCGCCGCGCTCACGGCGGCGCTGGCCGGGCTGGAGGTGCCAGGCACGCCGGAGCAGGAAACCCTGGTCCGCGTCCGTTTCCTGAAGGAACTAAAGGAGGCCGCGCCCCACCTCGGGATCGACGAACAATCGTCGGAGGAAATGGGCTTCAGCCCCTTCACCGGCCGCACCGCGCTCTACATCACCGATCGCGTGAAAGAGAAGAAGCCCGCGTCGTCGCTGATGCGTGAGTTTGGCCGCTGGAAAATGATCGCCGAATTCGAGACGACCGAACGCGGGCTGCCGCTGCGCCAGTTCCGCGTCTTTGCCTGCTCCGACTACCGCCAGCCCGAGCTGTGACTCCGGCGTGAAACATTTCGCAAAATCGCCTTGCCCGGCTCCCGGCGGTTCCTAGAGTCCGCGCCATGCTTCAAACCAGCCCGGTCGCCTACGATTCGAAGATCGAGGGAAACATCATCTTCACCCAGATCGACTCCGCCATGAACTGGATGCGGAAAAACTCCCTCTGGCCGATGCCGATGGGCCTCGCCTGCTGCGCCATCGAGCTGATGGCCGCGGGCGCGTCGCGGTTCGACATCGCGCGCTTCGGCGCGGAGGTCATGCGCTTTTCGCCCCGGCAGAGCGACGTGATGATCGTGGCCGGCACGGTGACCTACAAAATGGCCCTCGCCGTGAAGCGCATCTGGGACCAGATGCCCGAGCCGAAATGGTGCATCGCCATGGGCGCCTGCGCATCGAGCGGCGGCATGTATCGCAGCTACGCGGTGCTCCAGGGCATCGACCAGCTCATCCCGGTGGATGTCTATATCTCCGGCTGCCCGCCCCGCCCCGAGGCGCTGCTCGAGGGGCTCATGCGCCTCCAGCGGAAGATCGAAACCGAGCACCCGCTCCGGGAGCAAAAGCGCGAGTTGATCGCCAGCTTCAACGCCTAGACCCGTCATGGCCGCCGCATCCCTCAATTCCGTCGTCAGCGCCATCCAGGCGAAATTCCAAGTCGCGCAGAAGACCGAGTTCCGCGGCGAAACCACGCTCACCGTCGAGCGCACGGAGATCAAAGACCTGTGCGCCTTTTGCAAAGACACCCTCGGCTTCGCCATGCTCCTCGACCTCAGCGGCGTGGACAACTTCGGCACGGAGCCCCGTTTCGAGGTCGTCTATGAGCTTTACCAGATGGATACCGACGCCCACCTGCGCCTGAAGATCGCCGTCTCCGAGGACGCGCTCGAAGTCCCCTCCGTCATCACCATCTGGCCCACCGCCGACTGGCACGAGCGCGAGGCCTTCGACATGTACGGCATCACCTTCACCGGCCACCCCGACCTCCGCCGCATCCTCATGTGGGACGGCTATCCCTTCTTCCCGCTGCGCAAAGACTTCCCGCTCGCCGGCCGCGCCAGCGACATGCCCGACGTGGCCTTCAGCAAAGCCGCGCCGCTCGCCGGCGGCCCCTTCGTCACCGTGCCCTCCACCGCCACCACGAAAGACCGAGAGCCCCGCTCCCGCGAGCAGACCTGAGTGCGGCCCTCGGGGCGACCGAAGTCATCCCCTCATAAATCATCCAGCGGGCTCCCTATTTCCCCGCGCATCGCTTTGGCCAGCTCGGTGTAGATCTCCGTCGTCCGCACGTCCGCGTGTCCCAGCAGTTGCTGCACGGACCGGATGTCCACCCCGCGCAGGATCAGGTGCGTCGCAAAACTATGACGCAACGTGTGCGCCGTCACCCGCTTCCCCAGCGCGATCAGCTTCACCACCCGCGCGATCTCCCGGTTGATCATGATGTCGTGAATGTGGTGCCGCCCCCGCCCGTAGGCGCGCTCTGCGGAGCGCGGCGTCCCGTCCCTTTCCTCGTCCTTCCACACCCGGGCCGAGGGCAGGAACCAAAACCACGGCCAGCTTTCCGCCGCGCTCGGATTCCTCACCGCCGTCGCGTGCGGCAGATGCACTCCCGGCACCCCGTCCCTTCGATCCGCCTCGAAAACCGCCCGCACCCGGCCCAGATGCTCCTCGATCGGAGTCCGCAGACTCTTGGGCAGCGTCAAAACCCGGTCCTTGTCCCCCTTCCCTCCCCGCACCTCCAGCTTCCCTCCCGCCACATCCACATCCTTGATTCGCAGCTTCTGCACCTCCGCCACCCGCAAGCCACAGCCATAAAGGAGCTTCACCGCCAACCCGGCATCACCCCTCACCCCGTCGAGTAGCGCCCGCACCTCCTCCACCGCCAGCACCACCGGGAGGTTCTTCCGCGGTCGCGCCCGCATCGCGGCGATCCCCTCGATCGGCATTGCCAGCACCTCCCGATAGAGAAAAACCAGCGCGTTCAGCGCCTGGTTCTGCGTCGCGGCCGCCACATTCCGATTCACCGCCAGATGCGTCAGAAACGCCTCCACCTCCGCCGCCCCCATCTCCGCCGGATGCCGCATCCGTCCGCAGACCTCCTTTTGAAAAAGCACATAGCGCTTATACCACCCCACATACCCCTGCTCCGTCGCCCTGGAATAGCGACGAATCCTCATCACCCCAATGATTCGCTGTTCGAGGGTCGGCGAGACGTTTGGAATATTCATACATCACTTTTATGCGCGCATTTGAGCAAATCCCAACAAAACTGTTGCTTCGCGCTCATTACGCGCATAAAGCAACCGCCATGCACCCCCAACCCCGGGATATTCC
>CAYQBV010000358.1:0-4590 GCA_964415705.1 uncultured Chthoniobacter sp. | reverse complement strand
GATGCGGATAACTGGCTGCTCGACCTCCTACTCCAAGGGTATGAATACAAGGCCGATAGAGCCTCGCTGGACCGAGAGGAGGCCGGATTGTCGCATGAGTTTATCCATATTGCGGAGGACCACGCCGCGTATTTCCATAGCGGAATCCGGGTCCAGGCTTTGAAGGGGATGATCGGAAAGGACGATGAGAGCCGGGATATTCGGCTGAAGATGATGGCGGTGCTGGCCGGCACAGCCGTGGACCTGGATGCGCTTTTGCTGCGGTTTCTTGGCCGAGGTCCCGAAGGAGACTTGCTCGACGCTGATCCGGTAATCGAGTGCTTCCAAGCTGCGGCCTTGGTGGAGCCTTTCTGGAAGGACGTGGAGCGAGTCTTTGGCTATGCCTCGGGTTCGCCTTCGCTGCGGGACTTCGCCGTGTCCCTCTTTCGCGGAGCCAATCCGTTGGACGATCAGGTGGCGCTCCATCCGCACGCGAAAGTCTTTCTGCAAAGATGGAAGGACAGTCAGGCGCACAGCGTTTCGTTTCGCCAGTGGGCTCACCAGATGGAGAAGGAGCTGCAAATCGCCACCGCGCTCGGCGGGTTGGATGAACGGGTGACGCTCGGCGATTGGGACACTTTCGAGATGTTCGAGAAGTTCACCCTGCATCGGCTCTGCCAGTCATTCACGAAAGGGGCCGCCGCCATGGATCTGCGTGCGGCGGTGCAACAGCGGCGAACTTCCTTCTGGCGACCGCAGCATGAGCATGGTTACGCCGCTCTGGAGCAGGCCGTGGAGCTGCGCGAATTGCTGGCCTCCGCCGATCTCACGGTGGATTCCGTAGCCGGGGGCGTCAGCCGTTACGTGGCGAGTTGGTGGCGGATTGACATGGCCTACCGGCGCTGCACCTGGAACCTGCGCCGCTACGGGCAGGTGCAGGTGATGGAGCAAATCACGCAATGGGTGGAGAAATCCTACGTGAACAACTTTCTCCTCCCGCTGGCCGACCGGTGGAGCGATCAAGTCCGCGGACTGGATGCTTGGGAGTGCTCCGGCGTCATCGCCCAACGGCAGTTTTTCAGCCAGTATGTGCAGCCGTTTCTGGCCAAGGGGCAGAAGGTGTTCGTCATCATCTCCGATGCCCTTCGCTACGAGGCGGCGGCGGACTTTGCCCAGCGGCTTCGCACCGCCAACCGCTGGACCGCAGAAGTGGACGCCCTCTTTGGCTCGCTCCCGTCCTACACTCAGCTCGGCATGGCTGCCCTGTTGCCTGGTCAGCAGTGGGACGTGGATGCCGCATCTGCCACGGTAGCCGTGGATGGACGAAGCGCCACGGGCACCGCGAATCGCGCGGAGATTTTGAGTCTGGCTTGTGCCGGCAAAGCGACCGGCCTTCAGGCCGAGGAATTCCTGGAGCTGAACACGAAGACCAACGGACGGGCACTGATGCGCGATCACGAAGTCATCTACATCTTCCACAACGTCATCGACAAAACCGGTGATGCCGCGGGCACGGAGGCGAAGACCTTCGATGCGGTGGAGGCTGCCTTTGAAGAACTGGATCAGATCATCAAGAAGGTGGCGAACATCAATGGCAGCAACATGCTGCTCACGGCGGATCATGGCTTCCTTTTCCAGCAGGACGATGTTGACGCGGACGACGCCACGCCGCTGCCCGCCGCCAGCGAATGGACTTTCCGCAACCGGCGGTTCTCGATCGGGAAAGGCATCTCGCCCGACGCGAAGGTGCAGGTCTTTGACAGCGCCGCATTGGGGTTGGGAGGTGACTGGGCGGCTGCATTCCCGCTCTCGATCGGGCGCTTTCCGCTTCAAGGTTCCGGGAAGCGTTACGTCCATGGTGGCATCAGCCTTCAGGAGATCGTGGTGCCCGTGGTCAAAATCCACAAGGCCCGCGCTGACGACACCGGGAGGGTCGAAGTGGAATTGCTCCGCGTGCCCGCCAAGATCACCACGGGGCAGCTTTCAGTCTCGCTCTTTCAGGACAGGCCGGCGATCGCCAAGGTTCTGCCCCGGACGCTGCGCGTTGGCATCTTCGCCAAAGACGGCACGATTCTCTCCGAGATCAAGACGCAGACGTTTGACTCCAAAGAAACGGAGGCGCGACAACGCGAGACGACGGTGCTGCTGGTGCTGTCGCACGCCGCCGATGCTTTCAACAATCGCGAGGTCGATCTTCGCCTCGAAGAAACGGTGACTGGCACGTCCCAGATCGTAACCTACAAGACGCATAGCCTTAAACTCCAGAAACCCTTCACCAGCGATTTCGATGAACACTGAGCCCACACCTGATCCCACGGCGGTTGAAGAACCCGAGCCGTTTGTTGCACCGCCAAGGCAGTTGAGTCTTTTGGATCAAAAGATCCTCCAGCACTTTCCGGGGCTGGTCGTGAGAAAAGACCTGACGAACGGACTGAAACAAAATGCGGTCGTTCCAACCTACGTGCTGGAATACCTGCTCGGACAGCATTGCGCGACTGACGACAACGAGGTGATCAAGGCTGGCCTCGAATCCGTTCAGAAGATTCTCGCCAAGCATTACGTGCATCGGAATCAGGCGCAGTTGGTGAAGTCCACCATCAAGGAGAAGGGACGGCACAAGGTCATCGACAAGCTGACGGTTGAACTGAACGACAAGGGTGGATTCTACGAAGCGGAATTCACCAACCTCGGTCTCAAGAAAGTCCCCGTCTCCGATGACTTTGTCCGCCGTTTCCCCAAATTGCTGGTGGGCGGTATTTGGTGCATTGCGGATGTGACCTACGAGGTCGCCGAGGACCCAAAAGCCAGCCCGTGGCAGATCGACACACTCAAACCGATTCAAGTGGCCAGTGTGGACTACGAAGAGTTTCTGAAAGCTCGGGCAAAGTTCACCACGGAAGAGTGGATGGACGTTTTGATGCAGAGCATGGGCTTCAATCCCGAGATGTTCGGGCGGCGGGCCAAGCTGCTGACCCTGATCCGCCTCATTCCGTATTGTGAGCGCAATTACAACCTCCTCGAACTCGGCCCGAAGGGCACCGGCAAATCCCATATCTACGCGGAGTTCTCCCCCCACGGGATGCTCATTTCAGGCGGTGAAGTGACGTCAGCTAAACTTTTCGTCAACAACGCCTCGAACAAGCCTGGGCTCGTAGAACACTGGGATGTTCTCTGTTTCGACGAGTTCGCAGGCAAGGATAAGAAGGTGGATAAGGGGCTGGTGGACATCATGAAGAACTACATGGCCAACCGTTCATTCTCTCGCGGCGTGATGCAGCTTACCGCCGAGGCTTCCATGGTCTTCATGGGCAACACCAAGAAATCCGTGGCCTACATGCTCAAGCACTCTCATTTCTTCGAGCCCCTGCCGGACAAATACATCGACTCCGCGTTTCTCGATCGCATTCACGCTTACAGCCCCGGCTGGGAGGTTGCACCGATCCGGCATGAACTCTTTACCAACGGGTACGGCTTTGTCGTCGATTTCATTGCCGAAGTTTTGAAGCACCTGCGGACTGAGGATTTCACCAGCGCCTACAAGAAGCACTTCGAGATCACCTCCGAAGTCTCCACTCGCGACCAAACCGGCTTTGAAAAGACCTTCTCTGGGTTAATGAAACTTCTCTTTCCGGATGGCAATGCCACCCCGCAGGAGCTCGAAGAGCTGCTCGCCTTTTCCATGGAGACACGCCGGCGGGTGCGCGAGCATATCCTACGCATCGACGACACCTTCAAGCGCCACGATTTCATCTATCGGCCGCTCAGCGGCAGCGCACCCGTGACCGTGCTCACCCCGGAGGAAATCCAATATCCCACGTTTTCCGGCCCAAGATCGAAGCCCGCCGAAGGTGAATTGACACAGGCAGAGGTCGACGGCGGCGAACCCGCTCCAGGCGACGCTACGGGTCCTGCGGCGGAAACATCAGCCAAGGCCGCTGATCTCCACGCGGGACATGTGGTGGTGCCAGAGAACACCAAAGGTTGGAGCTACCGACGGCTTTTTGCGCCACACCTAACAGGCGCTCGCAAGATCACCGTGAGCGACCCGTATATCCGCCACTTCTTTCAGGCACGTAATTTCATGGAACTCCTCCAGATGATTCACGATCTCGTGCCGGAAGGGGACGAGGCGGCGGTTCATCTCATCACTCAGTCTGACCCGGAAACCTGCGTCCGGCAGGAGGAGAACCTGAACCAGATGGTCAACTCCTTTACCGGATCTCGTGTCGTTTTTTCCTGGGAGTTCAACCACAACCCGAGCTTCCACGCCCGAAGTATCACCACCGATACAGGCTGGAAAATCACGATCGACCGAGGCTTGGACATCTTCCAAAAATTCGAGAGCGGGCCTTTCTCCGTCGAACAGGCGATTCAAGAGAGCCGCCTGACGCGGGGAGCGGAAATCACGTATCTCCGCCAGTGACCTGAAGGCTAAAAAAAGACCCGCCCACAGGCGACGGTTCTTTTTCGCCAGCCCCACCGCACCGCACCGAACCAACCCGCCCGAAGGCAGATCAGCGCAGTGCGGGCGTCGAGGATGGCAGGACGAACAGGATCAGAGGTTGTGATCCAGATGGCCAGGGCCGTTGCCTTCGGGATCCATGAGCACCG
>CAYQBV010000357.1:0-4612 GCA_964415705.1 uncultured Chthoniobacter sp. | reverse complement strand
TCGTTCACCGGGCAGAGCAACCGGAGCTACACGCTGCAGTATAAGGACACGCTGGGCGCCCCTACCTGGACGCCCCTGCGGCAAGTCCCCTCGGCGATCGGCACCCGGGTGCTGAAATTCATCGACCCGGCCACCGGGCAACCCGAGCGGTATTACCGGGTCGTCACGCCGCAGCAGTAGGCCGCGGTGCTATGCGGCTGCTCGCCGGAGGTCGGCTTGGCGATGTGAGAGAGGGGGACGCGCATTTGATTTGAGCGATTGAATTGAGGAAAAGAACGAACTAGCGTGCATGACCGTTTCCGAGCCGCCATCCCCCCCGCACCCCGACAAACCAACACCTTCGCTGATATGCAATTCCGGCCATTGATTTTGTGCGTCTTTGCTGTCCTGGCTCTCGCTGGACGGAGCAGCGGTGTGGTGATGAACGAGATCCATATGAACGGCGTGGATAACACGGTTCGGAATGAATTCATCGAGCTCTACAATCCGGCCGTCGTCGCGGTCAACATTGCGGGCTGGCGCATCACCGGCGGAGTGGATTTCACATTTCCAGCGGGCACCAGTATCGCGGCCGGGGGCTACCTCGTGGTCGCTGCATCCCCAACCACGATTCTCTCTCGATTTTCCAAAACCGCGCTTGGGCCATGGACGGGCTCCTTGAGTTCGGAGGGGGAAACGGTCCGTCTCCGCGACCAAGCCGATGTGGTTGTTGATGAAGTGGACTATCAGGTGGGTTTTCCCTGGCCGGTCGCCGCGGGTGGCGATGGTGCGTCGATGGAAAAAATCCACCCATTACTTGATGGTTCGCTCGGCGCGAGTTGGCGGTCGGCGGTGCTTCCTGCGGCCGGTGCGACGACCGACACCGCGTCGCCGGGACTCGTGAATTTGCAGTTCTCGACGAACGCGCCGCCGGCGATCCGCCAGGTGCAGCACTCGCCCCAGCAGCCCAGATCCACAGACCCCATCGTGATCACCGCCAAGGTGACGGACCCCCAAGGCGTGGCTTCCGTCGTGCTCAGCTATCAGGTGGTTGCTCCCGGCAACTATATTCCCCGCTACCTCTCGAACATACCCAGCGGAAGAAACATCGCGAGCGAGACGCGGACGCTCAATCCGGACTTTGAACTGGCGGCGAACTGGACCTCGGTGGCGATGGCGGATACCGGAACTGGTGGGGATGTGCTGGCAGGTGATGGGATCTTTACTGCCGTCGTTGCGGCAAAGCCCCATCGCACGCTCCTCCGCTACCGCATCACGGTGGCAGACACTCTGGGCAGCAGCGTTCGCGTTCCGTATGCAGATGATCCTGCAGCGAATTTTGCCTGCTATATTTACAACGGCGTGCCCGATTACGCTGGCACGACTTCGGCCGCACTCCAGACGCTGCCGGTGTATCAACTCATTACCAAGGGCAGTGACTGGACAGACTGCACAGCCTACGAGGGAGACAAGCAAATCAATCAAGGCCTCCTCGCGCGCTTTTATTACAATTGGAACGGGACGTTTGTTTACGACGGTGTCGTCTATGACAACATCACCTATCGCACCCGCGGGGCGAACGGACGCTATCAAGGGGCTGGCAAGCGCTCGATGCGTTTTAAGTTTCACCGCGGTTCGTACATCACCGTCCGGGATCATAAGGGAAATCCGTATCCCAAAAAATGGCAGACTCTCACCACCGGCAAGGGCTTCGAGAACCGACTGACACTGACCTATGGACTCAATGAGTGGGTAAACTTTCGGATTTGGAATGCGAACAACGTTCCGGCTCCTTTTGCCCATTTCGCCCATTGGCGGAATGTGACCACCACCACCGAGCAGGCCGATGCCTATCACGGCGATTTTCAAGGACTCCGTTTCATCATGGAGGACTACGATGTCCGTTTTCTCGAAGCCCATGACCTGCAAAAGGGGAACCTCTACAAGCTGCTGAACCAAACCGATGTGGCATTGGACCAGCAGCGCTATCAGGCTCCGAATGCGGTCAAGGACGGCTCAGATCACAACTGGATTGAGAGTAATCTCACCGGATCGACACCGGCTGCGGAGGTGGCTGCAACGGTGAATCTCGAAGCCTGGAGCCGCTACCACGCCGTGTGTCAGGCGGTTCGTCACTACGATTACTGGCCGACTGCGAACAAGAACATGGCGTTTTATTTCGAGCCGATTTACACGCCGGAAAATGGAAATCGAGGCAAACTCTGGATCCTCCCTTTTGACACCGACGCCTCCTGGGGGCCGAACTGGAACAGTGGCGACGATGTTGTCTATAGCGCGGTCTTCGGCACTGCCGGCGGTGGCAGTTCCACTCTCTGGCCCACCTATTTCAACGCGGTCAGGGAAATCCGCGACCTGTTATTCCAGCCGGATCAGGTCAACGCACTAATTGACGAGGGTGCGGCGATCATTGCTCCGCTCATCCCGGCGGATGACGCCCGCTGGAAAACGGCGCCCGCGGACGCCGGCAGCTATGCGGGCATTGGCGGCCCCGGCATGACTTCGCTGGCGAGCCTCGTTCAAGACATGAAGAATTTCGCTTTCACTGGAGGGTCCTGGCCTGGCGGAACTGTGGGAGCGGGTGGGCGTGCGGCTTTTCTCGACACTTTGCAGGAGTCGCAAGGCGAAGCCGCCAATATCCCGGTCACTCCGGTCATTTCCTATATCGGCACCGCAAGCTATCCGGTCAGCAATCTCCGTTTTCAGACTGGAGCCTTTAGCGATCCCCAAGGAGCGGCAACCTTCGGATCCATGGAATGGCGCGTTGCCGAAGTCACTGATCCGCTCGCCCCCGGATATGTGGCTGGCGAACCGCTCAAGCTCGAACTGGCTGCGACCTATACCTCACCGGTCATCACTTCCTTTGCGGGGCAATTTCGCTTTCCCGCCGCGGCCTGCCGCCCCGGGCACACTTACCGGGCTCGCGTTAGGACGAAGGACAACACCGGTCGCGTCAGCCACTGGAGCGCTCCGGTGCAATTCACCGCGACGCCGATCAACCTCACAGTTTATCAGCAGAGCCTTGTAATTACCGAGATCATGTATCATCCGCCTCCGCCTTCCGCCGCCGAGGCCTTGCAAGGATGGAGCGATGGCGACTTTGAGTTCATCGAACTGCGCAATGTCGGAAGTAGCTCCATCGATTTGACGGACGTGCGGTTCACGAAGGGAATCAATTTCGATTTCCCCAGCAGCCTGATCCTCCAGCCGGGATCGAATACCGTGGTGGTCCGCAATGCGGCCGCTTTTGCCGCACGTTACGGCAGCGGCTTGCCGGTCGCCGGGGTCTGGGAGGCAGGGAATGCTCTCAGCGATGGCGGCGAAGAGGTGAAACTCAGCTTTGGCGCAGGAGACCTGATCACATCCGTCACCTACGACAACGCGCTTCCCTGGCCTAGTTTGGCCGACGGAAACGGCAGCAGCCTCATCCGGTTTTTGCCACAAAACATTTCGCTCGATCCGAATCAGCCAACAAGCTGGAGGGCTAGCGCAATCAGGGGCGGCTCGCCGGGAGCCAACGACCCCACAGGGGGGATTGAGGGCGTCCTGATCAACGAGGTCCTCACGAATTCCACCACTCCGCTCACCGACAGCATCGAACTCTACAACTCCACGAATGCCCCTGCAGACGTGAGCCACTGGTGGCTGACCGACGACGGCAGCAACCCCAAAAAATACCGCATCCCCGCCGGCATTGTGATTCCACCGGGTGGCTACGTGACTTTCACGGAGGCGCAGTTTAATCCCACTCCGGGTGTCGGTACGAGCTTTTCACTCAACTCGAACGGAGAAGAGGTATACCTTTACTCCGGCGACGCCGCTGGCTCGCTGACCGGTTACGCTCACGGTTTCTTTTTTCCAGCGGGGAATGAAAACGTGAGTTTCGGCCGCTATGTGAACACAGTCGGTGAGGTGAGCTATCCGGCGCAGTCTGCACGGACGCCGGATGCCGCCAATTCCGGTCCGTTGGTTGGTCCGTTGGTCATCAACGAGATCCAGTATTATCCGCTGACCGGCTACGATGAGTTTGTCGAAATCAGAAACATCTCGGCCACCGCAGTGAACCTTTGGGATCCGGCCAATCCCACGAACCCGTGGAAGCTCACGGGGCTGGACTTTGTGTTTCCGCCTAATGCCACCATCCCCGCCGGCGGCTACGCGCTCATCGTCGGCATCGATCCGGCGACTTTCCGAACGAAGTATCAGATTCCCTCAGCGGTCCAGATATTCTCGACCAGTGGCACCCTGAATAACAGCAGCCAGCGGCTGACCCTGGAGAAACCAGCGCCGCCATACTTGAATGGAGCCCAGACCGTAGTGCCCTACGTTACTGTGGACTCGGTGCGTTACAGCAGTGTTGCTCCGTGGCAAACAGGAGCCGCCGGGAGTGGCCCTTCGCTCCAGCGGATCAACTCCAGTCTTTACGCGGATGATCCGGCTAATTGGGGTTCCGGTGGTCTCACGCCTGGGACGCCTAACGTAATCAACCAGTTGCCAAGCATTGCCATCACCGATCCGGTGAACGGTGCCGCATTTACCAATCCGTCCGTCGTTGGATTCTCGGTCAACGCCAGCGATCCCGATGGTTTCATCGCCAAGGTGGAATTTTTCGATG
>CAYQBV010000356.1:0-4631 GCA_964415705.1 uncultured Chthoniobacter sp. | reverse complement strand
CGCCAGATCGCCTCGATGCAGGCGCTCGACGAGGATGGCGAGCCGAACTTTAACGACGCCGACTACCAGCTCGCCGCCTACGCCGCCGCTCTCAAGGTCCTCACGCAATATGCCACCCTCGACGGCAAGGACGTGGAGCACGAGGTCTTCGCCGTGCGCGACCGCAACACGAAGAGCGATTTCCAGATCGTCATTGAACGCGCCATCACGATCGCCTGCGATATCCTAATCCCTCGCGGCCTTGACGCCTCGTGGCGGGAACTTTCCCTCGTCGAACGCTACTACCTCCGCGCCCTCGACATCGAGAGCCGCGGCGAGCGCCGCAAAGGCATGTATGAGGAACTCGCCCGCGGCTTCGGCGTCACCGACATCCGCCCCCTGCTCAAGAGCGACCAGGCCAACGGCACCCGCATGCACACGCCCAGCGGCTTCGCCGCCTCCGGACTCGCGCAGGTGGGAGTCGAGGGCAACACCGACGCGCTCCCCGCCCGCCGCGGACGCGCGTCCGCCGGAGCACCGCATCCCTTCGCCGCCTCGCCGCTGCGCCACCTCCTCTTCGCCATCCGCGAGACGACCGCCACCGACAACAGCCCCGAGCCCGGCCGCCAATACCTGCGCGACACCTTCGGCCAAGGCTACTGGGCGCTGCGCGAACGCTTCGTCGGCCTGCTCGAATGGATCGCCGCCCTCGGCAACGCCGAAGGCATGAACGAATGGATCGCCGACTCCGAAGCCGCCCGCATCCTCGCGGGGAGGCTGAGAAATGACCACGCTTGATCCGTCAAAGTTCCCAATATGGGAACTTTCTTCTTGATTTTCCACCCCGCCCTACGAATCTGCCCATGAGAGTCATCGCCCGCAAAACGCTCCGCGACTTTTATGAACATCACGCCGACAGCAAGACTCCGCTGGAAGCATGGTTTCATGAAGCCGGGGCCGCCCGCTGGCAGGGACCAAAAGAAATCAAGAACCGCTACCCGTCCGCCGACATCCTGCCCGGCAATCGGGTGGTCTTTAACATCAAGGGCAACACCTACCGCCTGATCGTCAAAATCCACTACAACACCGGCGTCGTCTTCATCCGCTTCGTCGGCACGCACGCGGAATACGACAAGATCGACGCCACCACCATCTAACCACCGACCATGAAACCGAAGATCATCAAGACTGAGGCGGAATACACCGAGGCCCTGGCCCGCGTGGAAGCCCTCATGGAGGCCAAGCCCGGCTCCCCCAAGGAAGAGGAACTGGAACTCTGGTCGCTGCTCGTGGAGCGCTATGAGCAGGAGCATTTCCCCATCGACATCCCCGACCCGGTGGAGGCGATTAAATTCCGCATGGAGCAGGAAGGTCTTCAGCAGAAAGACCTGGTGAAGTATTTCCCTGGCAAGAACCGGGTGTCCGAAGTCCTCAACCACAAACGCCCGCTGAGCATCGGGATGATCCGCGCCCTGCACCGCGGGCTCGGCATCCCGGCGGAGGTGTTGCTCCGGGAAATCCCGGCCTGATGCTGCAACGCCATTCCAGCCGTCGAAACCGACTCGACCAAGCGGTTCTAAAACAGCGCCTGGAAGGTGCCGTTTCCTACGACCGCATCGCTGGTTACTTCCGCTCCAGCCTGTTCGAGGTGGCTGGCGAAGCCCTTGCGAAAGTGACGGGGCCGGTGCGCATCATCTGCAACTCGGACCTTGATCCGCAGGATTTCGTAACGGCAGTTGCCGCACAAGCGGCGCTCCGTCGGAGTTGGTGCTCCGGTAAACCCGAGGATGCTCCGCCCAGCGCGCTGCCGCGCTATCGCGCGCTCTACGAAGCTCTCACGAACAAGAAGATCGAAGTGCGGGTGCTGCCAGATTCCGCGTTCGGTTTGATCCACGGCAAGGCGGGAGTCGTGCGGCGGGCGGACGGCACGGCGACCGCGTTCCTCGGCAGCGTGAATGAGAGCGCGTCAGCCTGGAAGGTGAACTACGAGCTGCTGTGGGAAGACAACGACCCGGAAACCATCGTGTGGGTGCAGGAGGAATTCGATGCGCTGTGGAACGATCCTCGCGCCATTGACCTCGCCTGCTGTCCGTTCATCGCGCAGGACGTGCAGCGCATCCTTTCCCGCAGGGTCGTCGAACCGGAGGAATTGAAGGCAATCGCCAATCCCGCGGCAGTCGCTGCTGCTGCCGCTGTCGAAACGCCCGTCTATCGCCAGGACCAAGGACTCTGGCCGCACCAAAAGTATTTCGCCCAGTTGGCACTGGAGCGGCACCGACTCGGCGGTGCGCGCCTTGTGCTCGCGGATCAGGTCGGCCTCGGAAAAACGATCCAACTGGCGATGGCCGCGATGCTCATGGCACTCGATGATCCTACGGGCGGCCCCATTCTCGTGCTTGCTCCCAAGCCGCTGCTCCAACAATGGCAGGATGAATTGATGGAACTACTCTCGCTCCCATCCGCCCGCTGGAATGGCCGCGCGTGGGTGGACGAGAACGATTTGGAGTATCCATCCGAAGGCGTGAAATCGCTCGGTAAATGCCCGCGCCGGATCGGACTAGTTTCGCAGGGATTAGTCGTGAGCGGTCTGTCGGAGGCGGTGAACCAACTTCTGAACCGCAGCTACACCTGCGTCATCGTGGACGAATCGCACCGCGCCCGCCGCCGCAAGGTGCCGAAGGTGGATGCCGGAGCCGATGAAATCGACGAGAAGGCGGAGCCGAACAAGTTGATGGCCTTTCTCCGGGAGATCGGCCCGAGGACCAAGAGCATGCTGCTGGCGACCGCGACTCCCGTGCAACTCCACCCGGTCGAAGCGTGGGACCTTCTGCACATTCTCTCCCACGGAAACGCGGGCGTGCTCGGCGGCTGGACCCAGACCAGCCCGTGGTATCGGCCCAGCCATTGCCTGGATATCGCCACCGGTGTCGAAGCGGTCCCGACCAATGACGCCCGTGATGGCTGGCAATATGTCCGCGACCCGCTGCCGTCACGGTTTGAAGATTCAGCCTTTGACCGCATCCGTCGCGGCCTTGATGCCAGCGATACCCGCTGGCAATTCAACCCGGAGAGCCTCGACACACTGTCGCCCGCGATTCAACGAGTTCAGCTCCAGAACGGACTGCTTCCGCACTACGGCGAGCTTTTCAATCCGCTGCTCCGGTGCATCGTGCGCCGCACCCGTGGTTATCTGGAAGCGACGATCAATCCGGCGACCGGCAGCTACTTCCTGCCGAAGGTCGCAGTGAAGCTGTTCGGCGAGGAAAACGAAGGCGCGCTCGTTCTGGGGAGTTACCTCCGCGAAGCCTATCAAGAAGCAGAAACGTTCTCCCAACTTCTCCAGCAAAGGGTGAGAGGCGCGGGATTCTTCAAAACGCTTTTGTTGCGACGCATCGGCAGTTCTATGGAAGCCGGTCGCCGCACCATCCGGAAACTGCTCGGCGAGGAGCCGGACACGCCGGACGAAGAAGAAGAGGACGACGCCGAGGAAGAGGAGCCGGCCCAAGTGGGCAGACCGCCGCAAGGCGCCAGCGATTTCAAAAACTTCACCGCCGCGGAGATCGCGTCACTGCGTCGCTGCCTCGACCTGCTCAAACAAGGCGGCAATAACGATCCGAAGCTCGAAGCACTGGTCGGCTATCTGCGCGGCACCCATCCGGGAGTAACACGCGGCTGGCTCGATCTCGGCTGCATCCTCTTCTCGCAGTATTACGACACGGTCCGCTGGGTCGGCGACCAAATGGCCAACCGCGCGGAATTTGCGCACATGGACATCGGCCTCTACGCCGGCAGCAACCGATCCGGTTTCTGGCGGGATGGAAAGTTCCAGCGCTGCGACCGGAATGTTCTCAAGGGACGCGTCCGCAGCGGCGACCTCAAGCTACTGCTCGGCACGGATGCCGCGTCGGAAGGCTTGAACCTCCAGCGCCTCGGCACGCTCATCAATATCGATCTTCCGTGGAACCCGACGCGGCTCGAGCAACGCAAAGGCCGCATCCAGCGCATCGGGCAGGCGCGCAGCGAAATTTGGATCGCCAATCTCCGCTACCGCGACTCCGTCGAGGATCGCGTTCACCAAGTGCTGGCCGACCGCCTCGAAGCGATTCACGGCCTGTTCGGCCAAATCCCGGACACGCTTGAAGACGTGTGGGTGCAAGTCGCCCTCAACGACGAGCAAGCCGCCCGCCAACTCATCGACCGGACGACGTCCACAAGGAACCCGTTCGACGTGAAATACAGCAAGGTGGAAGACGCCGCCTGGGAGACGTGCGCTTCCGTGCTGAACGCTGTGAGCATGAAGGAGCTGCTCTCGCGCGAGTGGTGAGGGATGCGTGATCAGCCGGCATTAAGAACTCGGCGATTTCCTCATTCCAATTCCGGCTTCCCGTTGGTTGAGGCTGCGTGCTCAAAGAGCGGGCCGACTTCGCGCGGGGCGCTGAGGAGGCCGCGGGCGCTGGCGCAGGCGATCTGCATGAGTTCGCAGGAGTCGTAGTGATCGGGGCGGCCCTGCGGGCACCACCATTCGGTGCGGCGGGCGCCGCGCGCGTCGGTGAATTCCCGTCTGTCCCAAGCGGTGACCTGTTTGCGATAGTCCTGGTCGGCGGCGGGCAGGATGCGCCAGTCGGTTTCGCCGTAGCCGTGCATGAAGAAGT
>CAYQBV010000355.1:0-4641 GCA_964415705.1 uncultured Chthoniobacter sp. | reverse complement strand
CGACTTCCCCGCCGTCCAGCTCGCACCCTACCGCGCCCACCTCGCCGACCGCTACGCCCAGCCGCTTTTCTGCCTCGTCGCCGTCCTCATCGCCGCGCCCCTTGGCGTCGTCTTCAGCCGCCGCGGCATCCTCGGCAGCCTCTTCGCCGCGCTCCTCATTTTCGTCGCCCTCATCCCCGCACACGACCTGCTGCTGGCCTTTGGCAAAGGCGACCGCCTCCCGCCGTTCCTCGCCCCCTGGCTCCCGCAAATCGCCGGCGTCGTCATCGGCCTCATCCTGCTTTGGTTCCGCTCCACCAGCCGCGATGCGGCCAGCCTTTTTAGAAAAAACGTCGCGGCCCCGACCCCGATTGCCGGCTGAACTTCCCGTCATCTTCCACCTTTCCCATGAGTCTCACACCCGAATGGTCCATCCAATCCCGCGCCCTGCAATGCGCCGCCACCGGCACCCCCTTTCAGGACGGCGAACCCTTTTACACCCTCCTCTACCACGATAAAGAGGGCTACCGCCGCGAAGACCTCAGCGAAGCCGCCTACCAGGCGCGCAACGACAACATCCAGCCCTTCTCGCTCTGGCGGTCGAAATTTGAAACCCCGCCCGCCGGCCCGCCCGAGCCCCTCGCGAAACAGACTGCCGAGGATCTGCTCCGCAGCTACATGAGCGAGAACTCGCCGACCAAAATCAACGTCTGCTACCTCCTCGCCGTCATGCTCGAGCGGAAGAAACTGCTCAAGGAGATCGAGACCAAAAGCGCCCCCGACGGCCAGTTCACCCGCATCTACGAACACACCAAGACCGGGGAAGTTTTCGTCATTCCCGACCCCCAGCTCCGCATGGACCAGATCGCCGCGGTCCAGATGGAAGTCGCCGGTCTCCTCGGGCCGGGGTAGGGGAGCTACCTTTCGGACGGCACGATGCCGAGTCGGAGCGCGTATCGGGTGAGCTTCGCCACATCATGCAGGTCGAGCTTGTCCATGAGGGCGGCGCGGTGGTGCTCCACGGTTTTTGGGGCGATGCCGAGTCGTCCGGCCATTTCCTTATTACTCATCCCTTCGGCGACCATCTGGAGGACTGCGCGCTCACGGTCGGTGAGCCGCGGTCCGGCAGCAGCGGAACCGTGAGCGGTATCGAGGAGTTCTGTGGCGAAGGGCGTCAGGAATGAGCCGCCCGACGTGACCGTCCGCAGCGCCTCGCGCAAAATGGCGAGCGGATCGCGTTGATGCACAAAGCCGTGCGGCCGCTCGCGCAGCGTTTCAAGGATCAGCTCCCGGTGGTCCGTGCCGGTATAAACCAGCACCCGCACGTCGCGGGAATCCGCCCGCGCTCTACAAAGTCGAGGGCCAAGACGTCTTCGCCGAACTCGTCGCCCAGATGCCCGGCTACCACGCCCCGCCGCCGACCTGCCACTCCTCCAGCAACGCCTTCGGCACTTCGGCGAGGAAACGGCTGGGGCGCTGCATCATTTCGCCGTAGCCGGCGTTGAGGCGCATGTGGGGGTAGGTGAGGTAGAGTTCGTCCTTGGCGCGGGTGACGGCGACGTAGAAGAGGCGGCGCTCTTCCTCGATGGCGTCGTCGCTTTCCAAACTGCGCGCGGAGGGGAACATGCCGTCGGTCATCCAGATGACGAAGACGGCTTTCCATTCGAGGCCCTTGGCCTGGTGGACGCTGGAGAGGGTGGCCATCTCGGTCTCGTCCTCGCGGGCGCTGGCTTCGTGGTCGAGGTTGGTGAGCAGCGCGAGCTGGTCGAGGAAGTCGCCGGGGCTGGTGTATTGCTTGGCGAAGTTGGCGAGGGTCTTGAGGTCTTCTCGGCGGGCTTCGTAGTTGGGGAATTCGGCTTTGGCGTAGTCGTCGTAGATGGCTTCGATGACGCTGTGGATCATCTCACCGGGCGGCTGCGGGACGCCGGCGGGGGCGAGTTCATCGAGCGTGTGCGCGAGTTGTTTCCAGGCTTTCGCGGCTTTCGCGGGGACGGGGATGGCCGGGAGCTGCGGGAGGAGCGCGGCGAGATCGGGAAAGGCGGAGACTTTCGCCCACAAGCTCTCCGCGCTGATGGAACCGATGCCGGGGAGGAGGCGGGCCATGCGTTTGAAGGCGACCTCGTCGCGCGGGTTGACGGCGAATTTCAGGAACGCGGCCACGTCTTTCACATGCGCCTGCTCGAAGAAGCGGAGGCCACTGGTGATCTGGAACGGGATGCCGTGGCGGGTGAATTCCATCTGCACTTCCATGGAGTGATAGTGCGCGCGGTAGAGCACCGCGATGTCGCGCAGCTCGATGCCTTCCTCGCGCAGCTCCAGCACGCGCTGGGCGATGAAGAGCGCCTGCTGCGCGGAGTCGGCGAGCGGGACGAGCGCGGGCTTGACCGGCGCAGCGTCGCGCACGGCGACCAGCTCTTTGCGAAACTGGTTCACGTTGGCCGAGATGGCGGCGTTGGCGACTTCGAGGATGTCCGGCACGCTGCGGTAGTTGGTCTCGATCTTGTAGGTCTTCGCGGTCGGGTAGCGCTTGGGAAATTCGAGGATGTTTTTGAAGTTCGCGCCGCGCCACGAGTAGATGGACTGCGCGTCGTCGCCGACGACCATGACGTTGCCGTGATGCTTGGCGAGGATGTCGATGAAGTCGGCCTGGATGCGGTTCGTGTCCTGATACTCGTCCACGAGCACGAACTGAAACTGCCGCTGGTAGTGCGCGGCGAGTTCCGGGTTGTGCTGGAGCATGAGCAGCGTTTTTTCGAGCAGGTCGTCGAAATCGAGCGAGTTCGCGGTCTTCTTCTTCGCCTCGTATTTCTTCTGCGCCTCGGCGATCTGCTCGCTCATTTCGAGGAAATGCGGGTGCTTTTCCACGAGCACATCCTCGATGCTCCGGCCGGTGTTGATCGCGTAGCTGAAGACATCCGCGAGCACCTCGCCTTTGGGGAAACGCTTGTCCTTCGGATCGTGGCCGAGCTTCGCGATCACGGCGTCGAGCAAGTCCTGCTGGTCCTCGCGGTCCATGATGGAGAAGCCGGGCGCGAAGCCCGCGGCCTCGGGGTTGCGGCGGAGCAGGCGGTTGCCGACGGAGTGGAAGGTGCCGCCCCACAGCCCGGAGATGTCGTTGGGCAAAAGGTTCGCGACCCGGTCGAGCATCTCGCGCGAGGCTTTGTTGGTGAAGGTCAGGAGCAGGATGTTCGACGGCGGCACACCGTTCTCCACGAGGTAGGCCACGCGATAGGTGAGCGTCCGCGTCTTCCCGCTGCCCGCGCCCGCGATGACCAGCGCCGGCCCCGGCGGGGCGGTCACGGCGGCGCACTGCTGCGCGTTGAGTTCGGCGGCGAAATCAATGCGCAGTCCCGCGGCGGCGGGGCGCTGGAGCGTGTATTGGCGGGCCATGATGGGCGGGGACTATCGGCGAGCGCGCGCGGTGCGGCGAGCTTCATTCCGGTGGCGTGCATTTCGGGAGGCGCAGTCGCCCCGGTTCGGCTGGGAGTGCGGAAGTTGTGCAGCTTCGGCAAAAAAGCACGCACGAAAACGTCGCGCAGGTGACAGGAGGATCACGGTCACGAACCATTTTACGGACAGGATGGCGTCGCACCTCTAGTGAGTGGCCGACGAAACTCAGGACGCAAAAGTTTCACTTGGCGATAACCCCGTTGTCACAAGCGGCGCGCAATTTCATCCGCATCGCCTCATGAAAAAACACACCTGCAAACTCATCGGATTCGTCGCCGCCATGCTCGCCACTTGCGTGGCCGGGGCGGCGCCCTTCACGCCCGGAAACATCGTCGTCAGCCGTGTCGGCACGGGTGCGACGCTCAGCAGCGCGGCCACCGCGATCTTCCTCCAAGAATACACGCCGACTGGAACGCTGGTGCAGACGATCCCGATGCCGACGGCGGTTTCCGGTACGCATGCGCCGCTGACGGTGCAGGGGACCTCGACGACGGAAGGCATCGTCACGCGCTCGCAGGATGGGGCGTTCCTCGTGCTCGGCGGTTACGGCACCGTGCCGGGGACCGCAGCGCCGGGCGGCGTCGCCTCGGCAACGATCAATCGTGTGGTCGGCCTCGTGGACTCGCAGGGCAACCTCGACACCACCACCAAGCTGAGCAACGCTTACAGTGCGGGATCCTTTCGGGGCGCGGCCACGGCCGATGGCAACCAGTTTTGGATGACGGGCGGGAACGAGGGCATCCGCACCGCCGCGTTCGGGGCGACCACTTCTTCACTCGTCTCGACGACCGTGACCAACACCCGCGTGGCCGGGGTTTTCGGCAGCCAGCTCTACGTCTCGTCTGCGTCCGGCAGCAACGTGGGCGTGAACGCGGTGGGCACGGGGCTGCCGACGACGAGCGGAAACGTGGCGACGCTGATCGCCTCGGCGAGTAGCAACGCCTCGCAGTTCGTTCTTCTCGATCTGAACGCCGGCGTCGCCGGGCTCGACACGATCTACGTTGCGAATAGCGCGGCGGTTTTGAAGTTCACTTTCAACGGCGCGACGTGGACCGCCGCCGGCTCGGCCACTTCCGCCAATGGCAGCGTCATCGGCCTCGCGGCGGTGAGCAATGGCAGCACGGTGAGCCTCTACGGTGCGACCGGCACGGCCTTTGTGCGGATGACCGACAGCAACCCCACGGGCGCGCTCACTGGTGCTTTCGGCAATCC
>CAYQBV010000354.1:0-4661 GCA_964415705.1 uncultured Chthoniobacter sp. | reverse complement strand
GCTCCGAGGCGGTGGAGGCGGCGCAGGTTGTAGGCCAGCGTGACCAAGGTCCATTTGCCATCTCGTTCCCAAAGTTAGCGCAGCGCTTTGGGAACGGATCAGTGCGGCGAAACTCCGTTTCGGTGGCCGGAGGGAGAGCCTCGGGAGCGCGAGTCCGGTATTCGTTCGCCGAATGGGAGACAGAGTCTCGTCGGGACGAGCGTTCCCAAAGTTCCGCCGCAATTCGGAGGAGCGGCTGCTCGTCGGGCCACGCGTCATCGCGCAAGAGCACACCGGCCCGGCGGGAAAGAAAGTCGTGGTCCGCGCGCCGGGCAAAGTCAGCGTCGGCTACAACGGGGCAGTATCCCATGACGACGCAACCACGCGCGCCGCCGCGCTCGTCGCCGATGCCTACACCATGTTCCTGCTCGGGCCGTTCTACTTCGACCGACCGGGTGTCACGCTTGCGCCGAATGGCGAGTCAATCGCGGACAAGGCGACTTGCGACGAGGTGCTCGCCGTGCTTCGTCCCGGATTCGGCTCCGCCGCCGAAGATCGCGTGCTCCTCTTCATCGACCGCGCGACCAAACAACTCCGGCGCGTGCGCCTGACGCTCAACGGCCTCGAAAGCACGCGCGGCGCGGAGGTCGATGTAACCTTCCGCGATTTCCGCACCATCGACGGCATCCTCTGGCCGACTGATTTCGACGAACGAATCCGTGTGCCTCTTGACCTCCAAGCGCATCACTGGAAAATACTCGGTCTCGACATGAATCGCGAATTCCGCGCCGCGGACCTCACACCTTCAGGATTCAAAAACCGCGCTGCCCGTCCGAGTGCGTCGCTTCCGAGGCGGTAAAATTCACGACTCCTTGCATCTCACACCCATGACTCCCTTAACCACCGATCAACGCGCCGGAGCCGCGTGGGGTTCCTTGATCGGCGATGCGCTCGCGATGCCGGTTCATTGGTATTACGACCGCGCCGCATTGAAACGCGACTACGGCATCGTGCGCGACTACCTGGCACCGAAAAATCCGCATGCCGACAGCATCCTCTGGCGCTCCGAATACACGCCACTGAACGAGCGCGGCGACATCCTCCGCGAGCAGGCGCAGTACTGGGGCCAGCGCGGCATTCACTATCATCAGTTCCTCCGCGCCGGGGAAAACACGCTCAACCTGCAGCTCGCAAAAGTGCTGGCGGAATCGCTCATCGCGAACGGCCGTTACGACGCCGCTGATTACCTCTCGCGCTACATCACCTTCATGCTCACCCCGGGGCAGCATCGCGACACTTACGTGGAAGAGTATCACCGGAACTTTTTCACCGCATACGCCCGCGGCATCGCTCCGCGAAAGTGCGCCGGCAGCGACATCCACATCGGCGGTCTCGCGCCTGTGGGCGTCCTGTGCGCAGGCCTCGCTCCGGACGTGAGAGCCGTCCGCGCCGCAGTGCGGGAGCATATCGCACTGACCCATCGGAGCGACGAAGTCCTCGCCGCTGGCGACGCCCTCGCGAGAATCCTCTGCGACACCCTCGCCGGGGCCGATCTCCGCGAAGCGATCCTCCGGCACGGCACCGATTGGTTCTCGCAGCGCAAGGCCGACCAATGGTCGCGCGAACCCGATGAAGTCGTCATCGGCCATCGCGTGAGCCCCGCCTGCTACATCGCCGACGCCTTCCCGGCTTCGCTTTACCTCGCGTGGAAATACGCGGCCGATTTCGAAGCTGGCGTCATCGCCAACGCGAACGTCGGCGGCGACAACTGCCACCGCGGCGCCGTCGTCGGGGCGCTGCTCGGAGCCGCTGCGGGGATGTCCGCGATTCCCTCCCGTTTCATCGAGCAACTCCACGGGACAGATCTCCTCAAAACCCTGATCGCATCCGCCGCGGCCAAAGCTGGGCCTGCTCCCACCCCGTCCGTCGTGACCGAACGCTTCTAAAAAACGCCTGTGTCCATCGCCATCCATTGGTTGCGCCGCGACCTGCGCATCGCGGACAACACCGCCCTGAACGCCGCCGCCGCGCACGATCAGGTGGTTCCCGTATTCATCCTCAGCAACTGGGAGCGCGCTCATCATTGGTGCGGCGCGGCGCGGCAGGAATTCCTGTGCGGATGCCTGGCCTCACTGGCAAAGAATCTCGCAGCGAAAGGCGGGCGGCTGATCGTGCGCGAAGGTCCCGCGGATTTGGCGATGGAGAAACTGGTTCGCGAGACCGGCGCGGCGGCGATCCATTTCGCGCGCGATCCCGATCCGGACGGGCGCGCGATGGAGGCGCGCGTCACCGCGATGGCGGAGCGACTGGGCGTGACGGTGCATCCGCACCAGGATCACGCGCTGCACGAGCGCGACGAAGTGCTCACGGGCAGCGGCACACCGTTCCGCGTCTTCACCCCCTATGCGCGGGCCTGGCTGAAACTCGACAAGCCCGCGCCTGGCCGCACGGTCACGCGCCTTTCCACTCCGCCGAAACTCGCGAGCCTCGATCTGCCGACGCTGGCAACGTGGGGACTCACGTCGGATGCGGAAGTGATCGAGCCGGGCGAAGCGGCGGCCCGCCAGCGGCTCGGACGATTCCTCGACGGGCCGGTGTTCGACTACGGGACGCTGCGCGACATCCCCGTGGCCGAAAACACTTCGCGGCTTTCGCAGGATCTCCGCTGGGGTCTGCTCTCGATCCGCGAGATCCACGCGCGCTGCACGGAACTCGCGGCGCGCGCCACCGCGGCGCAGCGCAAGAGCATCGGCATCTGGATCAATGAACTCATCTGGCGCGAGTTTTACTTCCACGTCCTCTGGCACACGCCCGAGGTGCTCGAGCATGAATTCCAGCCCGCCACGCGCGCGCTGAAATGGCGCGATCATTGGCGTCCCGAGGAGCGGCCGGGCGGCGCGGAATTCCAGCGCTGGTGCGCGGGGCAGACGGGTTTTCCGATCGTGGATGCCGGGATGCGCCAGCTTGCAGCCACGGGCTTTATGCACAATCGCGTGCGGATGATCGTGGCAATGTTTCTGACGAAGGATCTGCGCGTCTGGTGGATGCACGGCGAGAGCTGGTTCATGCGCCGGCTCGTGGATGGCGAGATCGCGAGCAACAACGGCGGCTGGCAATGGAGCGCCAGCACCGGCACCGACGCCGCGCCCTATTTCCGCATCCAGAATCCGTGGTCGCAGACGAAGCGCTTCGATCCCGACGGCGACTACATCCGCCGCTGGGTGCCCGAGCTGCGCGAGGTACCCGGCGCGCGCTTCTGCGCGCCGCCCGACACGGCGCTCGTGCAAGGCTACCCGCTGCCGATGGTCGATCACGCCCAGGCGCGCGAAGCGGCGCTCGAGATGTTTCGCCGCGACCAGACCGCCACTTTATGAAACGCAAAAAAGTCCCCTTCATCATCGCGCTCGCACTCATCGGCGGGGTGGCCATTTTCTGGATGCTCTCCACCTCGCGCGCCGCCACGGAGACGCCCGCCTATCAAGTCATCCGCAAAGACGGCCAGGTGGAAATCCGCGACTACCCCGCGCTCAGCGTCGCGACCGTGCCAATGGAAGGCGGCAACATGAACGGGGGATTCGGGAAACTTTTCCGCTTCATCTCCGGCAGCAATGCGGGGTCGGAGAAGATCGCGATGACGACGCCGGTGCTGATCGACACTGCGCCGGAGAACAGAACGATGAGTTTCATCATGCCGGGGAAGACGGTGAAAAGTGGCGTGCCGAAACCTGCGGGCGAAGACGTGACTCTGGGCAAAGTAAAGGCGGCGCGCTTCGCGGTGCTGCGGTTCGGCGGCGGGCGGACGGCGGAGAACGAGACGGGCGCGGTCGCGAAACTCCGGGCGTGGCTCGGTGGGCAAAAAATTGCCGGGAAAGGCGAACCGATCTTTGCCTACTACGACCCACCGTGGACGCCCGTCTTCCTGCGCCGCAACGAAGTCCTGCTGAGAATCGAGGCCGCGGCAAAATGAGGCGCACCCACGTCGCCGGGCCACACGAGTTTTTTCCAGAAGTTCAGGCACGCTCATGATTCGAACACTGCAATCCTCGCAAATCCTGCGCACGAGCCTGGAGCGCGCGTGGGACTTTTTTTCCGACCCGCGCAATCTGACGCGGATCACGCCGCCCGAACTGGATTTTACGGTCCTCACCGACCTGCCGGAACGCATCCATCCCGGGATGATGATCGAGTACCGCGTGCGGCCGCTGCTCGGCCTCCCCGTCCGCTGGCTCACGGAAATCACCCACGTCGAGCCGGGGAAATTTTTCGTGGATGAGCAGCGCATCGGCCCCTACCGCATCTGGCACCACGAGCATCACTTTCGGCAAATCGATGCCGCACGCATCGAAGTGACGGATCGTGTCACCTACGTCCTGCCGCTCAGTCCGCTCGGCGACCTCGTGCATCCGTTTCTCGTGCGTCCGCAGCTCACGAAGATTTTCGCCTATCGCGAGAAAGCGGTGAACGCGCTTTTTGCGTGAACGCCGCAGGTGCTGGCAGCAGTACGAGGTCGAGATCGCGGCTGCTCGAAACGCGCAACTCAGGCGTCCGCCCAGATGAAGCGGATCGGCTTTTCCACCTCCGGGTGCAGGCTCTGGTGGACGGGGCAGGTGTGCGCCGCGCGCTCCAAGGCTTCGCGGTGCGGGTGGCTCGCGGGGAGGGGGAGCGAAAGCTCGCACGCCAGC
>CAYQBV010000353.1:0-4688 GCA_964415705.1 uncultured Chthoniobacter sp. | reverse complement strand
GGTGTCACGGGCAGCCTCGACAGCACGACCGGGGTCACCTTCTCCGGATTTGGCGGAGCCTTGAATGTGCGGGAGGCCGCCGCCAGCACGCAGCTTCTCGGAGCGCTGACCTTTGGCGCTGGCTCGGGCACTGTCACCTCCACCTTTGCCGGCACGTCGGCGACTTTGACCTTTGCCTCCCTCGCAGCGCGAGCGGGCGGGGCGACGGGGAATTTCACCACCTCCGGCGGCACCGATGGCACGCCCGGCGCTCCGGGCACGAATGTCATCAACGTCACCGGGCTCCCGGGTGGGTTCATCAATCAGGGTCTGTTCTTCAACGGCTCGAACTATGCGTTGAACGACACGATCGGCGCGCCGAATTTCCTGCGCGGGATTGACTACGCGACGGACACGGACGCCGAGAGCATCACCGCCTCCACCGCCAGCTTCACGGCGGCCAAACTCTACGGGCAGATCAGCGGCGTGGGTGAAATCACGGCCCAGGGCACGCAGACCGTCACGACGGTAAACCTCGCCAACGCCAGCAACCTGACCCTCGCCGGCGGCGCGACTTTGACGGTCAACGGCCTTTTGAAGTCGGGCAACGCCGCGGGCGGGACGATCAGCGGAGGCACGGGGATTCAGGCGGGCGCGGGCGCAGAAATGGTTGTCCGCACCGATGGCGCGGGAGACACCCTGACCATCGGCACGCCGATTCTCGCCAATGGAGCCAGTTCGCTGACCAAGACCGGGGCCGGCACGCTGACCCTCGGCGCGACCAATACCTATACCGGGGCCACGATCATCAACGCGGGCACGCTCGCGGAAAACGCCACCGGTTTCATCGCCGATGGCAGCGCGCTGACGGTCAATGGGCCGACGGCCATTTTCGACCTTGGGGCCAACCATAACGACACCGTCGGGGCGGTGACGCTGGACGGGGGCGCGCAGATCACGGGCAGCGGCACCTCGACGCTCACGGGAGCGTCGTATGCACTGCGGAGCGGCACGATTTCGGCGAAGCTCGGCGGCGGCGGAGCCATCACCAAGACGACCACGGGTGCGGTCACACTGGATGGCTTGACCGCGGCGGGAGTGTCCAGTTCCGGGGCAGTGATGGTCAACGCCGGCAGCCTGACGATTTCCGGGGGACGGCAGATGACGACGGGAGGATTCATCCTGGGGAACGTGGCGACCGATAACGGGGCTGCGGTGACGGTGACTGGGGTGGGCACCACTTTGACGACCGCGAATTTTGAAATCAGTCGTGGGGGAACGGGCAACTCCTTCACCGTGAGCAACGGTGCGACCGTAACCGCTGGTCAGACCGGCGTCTGGATCGGTGGTGGTGTTATCAATCCGAACAACAACCAGGGCTTGATCACCTTCACGGTGACGGGAGCCGGTTCCACCTTTACGGTTTCTCCGGGGCTCGCCGTGGATTGGTTCGATCGTGGCACGGGCAGCCAGTTGATTGTCAGCAATGGTGGAGTCCTAAACGCGCCCGGCATCAATTACTTCGGCTATTTCAACGCGAACAATAATTCCATCTTGGTGGATGGAGCAGGTTCAAGATGGAATCTGGGCACCTTCAATCAGGATGCGCCGACTGGCGTGAATAACGCGATCACGGTGAGTAACTCGGGAAGGATCGCCGGTACCGGCAACTTCAATCTCGGGGGTAACGGATCAACCGCCGGCAATGCTTTGAACGTGCTGAGCGGCGGTCAGATTTCCGTCGCCGCCACGTTGAACGCCAACGCCACTGGCAACACCATCAACCTCGGTGATGGCGGCGGGAGTGTGAGCACCGCAGCGGTGAACTCCATCGCTTTGACCGGCACCAACTCGCTGCTGAACATTAACAACGGCCGCATTGTGGCCAATGTGACCGGCACACTGATCTCGGGTGGCGGTTTGGTCCAGCTCAATGGCCCGGCCTATGTCTCCTCGGCGGCGGGTTTCACCTCGACGATCTCCAGTGTGATGATGGGGAGCGGCAGCCTGACCAAGGAGGATCTCGGCACGCTGACCCTCAATGCCATCAACGGCTACACGGGGAACACGGTCGTCAACGGCGGCACCCTTATCGCGGACACCGCGAACTTTTCCACGGGCTTCCGGGCGCCGATCAGCGCGTCTTCCGCGCTGGTGCTGTCCAGTGGCACCTTCCGCTTCACCGGGACCAATGGCATGACCCGCACCCAAGTGCTGGCGGGCCTGACCGTGAATCCCGGGGCCAGCGTCGTGGATGTGAACCATGTGAACACGCTGCTTCCGGGGATGACGACGACGCTCGATCTAAGCGGCCTCGGAGGCACTGCGGGGATTACGCGCGCCGCCGGCGGCACGGTGGATTTCCGGGCTTTCGCCGGCACCTTTGCCACCACAGCGGTGGTCAGGACTGCGCAAGCGAATGACGCCACCGGCATCCTCGGGGGTTGGGCGACGGTCAATGGGGGCGCGGATCTGGCCATGAACAACGGCTCGAACGTCATCGTGGCCTACACCGGATATACGGCCGTGGACGCGCTCGGCGCGACTCCGCTCGCGGACAACACGAACGCCAACTATCGCATCTCCGCGCTCGGAACTGTGGGTGATGTCCCGCTCGGAGCGGCGACGACCAATATCAACACGCTTGTCCAGAATTTCGGCACGGCCTCGACCATCGACACCTCCTTTAGTGTTTTGCGGACTGGTGTGGCCGGTGGAATCCTGATTACGCCGAGCGGCTCGGACCTGGCCATCGGCAATGTGGTGGACGGGGGCGTGCTGACGGCGGGCGGCAATGCCACGAGCGTCGCTGGTGATCTGATTCTGGGGAATTTTTCGACGAATTTCCTGACCGTGAACTCCGTGATCGCCGACAATGGCACGGGAGTGGTGACAGTGACCAAGTCCGGCGCGGGCGACGCGCGGCTTACCGGAACGAACACCCACAGCGGCAGCACGTTCGTCGGCGCGGGTTCCCTGACCATCGAGAACGCGGCCGGCTTGGGCACCACTGCGGCAGGCACCAGCGTGTATGCGGGTGCCGCGCTGCAGTTGCAGGGTGACATCACGGTCGCCGGGGAGGCGCTGACGCTGAACGGAACAGGTCTCGCCGCCAATGGTGCGCTGCGCAATGCCAGCGGGAATAACTTCTGGCAAAGCACCGTGACCCTCGGCAGTGCGGCGCGGATCAATTCGAATGTCGGCAGCACTCTGACGTTCGATACGGCGGCGAATAGCATCACTGGCACCAATCAGAATCTCACTCTCGGCGGCTCGGGCGATGGCGTGGTGAGCGGGACGATCACCACCGGCTCCGGCACCCTGACGAAGGATGGAACCGGCGTCTGGACACTCGGGGGCAGCAATACCTTCTCCGGAATCACGACGATCAGCGCGGGTACGCTGAAGCTGGGTGCGGCCGGCGGCGGGACGAACACGCCGCTGGGCACGGTGGCGGCGGGGACGAATGTGATCGGGGGGGCGCTGGATCTGAACGGTTTCACGCTGGGCACGGCCGAAGCGCTGTCCATCACCGGGACGGGCGTGGCGTCTGCCGGTGCGCTGACCAATAGCGGTGCGGCGGCAACTTATAGCGGTGTGGTGACCCTCGCCGGCGCGGCCAGCATCGGTGGGTCGGGAAACACCACCCTCAGCAGCGCGCTGGCCGGAAACCAGAACCTGACGAAAGTCGGCCTCGGCACGCTGGCCCTGACCCAGAGCAGCGCCCGCACCGGCGGTGCCGTAACCACGACAGTGAGCGGCGGCACTTTGCGCGTGACCCATGCGAACGCGCTCGGCGCGGCGGGCCTGACCGGCGCGATCAGCGTGAACAACACCGGCATCCTGCAAGTCGGCGGCGGCATCACGCTGGAGAATGCCTACAACGTCACGCTGAACAATGGCGGCACGCTCAACAGCGACGGCACCAACACGGTGCCGAGCAAGGTGACGGTTGCGAACGGTGCGTTGGCGGCGTTTTCGACGACCAGCTTGGGCGATCTCCTGACCATGGGCAACGGGGCGAACGACATCACCGGCGGCGACGCGGGCACGATGCTGACGGTTTCCGGTCCGGGAACCGTGCGTCTCGGGGAAACGAGCAATTACGGGGGCAACTGGATTTTCTCCGGCGGCACCAGCCAACTCGGTGCGGCCGCCGCGCTCGGCGCGACTCCGGCCCGCACGGTGCAGTTGAATGGCGGAGCCACGCTCGCCGGACGGATGGCGTCGAGCACCACCTTCACGGCGAACCCCGTCACAGTGTCGGGCACGGGCACAGCCACGGTGCAGGTGGATCGGAGTAGCGCGGGCAGCGGACTCACCTACACCTTTGGCACCCTCTCCATCGGCGCGCAGACGCTCGCGGCGACCAATACCGCGAGCAGCACCGGCGGCGGCGCCGGGGTGGTCTTCGGTGCGACCACGCTCACGGGTAATGCCGCCTTCGACGTGACCTTGGGCGGTGGCGGTGCCACGAGCATGACGCTGACCCTCGGTGCGCTTGGCGACGGTGCGGTGGCGCGCACGATCACGAAATCCGGCGACGGCGTCCTGACCCTGGGCACCGCGGCGACGAGCCTGGTGGGCCGCGAGGCGGATGCCACGGCGGTGCAGGCACTACTCGAGCGGGCGGACGTGCGGTGGGTCACGCTCACCGGTCCGGGCGGGGTGGGGAAGACGCGGTTGGCCACGCACGTGGCGCGGACGAT
>CAYQBV010000352.1:0-4689 GCA_964415705.1 uncultured Chthoniobacter sp. | reverse complement strand
GGGCGGCATCACCATCCATGCCGGAGCGGGAGCCGTGACGCTGAATCCGGACATGGTGCTCGGCGCAGCCCAGACGTGGACGAACGACTCGGCGAATCCTTTCACCGCGGGCGGCGCGGTGAGTAATGGGGCCAACCTCCTGACGGTCACCGGCAGCGGGAACACCACGATCGCGGGCGCGCTCGGAAATGGGACGGGCGGATTGACGAAAACCGGCGCTGGCCGACTCACGCTGACTGGGAGCAATACCTACACGGGCGACACCCGGCTGCTCGGCGGCGCGCTTTTTACGGACACCGATACCGCGCTCGGCACCGGGCGGCTGGCCATCGCTGCGGCGACCACGCTGGGCAGCAACGTCACCGGCACGCGGCTGGCCAATCCGATCTCGGTCGAGGCGGATTTTTCCGTCATCGCACCGTCCGGCGGCGCGCACGACTTTTTCCTCAATGGCGCGCTGGATCTGAATGGCGCGACCCGCACGATCACCGGACTGACCCATCAGGGGCAGGTCCACTTTGGCGGCGTGATCAGCAATGGCGGGCTCACCTTCACCACCTCCGGCCTGCCCGTGCCGGTCAATGGCGACAATTCCTACGTCGCCTTCATCCACGACGGCGCGGCCAGCCACACCTACACCGGGCTGACCACGGTGGAGAACAACGCGTTCGTCGTGCTGCTCAGCGCCGGGGAAAAATTCCGCGGCGACTTCCTGATCCAGGGCCAGGGCGTGCTGGACTACCTCGGCTTCGGCAACCAGATCGCCGACACCGCGACGGTGACCGTGAACGGCCCCGGGAGCGTCATCCTCGGCGGGCTGGACTTCGCGGGGTTCGAACTGCGGAATTTTAGCGACACCATTGGCGCGCTCAAGGGCAACGCCGCCGGCACCGTCGGCCTCGGCTCCGGCACGCTCACCGTCGGTTCGGGCAATTTCAGCGGCGTCATCCGCGATGGCACCGTGGGCCTCACCGACGAGAACGATCCCAATGGCGGCGTGGGCGGCCAGCTCGTGAAAAACACCACCGGCACCCTCACGCTCAATGGCGCGAACACCTACACCGGCAACACGAGCATCAACAACGGCACCCTCGTGCTCAACGGCTCGGTGCAAAGCCCCACGGTATTCGTGAATTTCGCCGGCACGCTCATGGGTACGGGCACGGCGTTTCGCGATGTGCGCAATGCCGGCGTTTTCTCGCCGGGTAACTCGACCGGCACTTTCCGCATCCGCGGCAACTACCTCCAGACCGGCGCGGGCACGATGGTCATCGAAATCTCCGGCACCAAGGCCGGCCAGCACGACCTCGTGGCGGTGAGCGGCCAGGCGACGCTCGACGGCACGCTGCGGCTGGTGAGAACCGGCGGCGGACGCCTCAAGCCAGGCGACAAGGTGACTTTCCTCACGGCGACCGGCGTCACCGGAAAATTCGCCACGGAGGAAAACGACTTCGCCACCGACCGCACGATCGTCGAGGCGGAGGTCGTTTACGGGAGCAACGCCGTCTCCCTCGAAATGCAGCAGGGTTCCTTTGAGCTGCTCGCGCAGGAGCGGGGCTTCACGCCGAACCAGCGCGCCGTCGGCGCGATGCTCGACGAAGTGGCCCGGCACTCCGGCAGCAACCACCAACTCATCGACTTTCTCAACGGTGAGCCGCTCGCCAACCTCCCCGCCGACTTCGACCGCATCGCGCCGGACGAACTTCAGGCCATCTTCACCATCGGCACCTCCCAGGCCAATGCCCAGACCGCCAACCTCCAGCGCCGTTTCGAGGACATCCGCGCCGGGCGGCTCGGCTTCAGTGCCGACGGCCTTTCCGTCACCGGCCCCGCTTTCCTCAATGATACTCCGGTCGGAGCCGAAGGTCCCGTCGGTCCGATCGCTCCCGGAGCCAAGGAAATCCGCCCACCCGAGGAGGCCGCCGCCCCGGCCGAGCAGCGCTACGGCGTGTTCATCACCGGCACCGGCGAATTTGCCAGCGTGGGCGATACCAAGCGCGCGGGCGGCTACGACCTCGCCACTGGCGGCTTCACCATCGGGGTGGATTACAAGGTCAACGATCACTTCACCGTCGGCCTGAACACCGGCTACGCCCGCACCGGCACGGACGGCTTTGGCGGCAGCCGCGTCACCGTGGATGGCGCGAAGCTCGGGGCCTACGCCACCTATTTCACCGGCGAAGGATTCTACGCCGACGCCGCGATCCAGGGCGGCTTTAACAGCTACGACACCCGCCGCAGCGCCCTCCGCGGCACCGCCAGCGGCAGCACCACCGGCGGCGAATTCAACGGCCTCCTCGCCACCGGCTTCGACTTCACCGATGAGGCGCTGCGCGTCGGTCCCATCGCCAGCTTCCAGTACACGCACGTCGGTTTCAGCGGCTACGGGGAAAGCGGCTCGCTCGCCCCGCTGCGCTACGGCTCGCAGGGCACCACCTCCATGCGCAGCGCCATCGGGATGAAAGCCTCATACGAGTTTCGCCGCGAAGGCTTGGTCATCCGCCCGGAGATCCGCGCGGCGTGGCAGCACGAGTTTGGCGACATCCACCAAGCCATCGAATCCACCCTCGCCTCAGGCGGCCCCGCCTTCACCGTGCAGGGTGCCGAGATCGGCCGCGAAAGCCTGCTCCTCGGCCTCGGCGTCGCCGTCCTCTGGAACGAGCGGACCGCCACGTATCTCTTTTACGACGGCGAACTCCTCCGCTCGAACTACACCTCGAATAACGTCTCCGCCGGCGTGCGGATGTCCTTCTGACCGGGGCGCAAAACGAGCCTTCCCTTCGCGGCGTCCGGGTTTAAGAAAGGCTGCTCGCAAACTTCGCAACCCACCAACCCATGAAAGAAAAACAGCGCCTCTGGCTCATGTTCCCCACCAAGCTCGTCACGCGCCCGGTGCTCTGGGAGTTGGGCCAGGAATTCGCCGTCGTGACCAACGTCCGCCAAGCCAGCGTGACGGAGGAGATTGGCATCGTCTCGCTTTCCCTCGAAGGCGATCGCGAGGAAATCAAGAAGTCCATCGTGTGGCTCGAAGACCTCGGCGTGAAAGTCGAGCCGGTGGAGATGAACACCATCGAAGGCTGATCCGGTCGCCTCGCTGCGGCGTTTCGCTCTTTTGAAAAAAAGCCCGATTCCTTTCCTCCGCGCCGTCGCGAAAGCCGAGGCCGTCTCCTTTCTGCTGCTCCTCGGCGTGGCCATGCCGCTGAAGTATCTCGCGGGCTGGCCGCTCGCCGTGAAGGTCGTGGGCGCCATCCACGGCGGGCTCTTCGTGCTCTTCTGCGCGGCGCTGCTCCGCACCATGCTCGTCGCCCGCTGGCCGTTCGTGCGGGCGGTGGTCATCTTCCTCGCGTCGCTGCTGCCCTTCGGGCCGTTTGTGGTGGATCGCCGGATGGCGGGGTATGCGGACGAGTTTGATCGGGGTTTGCACTGACGCGCGCAGCCTGCCAGCCTCGGCGGCACATCCATTATGAAAAACTCCCCGCTGTTCCTCGTCGCGTTCCTTTTCACCGCCCACACCACCTTGGCCGAGGTCGGGCTCGGCGCGAAGCCGCTCGATGGGGCGGAGGTCATCATCGACGGCTCGCGGGCGATGCTCGATGAGAAGTGGATTTACTGGGAAGGGCCGGGCTTTAAGTCCGCGCTGCCGATCAAGTGGAAGATCGTGGACGATCCGGTGGACAAAGGCACCGCGGTCATGACCGACGACCCGGTGGCGGCGGGCGGGAAGTATGGGTCGGCGGACATCGTGACGAAAAAGGCGTATCGCGATTTCCGGCTGCACATCGAATTTCTCATCATGAAACCGGGCGGAAACAGCGGCGTGTATCTCCAGAACCGCTACGAGATCCAGGTGCTCGACGGCGACAAGGGCAAGCACGGCCTCGCCGCGGTGATCAACGAAGTCGCGAACCCGAAGCCCGAGGCCTACCACGGCGTGGGCAAATGGAACGCCTACGACATCGTGTTTCGCGCCGCGCGGTTTGCCGACGGCAAGATGGCCGAGAAGCCGCTGGTCTCGATGTATTTCAACGGCCAGAAAATTCACACCAACGTGACGATCAACCAGGTCTGGGGCGGTCCGAACTCCGGGCTCGATGGCGGCAACGCCGGCGGCAAAGGCATCACCGACAAACCCGGCGGGCTGAAGCTCCAGTGCGAGGGCCACGACGTGCGCTATCGCCACGCGTGGATCAAGGAGATCGACCTCGAAAAGCCGGACACGGATTTCAAGGAGTAGCACGCCGCGCCGAAAACAGCCGCGCCTTCATCGTCTCCACCTTCGCCTTTTCGATCGTGAGGCCCGCTTCCAGTTCCGCGAGCCGCGCCGGCGTGCGCAGAACGTCTGCGGCTTTCATTTTCTCCCGGTGCCGATTCCAATGCAAACTTGCCACAACGTCAGCGAAGGGACAGCCTTCGCTTGATGAAAGCCTTTCTCGCCGTGCTACTCGCCGCTGGCATGTGCTGCCTACGCACCCACGCCCAACACAGCGATTTCGCCGGAGGGCCATTTCTAAGGAACAAAGCCGCAGCCGAGAAGGGTGACGCCAAGGCTCAATACAATCTCGGGGTCTGCTACGCCAATGGCACCGGCGTGGAGCATGACTCCGTAGAGGCCGTGAAATGGTTTTTCAAGGCCGCCGAACAAGGTGACGCCAAGGCCTTCGCAGCGAAAACCACCGGCACAGTCGAAGG
>CAYQBV010000351.1:0-4694 GCA_964415705.1 uncultured Chthoniobacter sp. | reverse complement strand
GCCAGCAGCTTGCGCGCCTCGGCGACCATGATCTTTTTGCCGGTCTCGATGTGCCAGACGTCTTTGAGCATCTGGACGCCGGGCGCGGTATGGCGCGTGGAGGGCGGAGGCGGATCGGCACGTACAACGGGCACGGGTTTGGCCGGAGCTTTTTGAACTTCGGTGCCGTTGGTTTTTTTCCGCATGAATGGAAGCATGTTCAGATGGCGGAGCTGCCCGCCGCTCGCAGTTCTGTTTGTCTTTTTGTTTCAGCGGGGCGGACGTTCTTCGCGCGGTTTGGCTTCGTTGACTTTGACGGGGCGGCCGGCGATGGGCTGGTCGTTGAGGGCGGCGATGGCTTTCTGGGCCTGGGCGGTGTCGGGCATTTCGATGAAGCCGAATCCGCGGGAGCGTCCGGTGTCGCGTTCTTTGACGACGCGTGCGGAGGTGACGGTGCCATGCGCCTCAAAGGCGGTGCGCAGTTCGTCATCGGTTGCTTTGAAGGAAAGATTGCCCACGAAAAGATTCACGTCCCGTTCTCCTCACCTGAATTCGGGAGAATGATAGAAGCGGCGGATGATGCGGCAAGTCTTTTTCCCGCCGATGATTTCCAATGATTGGAAGTCGTCGCACGCGGTGGTTCCAAGGGTTGGAATTTTTCGCGGCGTTGCGCTGAGGTTTTTATGTTCAGCGCGGTGCGGGTGCTGCGGCGGGATTTACGGGTGCGGCGGCGGGTGCCGGGGGCGGCGCGGCGGGTTGTTGCGGTACGGCTTCGACGGGCGGTGCCGCGACGGGCAGCGCGGTCACGGGCTGGACGGTTGCCGGGGGCGGTGTCGCGGCGGGTGTGTTGGTGGCGGTTGTGTCGATGGTGATGACCTCGGGCAGGGTTTGGACGGGAACGTTTTCCCGGGGCTTTTCGGTCTCGGTGCCGCCGCCGACGCGGGTGACGATGGGGCCGCCGGAGCTGTCCTCATCGGCTTTGATGAGCCGCGCGGAGCGCCGCTTGAGGAGTTCCTGGAGTTCTTTGTCGGTCATGCGGGGCAGTTCGCTGTCGGACCAGCCTTCGTGCCAGCGGGTTTTTGAGGAGGCGGAGGTGCCGTGCATGCGTGCGGTTTCTTCGCGGGCTTCTTCGGTGGTCTTGAGGACGTAGGGGGTGAGGAGCACGAGCAGTTCGGTGCGGCTGTCGCTCATGCTGTCGGAGCGGAAGAGGGCGCCGATGAGAGGGATGTCCATCAGGATGGGAATGCCGGCGCGGGATTTGGATTTGTCGGTGCCGGTGAGGCCGCCGAGGAGGATGGTCTGATGGTTTTTGACGGAAACGTCGGCGGACATTTCGCGGCGGGTGATGATGGGGACTTCGGAGCCGCCGATGTTGACGTTGCCGCCGACGTTGTCGGCGGTCTGTTTGATTTCCATTTCGACAACGCCGGAGGGGTTGATGTGGGGGGTGACTTTGAGTTCGATGCCGATGTCGCGGTATTCGTAGTTCTGGGTGTTCTGGCCGGTGTTCTGGACGATGTTGGCGTTCACGATGGGGCGGGATTCGCCGACTTTGATGCTCGCCTCCTTGTTGTCGGTCGTGAGGATGACCGGGGTGGAGAGGATGCGGGCATCGCGGGAACTCTTGGTCATCTTGAGGACGACGTCGAGGTTGAGGCCGTAGAGGGTCGAGTAGTAGGTGAGGCCGCCGCCGAGGGGCGTGCTGCGGTCGACGAGTGCGCCATCCTGAAACCCTGCACCGTTGAAGGCGGTGCCGCCGCCAAAGGAGAAGACGGGGGCGTTGACGTTGACGCCTCCGTTGGGGCCGGTCTTGGTGCTTTCGTAGGCGGTCATGGAGCGCTGGAGCCAGTCGATGCCGTAGCTCAGGTCGCCGCCGAGGTTGACTTCGATGATGACGGCTTCGATGAGGACCTGGGCGAGCATGACATCGAGTTTTTCGATGAGCTGGTTGAGGGAGGCGAGGTCGCTGCGCCGGCCCATCATGAGGAGCGAGTTGGAGCGTTCGTCGGCGAGGATGCGCGTGGTGGGCGAAAGGCGGCCGATGACGTCTTTGTCGGCGTCGGAGACGGGCGCCAGGCGCGCGCGCGCCGCTGCGGCTGCCGCGTTATTGGCCGTTGTTGGCCGCGAATTCATGTAGTCGCGGAGCGCGACGCTGCGCGCATCGTTGGCGGCGGTGCCGGTGCCGCCCGGCGGCGTTGGATTCTGGGTGCCGCTCCTGGTGCTGTCCTCTTTTGCCGCGCCGATGAATTCGTTGAGGATGCTGGAGATGTCCTTGGCCTTTGCGAATTCAAGGGGGACGACTTTTACGGTGATCTCAGGATCGGTGGCGCGATCGAGCACGGTGATGATCTTGTCGAAGAAGGTGAAGTTGTCGGTGCGGGAGATGATGAAGAGGATGTTCAGCCGTTCGTCGGAAACGATTTTGACTTTGCCGCGCACGGCTCCGCGTTCGCTCGCGTCGGAGGTGTCCACCGCGCTGGTCGTCGATGTGGGCCGCGGGGCACGGATGACGCCGGGCGGGGTGGGGATGGCGGGCACGGCGATAGCCTGGTCGACGCGCGGCTTTTCTTCCTTGCCC
Source organism: uncultured Chthoniobacter sp. (assembly GCA_964415705.1). Classification (GTDB taxonomy): domain Bacteria; phylum Verrucomicrobiota; class Verrucomicrobiia; order Chthoniobacterales; family Chthoniobacteraceae; genus Chthoniobacter. The sequence goes on along the minus strand of CAYQBV010000351.1, from coordinate 2,137 downwards.
TGGGTGTCGGCGATCAGTTCGTTGATGCGGCTGGCGAGATCGGAGGCCTTGGCATAGTGAATTTCGTAGATGCGTGTCTCGACCTTGGATTCGACGGGCTGGTCGATGTAGGCGAGCACTTCCATGATGCGGTTGAGGTTTGCGCCTGTTTCCGTGATCAGAATGCTGTTCGTGCGTTCAAAGGGCTGCATCTTTCCGTAGCCATGCAGCAGCGGCTGCAAGACGGGCGTCGCCTCGGCCGCGTCGATGTTCTTGAGCTGGACCATCTGGCTGACGAGCTGGTCGGCTTCGGGATAGGCCTTGTCGGGATGCTCGAACGAGATCGCTCCGCCTTCGGTGCGGTTTTGCGCGATGGGCACGATCTTCAGGAATTTCTCACCCATCTTCACGAGGCTGACATTGTTCATCGCGAGGACGGTCTCAATGGCCTCGAGCGCCTGCGACACGGGAATGCGTTCGTTGCTCTTGAGGGTGATCTGTGCGTTGACGCCGGGAGCTTTGATCAGCATGCGGCCGGTCCATTCGGAAACGACGGCGAGAAGCTGGTCGAGCGGAGCGTCGACGTAGTTCACCTGCACCAGCTGATCGGCCTTGCCCGGCGGCAAATCCGAGGAGAGCAAAGGGGAAACATTGGTGACAGAGCTTGCGGCGAAGATTGCATTGGTGGCGGCACCCGGCGCCGCGGCGGGCGGGCGCGGGCGCAGGACTCCGGGCGTGATCGGCGGTGCTGCCGGAACCGCTGCGGGCGCAGCTGGGACCTGTGCCCGGACGGGCTGGCCGAGTGCCATCGAAACGAGGAGCACGCCAGCGATGGGTTTCTGGATCCTGTGGAAACCGCTATTATTTTTGTTTCTCGGGCTCACGTGTTTTCCCTTCCTACTTCTTGCCTGGCATCGGTGGCACCGGTGGCGACATCGGTCGTGGCGGTCGCGCAGGCGGTGTTGATGCGGCGCTATTCGTCATCATGGCGGCGGGTGCGGTCACAGGGGCCGGGGGTTCCGGCGTCTTGGATGGAACCACCGCCGTGTTGGTCTCGGCAGTTTTTGAAGTTGCCGCGGTCACGTTTGATGAGACGGCCGTCGCCGCGACGTTCGTTTGCGAAGGTGCTGCGGACACGGCCAGCTTGGGCGGGGCCGGCTTTTCGCGCATGAAGGCGTAGAAAACCTTGAAGTTCCCCTTCAGTCGGCCGGCCTGCGTCGTCTGCGTGTGCGGCTGGATGTTCAACTGACGGACATCGAGCATCGCCCCCTGCGTTTGCGCCGCGAAAAGGAATTTCAGGATGTCTTCCAGCGTGCCTTCCCACTGGCAGTCCACGGAGATCTCGGACAGGTCGCCGATCACCTGCTCTGCTGCGGGATCGCGACGCAAAAGGGTCACGCCGCTTTCGCCTGCGGTCTGCTGGATACGCTGCACGATCTGGGCGGAGACCTGCTCGTCCTGCGAAAAATGAGGCAGCTGCGCACGGAGCGTTTCGAGATCCTGCTGCACGGCGGCCCGCTGGGAAATCAGTTTGTCGAGCACGGCCTTTTCGCCCTGCATCTTGACCTGTTGCGTGTTTGACATCTTGATCTTGGCGATCAACGGCGAGGCGATGACCCACGACACCAGGCCGATGACAACCGCGCTGACGGAGCCCGCCATGATCAGTTCGCGCCGGGAGAGACTCATTTCTTCTTCTCCTCCGGCTTCTTTTCCTCGGGCAGCGAGATCGTCGCCTTGAATTGCGATTTGGGCTGGGTGTTCTTGATCACCGTTGTCGTCTGGCCGGGATCAACCTTGGGAAAGAACTTTGTGGCTTGAAGCTTGCCCATGAATTCGTCGATCGGGCCGGTTCCCGACGCGGTGCCACGCAGGCTGATGCTCTTGAATTTCTCATAGTAGAAACTTTCGAGATCCGGCTCGCCCTGCGGCATCACCGTGCAGATTTCGCGCAAGCTTTCCAGGGCCGAATAGGTGCGGTCGGCGTAGCGTTGAAGCGATTGCACCTGACGCTGCAATTCGCGCACTTCGCCCGCCTTTTTGTCGAGCCGGCCCACGGCGGTCTTCAGCATGAACTGCCGGTCCTGAACATAGTGCGACCAGAAGAAGAGGCCGAACATCGCCAGCGCCCACAGGCTCAGAATCGTTCCGGCGATGA
>CAYQBV010000350.1:0-4699 GCA_964415705.1 uncultured Chthoniobacter sp. | reverse complement strand
AGCAATTGCTCACGGCCGTGCCCGGTCTCGTTCCACAGGTCGATCTTCGAGGCACCGCCGCGATGGCTCGCCGCGGGCACGCCCGGCTCCGGCGTGGCGATGACCGCGCGCGGCGTCTGCTTGTATTTCATCCAGGTGAAATAGCGCGCCCACCCGCGGCCGAGCGGCTGCATGAAGGCGAGAAACGCCACGAGCAACCGCGCGCCGATGGTGTCGTATTTCGGCTCGATGCGCGCATGAATCATGTAGCTGAGCGCCACGAGAAACGTGCCGAGAAACATCAACAGCGGCACCATGCGGATTTTTTCCAGCGGCCAGCCGAGCACCGCGATGAAAAGTGTGAGCACGACCCATTCGACGCTGCTCAGGTAGGCCGCCAACTCGCTTTGCGGCGTGGGATAGATGGATTGAAACAGCCCCTGCCCAAAGACCCCGTGGTAGATCACCGGCTTGTTGAACAGCCACGTGAAGCGCGGCGCGCCGTAGATTTGGCCCTTCCATTTCGCCGTCCCGGTCGGGCCGAAAAAGATCAGGTGCTTGAAGCGCAGCATCGACTCCGCCTCACCGTAGCCTTCCTGCTGTTTGCGAAAGGCACTGAGCGTGAAGCGGCGGTAGTGCCAGACGATGGCGCTCGGCGAAAAGGCGATCACGCCGCCGTTCGTTTGCAGCCGCCAGCAGAAGTCCACGTCGTCGCCCGCCTTGCGATACTCGGTGTCAAATCCGCCCACACTTTCAAACGCCGCGCGGTGAAAGGCCATGTTGCAGCCGGGAATGTGCTCGGCCACCACATCGGTGAGCAGCACGTGGCTCGGCCCGCCGGGCGCGGCGGAGACGGCGGCCTGCACCCAGTTCACGGCGGGCGGCGAAATATTCGGCCCGCCCACGCCCACGTAATCCCCACTGAGCAGCGTGCCGACCATGAAGTAGAGCCAGTCGGGATCGGCCATGCAGTCGCTGTCGGTGTAGGCGAAAATCTCGCCGGTCGCGGCGTGCGCGCCGGCATTGCGCGCGTAGCTCAGGCCCATGTTGGGCTGCACGATGTGAATGAAACCGGGATGCGTCCGCGTGGCGCGGGCGCCCCGTCCGCCGTCTGTCTCGCGGGCGCCCCGTCCGCCGGTTCCGGTTTCCCCAGCCGCCGGTTCGACGGGCGGGGCGCCCGTCGGACATTCCGCGGACGGGGCGTCCGCGCCACGCGCCGTGCGTGCCTCCACAAACTCCGCGACGATCTGCGGCGTGTTGTCCTTCGAGCCGTCGTCCACCAACACGATTTCAAAATCGGGATACGTCACCTCATCGAGCGACCGCAGACAGTCGCCGAGCGTCTGGCCGCCGTTGTAGCTGCACACGATGACGCTGACCTTCGGATAGCGCGGCAGCGCCACGCGCTGCGCCATCGAGCTTTCGCCGCGCAGATACGCTTTGAGCGCGTGGAAAGCCTTCTTCGGCTGCCGGTCGCGCGTGACGAGGCCAAAGGCCCAATCTGTAATGTCGTGCCCGCCCGTGAACCACTCGTCGGTCCACGCGAAAAAGATCGTCCCCGCCGCACCGCCGCGCACCACGCTTTCCAGATGCCACGAGAGCACGCTGGCCTGCTCGTCCTCGCCTTTGCGAATCGTGTCCATGCCGAACTCGCCAAAGATCAGCGGCTTGTCCTCCGCGAGGTTTTGCAGCCGGGCGAGATACTTTTCAAAGTCCCGCTGCCGTTCGAGATAGACGTTGTAGGAGACGAAATCCACATTCGTCGGAAGCAGGTATTCCGTGGGCGGATAGCTGGCGTAACTGAACAGCGCCCGCGGGTCCGCCGCGCGGGCGATACGGATGAGCTTTTCGACAAACTCGATGACCCGCTGCGCGCCGAGCCAGCGCACGATGGCAAAAGGAATCTCGTTGCCCACGTAGTAGCCGAAGATCGCCTCGTGCCCCGCGTTCTGCGCCACACCCGCGCGGATCGTCTCCTCGACCTGCCGCCGGATTTTCCCGTTGTTCAGAAACTCGATGTGCTCCGCCCACGGAATCGAAATCAGCACGCGCAGCCGGAACTCCCGCGCGAGATCGAGGAACCACCGCGGCGGCACATGATAGATGCGCAGCAGATTGATCCCCATCTCCACCATCAGCGCAAAGTCGCGCCGCGCCCTTTCCGGATCGCCCACAAAATCCCCCGCCGCATCCGGCGCAAACGGCCCATAGGTCACGCCCTTGATGAACCACTTCCGTTCGCCCTCGAAAAAGAACTTCGCCCGCACGCGAATCGGCAGGAGCGGTGCGGCGGGAACAACTGAAGGGGCGCTAAGAGCGGGAGCGTCGGGCATGGAAAAAGAGCGCCCTTCATAGTCCCCCACCCCGCGCTCGGCAAGCAGCGCGGCATGCTCCCACCTCCGTCATCCTGAGCGGAGCGGCGGCTTTGCGCAGCGCAGTCGAAGGACCTCGAACTATTCGCGGGCGAAGGCGGTGGAGGGCAGGCGTGCGCTGCCGCTTCACGTGGTGCGGGCTCTCCCACCGCCTCCGCCCGCGAAAAGTTAGAGGTCCTTCGACTCCTTTCCCGCCCACCTTCGCCCACCGGGAACTCCGCTCAGGATGACGGGTTGCTTCTCACCGCGAAACCATCCTCAGCATCCCGCACCAACCACTCGCCAGAATGTTTTTGACGCTCCTGCGAACCGCTGGAATAAAGACCGCCACCTTTTTCAACCCCAACTACCGCTCACTCATGAACACCGTCCACTCCCTCAAAACCCTTAAGAAGAACGTCGGCAAGATCGTCGAGGCTGAACTCGAATCCACCGGCGGCCTGCTCCGGCTCGCGCCCGCATGGGTGCCGCGGAGTTTCCTCCAGCCGGGCAAGCGGCTGAAGCTGCACCCGGACGACCTTTACGCCTACGGCCTGAACCGCGGCGGCATCGACGAGCGCTGGTTTGCCTCGACCACGCCAGCGGCCAATGAAGGCCGCGTGCCCGACGAGGGCTACAGCTATGTCGTGGCGGGCAAGACGCGCTTCACGCTCGCGCAGGCGGTGGCGGAGTGCGGGGCCACGGTCATCGGCGAAAAGATCTGGAAGAAATACCAGCGCTGGCCCGTTTACTCGAAGTTCTTCGACAACATGGGACCGATCCCGCACCACATGCACCAGTCGAAAAAGCAGGCGGCGCTTGTCGGCCAGGAAGGCAAGCCGGAGTCGTATTACTTCCCGCCGCAGCACAACAACGTGGGCAACAACTTTCCCTACACCTTCATGGGCTTCGAGCCCGGCACGACGAAAGCGCAGGTGCGGAAGACGCTCGAAAATTGGAACAAGGGCGACAACGGCATCCTCGATCTTTCCAAAGCCTACCGGCTGAAAGTCGGCAGCGGCTGGCTCATCGACCCCTGCATCCTCCACGCGCCCGGATCGCTCTGCACCTACGAGCCGCAGTGGGGCTCGGATGTTTTCGGCATGTATCAGTCGCTCGTCGAGGGTCGCGAAGTGCCGTGGTCGCTGCTCGTGAAAGACATGCCGAAGTCCAAGCACAAGGATCTCGACTTCATCGTGGACCAGCTCGACTGGGAGAAAAACGTGGACCCGAACTTCAAGGACAACCACTACCTCGAACCCGTGCCCGTGGCGGATACGCGCAGCGAGGGTTACGTGGATCGCTGGATCGTCTATGGCAAGGTCGATGGCGAGCAGCTTTTCACCGCCAAGGAACTGACCGTCGAGCCCGGTGCCGTCTGCACGATCAAGGACAAGGGCGCCTACGGCCTCATCTGCGTCCAAGGCCGCGGCGCGATCAATGGCCAGGCGCTAAACTCGCCGAAGCTCATTCGCTTCCACGAGCTGACCGAGGACGAATTCTTCTGCACCGAAGCGGGCGCGAAAGCCGGCGTGACCTTCGCCAACACCAGCGAAACCGAGCCCCTCGTCTGCCTCCGCTACTTCGGCCCCGAAGTGAATCCCGACGCCCCGGCGATGGGCGCGTATCGGAAGAACAAGTTCAACTGAGCCTCGCGCTCAACCGCTCAAGACAAACGCCGAACAGGGAAGCTGGTTCGGCGTTTTCTCTACCCGCACCGGAATGCGGTAGAAGCGGGTTGCACCAAGATCAGGATCAAACTGACGACTCTGGCCGGTCGAGCTCTCCGCCAAGTTCCTCAAACTCGGCAAAGTGATCGGGGCGCAGCGGTTCGCTGACGCGGTATTCCTCGCCGAGCCATTTGCCGAGGTCGATCAGCTTGCAGCGGTTCGAGCAAAACGGGCCGGTCGGCTCGGCGAAATATTCGCTCGGCTTGCCGCAGATCGCGCAGGGAATTTCGCAGGTGGGCTTCATGGCAAAGTAGCTTGGACTTCAGTCCACAGTTTCGCCACGGACTTTGGACTGAAGTCCAAGCTGCTTTCCGCGCTCATAGCTTCCACACGGTTTCGCCGGCCACGATGGTGCGGACGGCGCGGCCTTTGAGCTCCCAGCCGTGAAACGGCGTGTTGCGGCTGCGGGAGAAGCTCTGCTCTTTGTCCACTGTCCACTCGAGGCCGGGGTCGATGATCGTGACATCGGCGGGTGCGCCGGGGCTGAGGGTACCGCGGTCGAGGCGGAGGAGGCGGGCGGGCTCGGTGGTGAACATTTCGATGAGGCGCGCGAGGGAGATGGCTTTCTTTTTGTGGACGAGGAGGTCGAGGAAAAGGCCGAGTTCGGATTCGAGGCCGAGGATGCCGAAGGGCGCTTGG
>CAYQBV010000349.1:0-4707 GCA_964415705.1 uncultured Chthoniobacter sp. | reverse complement strand
GAGCATGAAGAGCACGGCGTCGGCCGCGCTGATTTCGGCGGAGAACACCGCGGCCAAGCCCAAGCTGCCGATGACTGGCGGCACGCCCTGCAGGAGCAGCGTGGGGCAGCGCACGCTGCGGGCGTAATCCACGGGGTTGTGGGCAAAGCCGTTGTAACCCTGCTGCACGCCGGCCCAAAAGACCACGCCGGCGGCGAAGGGTTTGCGCGGCAGGCCGAGCAGGCCGCAGCGGTTGCCGATGGTCGTGACGAGCCGGTCGAAGGGACACTCGAGCACCAGCGCGTCGGGCTGCACATCGCCGAGATGCACCGCGCGCAGAACCGCGGCGGCACCCATCGAGGTTCCGTAAAGCACGAGGCGGCGGCCGGGCTGCGCGGCCTGAGCGGCGCGCACGGCGGCGGTCACGTCACCGGCCTCGCGCCAGCCGATCGTGGTGGTGTGCCCCTCGGAACCGCCGATGCCGGCGAAATCCACGAGCCACGTGGCGCAGCCGAGCCGATGAAACTCGACCGCCGCGGCGAGCAGCGTGTCTTTACTCCCCGCGTAGCCGGGAAACATCAGCACCAGCGGGCCGTCGCCGGAGGCGGGGATTTCCCAGGCTTCGAGTTTCTGCCCGGCGGCGTTGCGAAAGGTGCGCGTGGTGAATGGCAATCCGCGCTGGTTGGGAGCGTTCACATTGCGCATCCGGCGCACCGTGGGGCCGGTGAAAAGAAAGCGCGTTTTGCCGGCGGAGTTCAGTTCGCGGAGGCGCGTGGAGCGCGCGACCTCGGAGCGGTAGTGCGTCATGCCCCAGGCCTGCGCCCAGGTCATCGCGCCGAAGACCAGCACGGCGAGCGCGCCGAGCAGGAGCGAGAGAAAAGCCAACCGCCGGAGGAGCGAGCGGCGCGGGCGGGCGGGGGGTTCGGACGCGTTCATCGGAAAAGTGCGGGCCGCCATGGGAAACTCGCTGCGCGAAGAATAGCGCGCCGGAGGTTGCGCGCAATCGCGGTCCGCTACCCCCGGCGTCTGCGTGAGAAATACTTGCCGCCATCCGCTGCGGGATCTGCCAGCTTTCCGGCATGTCCGCAGAAAAAGCGCCGTCTCTGATCTGCATCGGCCATCGCGGCGCGCGGGGAAGCGAGCCGGAAAACACGCTGCGCAGCGTGCGGCGAGCGCTGGCACTCGGGGTGCGGGGGATCGAGATCGACGTGCGGCTGGTGGACGGCGAGTTGATCGTCCTGCACGACGCCACGCTCCAGCGAACGACAAACGGCCGCGGTGCAGCCGCGCGGAAAACTTTCGCCCAACTGCGGGCCCTCGACGCCGGGGCCGGCGAGCGCATCCCGACGCTGCGCGAGATTTTCGAGACGGTGAACCGCCGCGTTTTCATCAATGTGGAGCTGAAGGGACGTGGCACCGCGCGCCCGGTGGAGGCGCTGATCGGGGAGTTCGTGGAGCGGCACGGGTGGGCGCACGCGGACTTCCTCGTGTCGTCATTTTATCGCGGCGAGCTGCGGGCGATCACCGACCCGCGCATCCCGATCGGGCTGCTGCTCACGCGGCCCACGCGGCTTTACGCGCTGAGCGCGCGGCGGGTGCGGGCGGGTGTGGTGAGTCCGGCGCTCCGCTTCGTCACGCAGCGCTTCGTGGAGGATGCGCATCGGCGAGGGCTGCGGGTTTTCGTGCACACGGTAAATGAACCGCGCGATCTCGAACGCATGCGGGAGTTCGGCGTCGATGGCGTGTTCACGGATTTTCCCGAGCGCGTGCCGCGGGAGTGAAACGCGGATTTTTCGCCCCGATCTAAGAAATAATCTCCCGCAGTCGTCCTCCCGCTGAAACCCAACCTCTCCTCACCATGAACCTCCGCTTTTCACTCCTCACCTGCTTCCTCACCCCCCTCGCGATCATCGTCGCGCCCGCGCTGGCGAAACGGGCCGCACCCGCGCCGGTCGCGCCAGTCACGGTCGGCGAGGTGGAGTATTCGGTACCGGTCTGGGAGATGGGATTCGTAGTGGCGACGGAGGTGAAAACGCGCAAGGAACTGTGGCGCGTGCGCGTTTACGAGGTTCCGATCAACCCGAAGCTGGAGGCTGACGTGCAGCACGTATTCATCCAGTCGCTCACCCATGAAAGCGGCGTGCTGATCGTGACCAATGAGCGGGGCGCGAGCTTCACGCTCGATCCCGCGACGCGGAAGGTGACGGAGCGCAAGTAGCCGGGGAGTTTCGCGGAGGGCGGGCTGCGGAATTTTCCGGCTCGCCAGCGTACAAACTGCAGCTAGCCTCCGCGGATGCGACACCTGACTCCTCGCGTTTTCCTTGCCGGGCTCACGCTCTTCGCCGCCGCCTGCTCCTCGCAGCGTCCGCTGCCAAAATACCAAAAACCCATCGCCCGCGCACACCTCCAGACCGTGCGGACCACCGCCTACACGCACACCGAGGACGATCACGTCCAATACGCCAATCGCAACGCCCTCGGCGGCCGTCTCAAATGCGGGCCGATCCACAGCGCCGCCGCCGACTGGTCGCGCTGGCCGGCAGGAACGATTTTCCGCATCCGGGAAACGGGTCAGATTTTCGAAGTGGACGACTACGGCTGGGCGCTGGCCGGCACGAATACCATCGACCTTTACAAGCCCTCGCGCGCCGCGATGAACGCGTGGGGCGTGCGCCGCGTGACCATCGAGAACCTGCAATGGGGCGACCCGCACCGCAGCCTCGCGATCCTCCGGCAGCGCATGAAATACCGGCATATCCGGCGGATGGTGGACGACCTGGAGGACCGCATGGCCGAGCTGCAGCGGCCGGTGGAAACAGCCGCGCCGAGCTTCGCCAGTGCCGCGCTCGCGGGGCCGGGGATCTACGAAACGCCCCCCGCGCCTGTGGCGGAGCGCCGCGCGCCGCCAAGCCGCCAGCCCGCCATCTCGGGCCACGTCGGCGTGGTCGTGAGCAACGCCCGGCCGAACGTCGCGCCGAATCCGTTTTTCGGCAGTCCCTCGACGCGCTGACGCGCCGCCCGCGCCATGAAAATCCTGAGCGTCGATGATCATGCGGAGAGCCTCTTTTTTCTGGGCGCGCTGCTGCGCGGGCACGGTCACACGGTGGACACGGCGAGCGACGGACAGGAGGCGCTGAATCTCGCCGAAAACGGCGGCTACGACCTCGTGATCTCGGACATCCTGATGCCGCGCATGGACGGCTTCCAGCTCTGCCGCGAGCTGCGCCGCAACGAACGCCACCGCCATCTGCCGTTCATCTTTTACACCGGCACCTACACCGACTCGCGCGACGAATCCTTTGCGCTCAGCCTCGGGGCAGACCGCTTCCTCGTGAAACCGCTCGACCCCAGCCAACTGCTGGCGGAGGTCGAGCGCGTGGTCGCGGAGAAAGCCGCGCGCGGCCCGGAGGCGGCGGGCGAAATCGAGGACGAGGCCATCTATTTGAAAGAATACAACGCGCGGCTGGTCGCCCAACTCGAGGTCAAGATGCTCGACCTGGAATCGGCCAACCAGCGGCTCGCCGCAGAGTCCCAGCGTCGCCAGGCGGAAAAGCTCGAAGCCATCGCCACCCTCGGCGGCGGTATCGCACACGATTTCAACAACCTGCTCGCCGGCATCACGGGCTTTGCCCATCTCGGGATGGAAGCCGCGTCCGACCGGGCCTCGGCGGCGGCGTGCTTCCGCGCGATCCTCAAGGCTGGGAAACGCGGAGTCGATCTGGTGAGCCACCTCATAACGTTCGCGCGCAATGGCCAGCCGGAGCGCCGCTTCATCGTGCTCGCCGAGCATGCCGGGGCCGCGCTCGATCAGCTCCGTCCGACGCTGCCCGCCTGGATCGAACTGGCCACGGAATTTGCCCCCGACGCTCCGCCGGTTCTCGCCGCGGAAGCGCAAATCCACGCCTCCGTGACGCAACTCGTGAGCAATGCCAGCGACGCCCTCGGCGAAAAGTCGGGGCGCATTCTCGTGCAGACCGCGGGCTTCGCGATCGACGCGACATTCGCTCGCTGCCATCCGGGTCTCTGCCCCGGCCCCTACGTCCGCCTCTCGGTCAGCGACAACGGCGCGGGTATCGCCGCCTCCGCGGTCGGGCGGATTTTCGAGCCGTTCTTCACCACGAAGGGATTTGGCCGGGGAACAGGGCTCGGGCTCTCGATCGTCCACGGCATCATGCAGGCGTGCGATGGCTTCGTCAGCGTGGACACCCAGCCCGGCACCGGCACGACGTTTCACCTCTTCTTTCCCGTGGTGCAAAGCGATGCGACCGCCCCCGGCGGCGAAAGTGTGGGCCGTGGTCAGCGCGTGCTTTTTGTGGATGACGAACCCGTGCTCGCCGCGCTCGGCGAAGGCTACCTCACCCGGCTCGGCTACGCGCCCGTGGCCATGGGCGACCCCGCGCTGGCCCTGGCTTTTTTCCGGGAAAATCCGTGCGACCTCGTCGTCACCGATCTCAGCATGCCGCAGCTCAACGGCATCGACTTTGCACGGGAGGTGTGGGCGATCCGCCCCGAGACGCGCGTGGTCCTGACCACGAATTACAGCGCGACCCTCGACGCGACCCGCGCGCGGGGGATGGGCTTCCGCGAGTTGCTCCTCAAGCCCTACAACATCCACGGCCTCGGCGAGTGCGTGGTGCGGGCGCTCGGGACGTAGGGTTGGCAAAAAAAAGCCGGTCATCCTGAGCGGAGCGGAGGCTTTGCGGAGCGCAGTCGAAGGACCTCTAACTC
>CAYQBV010000348.1:0-4709 GCA_964415705.1 uncultured Chthoniobacter sp. | reverse complement strand
ACTTGTTCAAAAACGCGCGGCTCTGCACCACATCGTGAACGAGCGCGCGAAATGCGTAATCCTTCGCGCGCGACTTCGCCACGAGCGCCTCGACCACCTCGCGGTCGGCGAACTGGATGTCGGCCCCGGTGCCGTAGACGATCAGCTTCTGCGCGAGGTTCCGCGCCAACTGATCCTTGTCCGCGAGCAGCACCAGTTTGTAATCGTCGATGTTCTTGAACGGCTTGCCGGTTGGCGTCTCGCCCCCTTGTTCGACATCCAGCCCGCGGAGAATCTTCCTCCCGGGGTAGTTCGCGAGATCGACCGGCTTGCCGCGCGTGGTGCGGTAGAAGTCGCGCCACCCGCCGATCACGTCGAACGATTCGAGTGCGAAGCCGGGCGGGTCGATGTGCTTGTGGCACGTGGCGCACTCGGCGAGGGTCTTATGCTTCTCCAACTGCTGGCGAATCGTCGTCGCGCCGCGAATATCTGGCTCGATCGCACCCACGTTCGGCGGCGGCGGGGCGGGCGGAGTACCGAGGATCTTTTCCAGCACCCATTTGCCGCGCAGAATCGGCGACGTCGTCGTGCCGTTGGCGGTCAATTTCAAAATGACGGCGTGGGTCAGCACGCCTCCACGGTGAGCATTGGGCGGAAGCGCAACTCGCCGCAGTTCGCCGCCATGCACCTCATCAATGCCGTAATGCTGCGCCAACCGTGAATTGAGCATCGTCCAGTCGGAATGGATAAACTCGGCGACGCTGCGATCGTGCTGCAACATCTCCTGGAAGAACAACTTCGTTTCCTGCGGCATCGACCACATCAAAAACGCATCAAACTCGCCATACAGGTTCGGGTCGGGCGTCGTTGCATTGATCTTCCGCAGTTCAAGCCACTGGCCGGTGAAATCCTTGATGAAGCGTTGCGAGCGTTCGTTGCCAAGCATCCGCTCAACTTGGGCACGCAGCACCGCAGGCCTGCGCAATTCTCCCTTGGCAGCGAGCGAGGTCAACGTGTCATCGGGCAGTGTGGACCAGAGGAAGTACGACAACCGCGAGGCGATGGCATGGTCATCCAGCGAGCCCGGCTGTTCGCGGAAGTAGAAAAAATGCGGCGACGAAAGGATCGCCTTATAAGTGCTGCGCAGCGCCGTGTGGAATTCGTAGCCCTTGTCCAGTCGCTCGTGAAAAAACGCGATGTAGTAGGCGAGCGTTTTGTCATCGACGGGCCGGCGCATCGCCCGTGGGAGGAAGTCGCGGAGCAATCGCTGGCCGTCGGCTTGCGGGTCGGTCGAGACGGGAATCAACGGATCGCGCCGCCAGTCGTCGTCGCTGCGGTTCTCGCGAATCTCCGGCGGCGGCTGGCCAGCACGTTCCGCTTTCACGACGCTCGCGGGTTTCAGCGGCAAATCTCCGAACAACCGCTTGTGGCTCGGCGGCGGAAATTCTCCGAGCGGGCCTTCGAGTTCCATCAGTTCGAACGCGAATCCCGGCCCCGTATACGTCTCGTCGAGTGGCTTGCCTTTGAGCCGGTCGCGCACGGTCTTTTCTTCGGGCAACTGCCAGCCGTTGATGCGGATACCATTTTGCTTGTCCAGCACCGTTTCGAGTTCAAACACCCCTGGGCGGTCGGGGGGCAGGTCAAACGTCGCCAACGTTCTTCCCTCAGGTTGATGGACGGTTTTCGTAATGCGAACTTCCAGCGGCAGCGGGCGACCGCCGGCGTTGAGCGCCTGCGCGACGACTTTCAGCCGATAGCGGCCCGCCGTGGGAACTTCATCCGGCTGAATCGAAATATGGTTCGGCAGGCCGATGTAAACATTGAGACGCTCGCCATCGAGCCGCACAAATTTTTCCATCAGTTCACGAAAACCGGCATGCTTCTCGGGGGTTTCCTTGCCTGTGCGGCGATACGCGAGTTTCTTCGGTGGCCGCGTCGCAATCGCAGCGTCGAGCGCCAGATCGGCGGCCTGCTGATAGCGCACCAGATGCGAGGACGAAACATCGAGCCCCTCACTCACATTGTCGAAGCCCGCCACGGAGCCGTCGTCCGGCAACACGTCGCCGAGGTGGATCGAGACGCCAAGCAGGTCATTGAGCGTGTTTTCGTGCTGCGTTCGATTGATTCGCCGCAGCGCGACACGGCCTTCGGTCTTTTGCTGGGCCAGCGACGCGGCGTGCAGGGTCTTATGAAGCGCGCCGACCGCTGCGCGACGTTCGTTGGGCGACGGCTGATCTTCATCGGGCGGCGGCATTTCGCCGGCGGCAAGCTTGTCGTGAACCCGCACCCAAGTCGCAAATGCCCGACGATCGGCCAGGTCGAACTTCAGTTGCTTCAGATTCAGGCCCGCCTCGGGCTTGGTGCCGCTGTGACAATCAACACAGTGCGATTTCACCAGCGCCGCAACTTCGCGCGGCTCTTGCGCTCCAGCGGTTCTGGGAAAAACCCCCGAGAAAGTCAGCAGGGCGCTGAGAGCAGACCAAAGGGTGGGGCTGGATTTCAAGTGTGAGTGATTTGCCAATGCACGAAGACTATTTGTTCGGAAGGAAGACAGCGCGGCCCCAGGTCGTGCCGTCGAGGAAGAACGCCGGCGGATGCACTCCGGCCCTGGAGCGGGCTTGCGGGTTCGACACATCGACGAGTTGCCCAAAGGAGATTCGCCCGTCGGCATCGCTCCAATGCACCGTCCACAACGCCCCCATGACGTCGCCGGCGCGCGGGGGATCGTTCTCGCAATGCAGCAGCCGCCACGGAATCGCATATTCCAGCGTGTAGCCGAGTCCATCCGCGTCCTTCTGGAACGTGCCTTTCCATCCCGCGGGGGTTGCGGCGGGAGATTCCAATTCAAGGCTGTGCTGCAAATGGAGGCTTGCCCTCCCGGACCTGGCATCGTGCCACAGGATCAGGCTTGTCACCCGCTCGCTGGTGGAATCCGCAAGCAACTCACGACTGGGATTCGCGGGCCAGAACTGACGGTGCTTCCCCTTGAGCGGCCAGCCCAACCGGCGGTCCGTGGAGAGACGCACAATGACGCTGCCTCCCGCAAACAGAAAGTCGTCGCCGGACGCATTGCGCATCGGTTCCGGGTCGCCCACATGCGCAGCTACATACAAGTGCGTCGCGTCATACATCATCCCTCCCTCGACGAAATACGTCGCCGCGTAAGGCGGCTCGCACGCACTCTTGAAAAAGGTGCCCCGGTCCCATTCCGTGAGGTGGCCATCCACCGATACTTCGTTCGTCGCACGCGTCACCGCGACTGACTCGACGGCGCTGCGGTTGTAGAGCGGGCCGCCGGGAGTTGTCGGCGTCGTTCGCGGCATCCGCCGGATGAACCGGTCCTCGACAAACGCCGCCGGAGCCAGTTCACCCGCGGCCGAGCATCGCAGCCCGCTGCCGGCCTTCAGTTCCCGGGCTGCCCCTGACGCGGTGGCTTCCGTCCGCACGAGGCCGTCGTAAACCTGCACGCGCTCGTCGCCGCTCTGACTGACGCTCACGCCGAACTCGGTACCGAGGTCGGTGACCCGCATCTGCGCCGTCTCGACCACAAACCCCGAGCGCCCCTTCAGCATCCGCACCACGACCGTGCCGGACGTGAGCCGGAGGTGTTGAGCGCCCAGCCATTCCCCGACCGCCGGTCCTTCGATGAGCACTTCGACACCGTCAGATCCTTGCAGCGAAATCAATCCATTCTGCAGGCTCCAACCGCCTCTTCCGACGCTTTCGGACACGCGCACTTCCCGCCCGTCCGCCCAGCGCCCGTGCAGAGTATCGCGGACCACCGCTAAGACCGCTTCTGAGTCCGCTCCGGGCTCCCGGGGTGCCCCACGCCGCGAGAGACCACCCGTCGGCCAAACCACCCACAGAATCACGAACCCGACTGCGACCGCCAAGCCAAGGGCGGGGATGGCGATGGCGAACTTGGGAACGCGGCGCCACCAGGCGGACAGCAGCGAAACGCGCGGCGGGGGCTCGGCCGCGGCGGCGCAGCCGGCCAGTTGGCGTTGCATGGCTTCGTGCAGAACCGTGTGGGTTTCGGCGAGTTCCCAGAATCGGGCGCGGTCGGCCGCCGAATGGAGCAGGCGCTCTTCGAGTTCGCGCCGTTCCGCCTCGGTCATCTCGCCACTCAGGTGCGCGTCAATCAACTGATCCAGACGTTCGTCGTTCATACGGTTTCCCTCGCCAGTTGTCGTTCGATGCACTCGCGCAGAAACTTCCGGGCGCGGGACAGGGCCACGCTCACGGCCAGAGGCGTCCAGTTCATCATCTGCGCAATGGCCTTGGGTTTGTGCTCGTTCTGATAAAAAAGATCCACCGTCCGGCGGGCCTGCGGAGCCAGCTTCTCCAGACAATTGTCCAGCGCCGAAATCTTGGATTCGTCGACCAATTGCTCCGGCGCGCTGGCCGCAAGGGCTTCGAGCACTTTTTCCGAGAAACGCTCCGCCGCGCGCTTGTGCTGGGTCTGGGCTTTCATCACTTGGAAGCGGGCGATCTGGAAGGCCCAGGCAACAAAATTGGATCCCGGCTCAAACTCGCCGGCCTTGCGCTGGACCACCAGGAACGTCTCCTGCAACACATCCGGCACGGCCGCGAAATCGCCCATCAAGGACGAGATGAAGCCCTTGATCCGCGTCTGATTGCGGACGAAAAGCTCCAACACCTGTTGTTCGCGGTCGCTAGTCACACAAGGATAATACCCAGTCCGGGGCAAAGTTTAGCAATCAACTGGT
>CAYQBV010000347.1:0-4712 GCA_964415705.1 uncultured Chthoniobacter sp. | reverse complement strand
GTGATGATGGCGCTGCGCACGGCTTCGCCGAGGGTGATTTGGGGTTTGTCCTCTTTGAACTCGCAGCCTCTCACCAGCAGCTTGCCGCTGTGGCAGTGAATGGCGGCACGGTCGTTGTGGCGTGACCAGTGGACGAAGGTGCAGTCGCTAAAACCTAGCGTGCCCGTGCCTTTGATGCGCGCGATCTGATTACACGGCCCCCAGAAACCGCAGTTGTTAAAGCGCACGCTGCCGGTGTGCGACTCGGCCACGTCGATCATGACGGCTTCTCCGGGGAAGGCGACGAACTGCCCGTTGGTGATCAAGAGGCCGAAGGGCGCGGTTTCTTCGATCTTCACCGCGATGGAGCAGGCGTCCGCGGCGATGCCGAGGAAGTTCCCGTGGCTCGGTCCGCGTGTCGGTCCCTCTCCATGCGTGATGAAGCGGTAGCCGATACCATAGCCCCAGCAGAAAGTGTTGGTGCACATCTGCCAGTCGCTGCGGCCAAACTCGAAGGCCACGGCCTCGCGCTGCACATACTGCCGGATGGGGGAGGTCGAGTCAGGATTCCAGAACGGCCAGAAGTGGACGTTCTCGATGCGGCCCACGTCGAGGTTTTGACTGACGAAGATGCCACGATGCAGCACATCGCCATACACGTTGCGGATGAAGTGGCGGCCGGTGACGCGATGGCCGAAGTCAATGCCCTGGTAGCTGTTGGCCAGGAAGACATTCTCCACCGCGCAACTGTCCGCGCCTGCCGCCGCCGAGGCAATGGTCCAAGGATACGCGATGGGTGGGTCCGTGGGTGTTTGACGCGGATGATGAATGGCAAGGCCGCGCACAGCGCTGTTTCCCGTGAGCCGGATGAATGCTGGTGCATTTGCATCGCCATGACCATGCGTGGTGAGCAGATTCGATCCCGCCGCCGATCCCACCGCACCGGGCGGCCCCTTCCAAGGCTGCGAGATGGGCGCGGTCCAGGTGCCTTGCAAACAAACACCGTGCGGCACGAGCAGGCTGCCTTCTAGCAGATAGCTGCCTGCTGGCACCCACACGCTACCGCCTCCTGCTGCGTGCGCGGCATCCAGCGCCTTTTGAAAAGCCGCCGTGTCATCCGTCTTGCCATCGCCCTTCGCGCCGAAGCTGCGGACGTTGAGATGATCGGTGCTAGTCGCGTCACCTTCAGCGGCTGGCGCGGAGGAAGCTATGGAAGCAGCGAGCATGGCGAGTCCGGCGGTGGTGAAGGCCTCGCGGCGTGTAGTGGGTAAAGCGGGAAGATTCATCGAGGGAAAGAGAGGCGAGCTTCTAATGCTTGGTGATTCGTTCGAACTCATGGTGCAGCGGTCATGGGGTGGGTTCTCCGGCGAGTTTGAGGGACTTCAGAACCGGCGAAACCGTGGCTTCGGTTGGTGTGGCGAGCGTGACGACTAGGCGGGCTTGAGGCGCGGGTTTCAGGCCGTTGATCGAGGTGGCTTGATCACCGGAGTTCACCGGGACGTCGCGGGTCTCGGCCACGGTCTTGAAGCCGTCGTGGGAGGTTTCTACCCGCGCGATGATCGTTCCATCGTGGAGGGCGGCGGTCGTGCGCAGCTTCGTGAGGCGGACGGCCTGGCCCCAGTCGCAAGTCGTGGTGGTGTAGCGGCCGGTCTGAGCACCGAGTCGGGCAGGCGGGTGAGCGGCGTAATCGGTAGCGGTGGCGAACTTGTCAGGTGTCAGCGCGGCGCGGTGGATCGCGATTTCGTCGAGCGAGCCATTGAACGGAAAGCTACCGCCGAATGATCCCAGGGTGAGCGGCGATGGGCTGCTCGATGCGCCGATCCCGGCGATGCTTTGCGGCACACCATCCGGTTTCCCGTCGAGATAGAGAGTGAGAGTTTGTGCACTGCGGTCGAATACGGCGGAGGCGTGATGCCATTGCGCGTCGGTGGCGGCGGTGACTCCGGTAGCTTCGACGAACTGGTTTCCGTCCTGCATGAGCCATGCGGAAAGCCTGCCGGACTTCGCACCCAGTGAATAAGCCCCCTGACGCGCAGCGATGACCTGATTTCCGGTCGAACTGGTCTGAAACCAAGCCTGGATCGTGAAGCTCTCCGAGGGCTTGAAAACAAACGGCTCGACGGTCTCCACGGTCACGGAACCGCCGTCCTGAAAATGTGCGGCGGCCGGTTTTCCGTGGCGGTCAGGTGACTGCAATCCCACCTTGCCGACAATGCGACCGGACGCGGCGGATTCACTGCCATCGGCAACGGTGTCGCCCGGCCCATCGTCCAGTTTCCACAGACCCCTCAGAAGGCTTTTTGAGACAAGCTTCAAGGCGACGCCCACTCCCGGACGGATGTCAATTTCCGGTGTGGCGGTCCAGCCGCTGCCGGCTTCAAACGTGCGGTCGATATAGAGCGCGGCTTCCGGCGGGCTGCCGGCATTAACGCCCCAAGTGACTTCTGCGGGCGGCGTGAAAGCGCGTCCGAGGTCTTGGACAGTCACCTTTTTGCCGTCAATCGTCACGCGCTTGCGCACGCCGAGATGCACGACCTCCGCAGAGACCTTTTGCAAGGCAGCGGGCAGGACTGAATTCACCTCCAGCTTGTCGTTCGTGTGGCGGATGCCGAGTATGCCCTGCACCAGCGCGGCAGGCACGGCGATGGCGTCGGACAGATACGGCTCGTCCCCAGCGCCAGCACCGATGCGTCCGTCCTGCATGACCCAATTGTTTCCAATGAATCCCTTCTCGCCGGTGAGGCGTGTGCCTTCGGCGAAGCGGCTCAGCCTTTTCCATGCGCCCTCTGCATCACCCGCCGCCGCGCGGGCCATGATTTCCCAGTAGGTCATGCAGAGGAACGATCCGCCGTTCATGTAGTTGCCGAAGCCCTGGTTGGCGGGATGCGTGTTCACGCTGGCGGGAACCGGCCAGTAGGCGGAGCGCGAGGCGTAACCGGCATAGCCGTTCTCGCGTTCGAGTTCGGCGATGCGCTTGTCGATCGTGGCGATGAGCTTCTTGCCTTGTTCCGGCGAGGCGATGCCAAAGGCGACCGGCGGGAACTGACAGAGGTCAGCCGCATAGGCGATCTTCGTGCCATCGGGCTGGATCCAATCGCAATAGCGCGGCCCGCTCGGCGCATCCTCCCACCAGAGCACGCGGTTGAATGCTTCTTTCAACTTCGCGGCTGTTTCCTCATACGTGACAGCTTCTGTCACATTTCCTGCCGCGCGCTCCATGCCAGCCAAGTCCAGCAGTGCCCGGTAGAGAAATGCGTTGTGATAGGAAGTTATGCCGCTGCCGGGCATCGCGTCGTAATACCAGTGGGCGGGGGACATTGACACCAGTCCATCGGCATTGCGCTGACCCAGATACCATGCGACCGCGCGGCGGTAGAACGGCAGGTTCTGGCGGACAAACGCGAGGTCGCCGGAGTAGAGGTAATAGGCCCGCCCCCCGATGATCTGGATGATGTTATCGTCAGTGTAAGCGCCGGAGGTATTGTAGCCGAAACGCGTGAGTCCCGGCTCGAACTCCGTGCCAATGATCATCTGCAAATTGTCGCGGAACGCACGAGGGAGTTCGTGGGGCCGCGACGAGGCGGCATCCGGCGCGGGCGAACCTGCAAGAAATGGCAGGCCCTTCATCCACGAGGCTCCGCCGTAATACCAGCCGTCCGGCTCGTTGCCGAAGTTGTAATGCAATTGATCGTTGATGCAGCCGCCGTTGAGGAGCGCACCATACCAGGAGCGCAGGGTGTCGATGGTCCCGCTCGGATCCTCGGCCTTCACGGCGAGTTGGTGTCCGCTCGCGGCAGCGGGCACGGCACTGAGCCGCAGTGTGGTCTTTTCCTTTTCTCCCGGCTTGTAAGACCGCTTCGCATTCGGGTGCGAGACGAGCCCCGCCTCGCTTAGCCAGCCAAACTGGCCCCGGCGATAGAGATGTCCGCTATCGGCACCGAAGCGCGGCTCGGTCTCGTTCTGCCATGCCGTAAACAGCTTCAGATTCGCCCAGCCGCCCGGCTCAGTGACGACGACATTGTTTTCCAAAGCGAGTTTCGCCGCCATCGGCCAGCCCTTGCCAAAATCATTACTATCGTAGCCCGGACGGTAAAACGGATTGAACCAGCCGCTCAGCTTGTCCGGCGCGATCCAGAACGTCGTGGCGACAGAGTTGGGCAGCACGGTGGACGGGTTGCCATTGATCGGACGGTTGCTGAAAAATAGTGCCGGGGTGCCTGTGGTGGTGGTCGAAAGCTCTCGCAGCCAGGTGCGCTCGACCGTCCAGACGAGATCATCGCCCTCGGTTTTCAACGTCCAATCCTCTCGCGCCACCGGCTCGCCCTCTCCATCGGAGAGCACGATCCCGCGCAGCGTGATGCTACGGGCGGATTTCTCCACCGACTCCGGCGGTCGGTTCCGGCTCTCGAAGCGGCGGCCCTTTTCATCCACCGCAAACGTAAGCGACTGGGTGACCCAAGCGGGTGCCGAGCGCATCCAGGGCACTCCTTTGGGAGAAAGCAGCGAGTGCGGTTCAAGCGACCCGTCCCCACGCCGCAGGGTCAGGGAGGTGAGGCATGGCTGGCTGGCGTCGATCTCGACACGCCCGAAGCGGCCTTCGAGGCTGATGGTGGTCGCCATCGACACTGCCGATGCAGAATCAGCGTGTCCCACCAGGGGCACGACAGACAGAAGGAAAGCCAAGGGATAGGGGAAGAGGGATTTCATTGTTCTCTTCATGCCTCACCAATGTT
>CAYQBV010000346.1:0-4737 GCA_964415705.1 uncultured Chthoniobacter sp. | reverse complement strand
CGAGATGGTGTTGGAATTGCAGATGAAGCCTGCCGAATAAGGAGCGCACCTCGTCGTTGTGCTACGCGCTGAGCATCCGGATTTCCCAGGATTTTCACGCACCTGGAAAGAACCTGATCAACCGTCATGGGCTCGTCCGCATCTTCAACGTCCCCCGGGTCCGTCCTTGAACCGAACCAAAGCGGCGATTTCAAATTCCGACTACGAAGACAGAATCGAACCCAAGCCTGTGGTGATTCTCACTTTCTTGTCGGCGGAGTATTGCGAGGTGATACGAATATCGAAATGCCGTAGGGCGCGGGAGGCGGCGAAAATCCCCAGGTTGTTGGCGATCACCGCTCCGCACTCCGGGCGCGCATCATTTCCCCCTTCCTCTATCTCGGTAAAACTGAAAAGGGAGAGCATGAAAACTCATCACGCAGTTCCGCCAGTCACCACATTCAAGACCGGGCAAAACGCGGGCCGACACTGGCTCCGGGCTGCGGCGATGTGGGTCTCAGCTTGGCTGGCTCTCGCGCTGGGCGTGGGTGGGTTGCGGGCGGACGACGCCCCGCGGGATGTTTGCCAGATGCTCGGCGGACGGGCGGACCGGGCGTTTGCGGGGCGGCCAGGGAACCTTTATGCGGTGGTGGGTCCGAAGGCGCGGTGCATCTTTATGGCGGGCGAGTTGTCGGTGAAATCGAGCCTGCTGCAGGGCGCGATTGTGGAATGGCGGCCCGACTGGGTGCAACTCCAACCGGGCGCGTTTTCGGGCGCGGATGGGCAACCGCTGGCGGGAATCACGGTGGAGAAGTATTGCTGGATCGGACCCGGCGACAGCCTGCTGACGGAGCACATTTTCAAAAGCACTGGGAGCACGGAGTTGACGGTGCGGCTGACGTTCGACCTGCAAGGAGTGGCGGAGGTGAAAGCGGTGGATGGCAGGGTGACGTTCAAGGTCTCCGGTGGCTATCCGCAGAAGGTCGTCCCGCAGCTTTTCGGCGCGCTGTCGGCCACGCAGCCGGTGACGGTTTCCGACGGCAAATTGCGCGTGGATGTTTCCGTCCCGGCCGGAAAGTCGGTGCACTGCGTGGTGGCCGTGGCCATCGGAGCGGACGCCGGCAAAGTGGAGCGCGCCGCCGCGAGCAGCGCGGACGCACGCGCGGAAAGCACCCGCTATTGGAACCGCATGCTGACCGCGGAAATCCCGGCTTTCTCATGCAGCGACCCATTTCTGGAGAAGCTCTACTATTTCCGCTGGTACTCGCTCCTCACGAAGCTGAACATCGGCGGCCACGGTTACTGGAGTAAGCCACTCGCACGCGAAGGTACGGTCGGTTTTAACTCGCTCATCAGTTACTCCGGCGCGCCGAGCACGATCGACCTCCGCTGGATGCGCTCGCCGGAATGGGCCTACGGAAACGTCGAATCCTTCTACGACAATCTGCACGACGGGAAGCTGACCAACCACATCTACCCCGACGTGCTCGACGGCGACAGCGCCAACAACGGCCCGAGCCTCAAGGGTCCGCCGATTGATTTCCCGTACCACAACTTCCTCGTCAAAGCGCTCGCCGACACCCAGGCGCTGCATCCCGACAAAGCCCGGCTCCGCCGTCTGTGGCCCGCCGTCCAGCAGGCCACCGCGCTCTACGACAACGAACTCGATGCCGATCACGACGGACTCTACGAGACCTATCCGTGGAGTAACATCACCGGGCAGGAATGGGGCGCGCGGTTCCTCTACTTCCACCCCTTCGACAAACTGCATAACTACAAGCGCGACTGGCGGCCGAAGAACGACGCCGACGCAGCCGACGTCGCCGACATGATCGAGCGCAGCGTGGTGTTGCGACCGGGGTTGAAAATCGCGCGCACCGCCGAAGCCATGCTTGAGCAGGTCGCCCATGACCGGCACTACCGGCAGGAAACGCTCGACGCGAATTGCTACGCCTACGCCGACATGAAAGCGATGGGTGCGCTCGCGGAGATCCTCGGCGAAAAGGACACCCGCGACCGCTGGCTGGCCGCGGCGGAAAAGACGCGGGGCCAGGTGCTCGCGCGGCTGTGGGATCCGACGACCGGCTTTTTCTACGACCGCGACGGCGCGTCCAAGGAAACGTCGCCGATCAAGGCTCCCACAGGCTTCTACCCGTTCTGGGCGGGGATCGGCGGCAAGGAGCACCTCCCGATTTTCAAGCACCTCTTCAACCCCGCCGAGTTCTGGACGCCGTTCCCGGTGCCGTCGATCTCGATGGATTACCCCAAGCTGGCCGAGCTGCGGAAGCTGGGCTGGACTTACTGGAACTGGAACAACTGGCCCATGACCACCAGCCACGTCGTCGATGCCACCGCGCGCGCGGCCAAGGAACTCGACCCATCGCTCACGCCGGGTGCGGCGGAGTTTCTGATGAAATACACGAAGGTGCATTTCATCGACGGCGACCTGAAGCGCCCTTGTGTCTCGGAACACTTCGATCCCATCACCGGCCAACCGAATAGCCCGACCCTTGATTACGCGCACTCCTACTACATCGACCTCATCATGCGGCACGTCGTCGGCATCGAGGCTGATCCGCTTTCGGACGAAATCCGCATCCACCCGCTCGACCTCGGCCTGGAACGCTTCGAGGCGCGCAACATCCGGGTCAAAGGCCACGACCTGACCGTGACGTGGAAGCGCGGTGAGTTCGCGGTCAGCGTGGACGGCAAAGCAGCCGCGACCGCGCCGAAACTCACGCCGCTCAAGCTGCGCCTGGAAGCTCGTCCGCAGTAACTCCGCTCACGGCTGCGCCGGCATCGGCGGCGGCTCGGCGGCGGGTTTGGGCTTCCCCATTTTGTGGAAAAGGCCGCCGCTGCTGAAATTCTGCCAGCCCCAGCGCAGCCAGCGCAGGAGCGCGGCGGCGAGCCAGAGCGCCCAGACGAGCATGGCGAGGCGATACCACCAGATGGAGATCGAGACGCAGCCGGGCTGTGGGAGCAGCGGACCGCTTCGGGCCTGGAACCAGCGGAGCATGGTGCGGCTGGAGCCGTTGCCACTGATGAACATCTCGGGATTGCCGAGCAGCCCGGCGTGGACGGCCACGAGCAGGATGCCGAGCGCGCCGACGGTCAGCCCGATGAGCGCGAGCTGGAGCAGGTTGTAGCGGATGGGGCCGAGGCGCTGGAAACCTTCGCGTCCGCGCGCGGCGAGGGCAAAGAGCCAGCCGATGACGACGAGCGCGGCGGGCAGCGGGACTTGCGTGAGGCCGATGACGAGCAGCATCCAGGACGCCGTTTGGATGGGTGAAAACGCCGTGCGTCCGAGCGCGAGCGCGGCGAGCAGGGAGCAGAGCAGGATGCCCCAGAAGCGTACGGCGGGGCCGTGCTGCGGGCCGTGCGCCCAGAGCACCCAGCGGTCGTCGGGCACGTTGATGACGGTGTGGATGTTCGCGCTTTCCACGGGCAGCCGCACCTCGCCGCCGACGGCGTGCCGACCGAGCGGCTCGTTGAGTTTCCACGCGAGGGAAATGGTCTGCTCGCCGGGGCGCACGGGGATGATGAGTTTCGCGGCGTCCTTGCGCACGGGGATGGCTTTGCCGCTGTGGGTGAGCGCGGTGATCTCCGCGGCGGCGGGCAACTCGACGAGGAAGTCCTCGCCGAGGCTGCACCGCAGCGCGAGGTCGAGCTGCGAGGTGCGCTGGCGGGTGCCGAGCGTGATGGTGTGCGTGCCGCGGCTGACGGTGATGGTCGCGCCGGCGATGGCCTCGGGTCGGCTGAGCGTGAGGTCCACGCTTTCGCCGGGCCACGGCTGCCAGACGGGGACGAGGCTCGGGTTGCCGGGCTCGAAGGTGGGCGCGAGGCCGGAGAGCGCGACGTTCCAGACGGGCGACGCGGTGAGGTGCCAGCGCTCGACCCAGGCATCGTCCGCGCGCGTGGCAAGCTTCAGCGCGGGCGCGACGGCGAGCCCGCTCTCCCACGCGAACTGCTGCTCCTGCGCGCCGAGCCGGACTTCGATAAAGCCATCCTTCACCACGGCGTTCGAGGACAGCACGTTTTCGCCGGGCAGTAGCGGCACGCGCAAAGCGACGGCTTTGCCCACGGGCGAGAGCCGCTTGACGGTGGTGCGCACCTGCCAGATGAGCCCGAGTTCGAGGTGCCGGTCGATGACCGCGATGGCCTGGAGATCCTGCCGGTCGTAGGTCGCGCTGGCGGCGGCGGCTTTTTGTTTGAGGGTGAAAAAGACCTGCGGCTCGGGCACGCCGTCGGGTTTCACGCCGGTGAAAGTCCACGCGGGCGCGTCGATCTTCACCTGCCGCGGCTTGAGGAGAAAGGTCCACTCCCACTCGGTCACGTCGGCGAGCATGGCCTCGACGCGCACGCGATGGACACCCGCCGGCAGCACGACCCAGAGGTAGCCGTCGTCGCGGCGGAGCGCGGGCTCGGGTTTGTCGTCCACGAGCACGGTCAGCGGCGACCACGCGGGGAGCCGCCCCGGCAGCGGCACGGCGGTGCGGACGGCGGCGTGAATCTCGGCGTCGATGGTCACGCGGCGGTCTTGCAGCGTGAGCGCGACGGACGGGATGTCGGCGGCGCGCGGAAAGGCGTCGGGGATTTCGAGCAGCCGCTCGCGGAGTTTTCCGAGCGTCGTCTGGTCGGGGAAAAGCGTCTGCGCCTGCGCGGTGCCGAGCGTGGTGCCGGCGAGGAGGAGGATCGCGGCGAGTTTTCCGCCCGCGCGGAAACCCACGCCGCCCGCGCGCCGCGCATTGAGCAGCACGG
>CAYQBV010000345.1:0-4738 GCA_964415705.1 uncultured Chthoniobacter sp. | reverse complement strand
CCGCCTCCCGCGCCACCGCCGCGAACCTCCTCTCCGCCCTCGTCGCCGAACTCACGCCCCCCGCTCGCTCTTGTCCCGCCACTCCAGCTCCTGCGGACGCGGGCGGTCAGCCCTGCCGGTTCGCCACCACGTAGTCGTGCAGCGCGTTGACGGAGGCGAGCGCGGTGCGGGCGATCTCGGAGTTGGGCAGGGCGACGCCGAAGCGCTTCTCCAGCGAGACCGCCAGCTCGAGCGCGTCGATCGAATCCAGCCCGAGCCCGGCGGGGCCGAAGAGCGGCAGATCGTCGGCGATCTCCTCCTTCGTCACCTTGAGCATCAGGTTCTCGACCATCATTTCTTTGATGGCTGCGCGCAGGTTGTCGTCGGGCATGGCAGGGGCGGTGTCTTTCCTTGGAAAAAGACTCGGATTCAAGCCATTTCGCGATTTCCTTCCCACCACGAAATGCCCACCACCAAACAACGCCTCGACCAGCTCCTCGTCGCCCGCGGCTATTTCGAGTCCCGCGAGAAAGCGCAGCGCGCCATCATGGCCGGCGCGGTCAGCGTCGGCGAGCAGCGGGTGGACAAAGCCGGCACGCGCATCGCCGAGGATGCCGCGATCACGGTCAAAAGCGCCGAGCGCTATGTCGGGCGCGGCGGGCTGAAGCTCGAAGCCGCGCTCGCCCACTTCGCCATCGACCCGACCGGCGCCACCTGCCTCGACATCGGCGCGAGCACCGGCGGTTTCACCGACTGCCTGCTCCAGCACGGCGCGGCGCGAGTCTTCGCCATCGACGTCGGCCACTCGCAGCTCGACTGGAAAATCCGCAGCGATCCGCGCGTCGTGGTCCGCGAGAAACTCAACGCCCGCCACCTCACCAGCGGCGATATTCCCGAGCCCATCGCCGTCTGCGTGATCGACGTCTCCTTCATCTCGCTGACTTTGATCTTGCCTCCCGCCATCGCGCTGCTGCGTGATGGCGGCGTGCTCGTCCCGCTGATCAAGCCGCAGTTTGAACTCCGTAAGGAGGACGTGGGCCGTGGCGGCGTCATCCGCGATCCCGCGCTGCATGCGCGGGCGGTGGAAAAGATCCGCGCCTTTGTCGCCACGCTGCCCGGCGTGGAATGGCGCGGCGTCATCGCATCGCCGATCCTCGGCGGGGAAGGGAACACGGAATTTCTCGCATGCCTGCGCGCATCGGTCTGATCGCCAATGACGGCAAGCTGGGCGCCGGCGAGCTCGTCCACGAGATCGTCCGCGCCTGCGTGCAGCGGCGTCTCCCGCTCCTGCTGGAAAACCGCGCCGCCCAGCTCATCGGCGCGGACTCTTCCGCCACCACCGCCGAACTCGCCCGCGACTGCGACCTCCTCCTCGTCCTCGGCGGCGACGGCACGATCCTCCAGGTCCTCCACGAACTCGGCGACACCCTGCGCCCCATCCTCGGCATCAATCTCGGCACCCTCGGCTTCCTCACCGGGGTCGGCGCCGCCGCGTGGTCCGACGCCCTCGACGCCATCGCCGCCGGCAGCTACCAGCTCAGCGAGCGCACCCTGCTCGACGTCCAGGTCGAGCGCGGCGGCCGCACCGTCACCCGCGCCACCGCGCTGAACGACGCCGTGATCAGCCGCGGCGCCCTCTCCCGCCTCATCAAACTCAACGTCGCCGTGGACGGCGCCACGCTCAGCGAATACAACGCCGACGGCCTCATCGTCGCCACGCCCACCGGCTCCACCGCCTACTCCCTCAGCGCCGGCGGCCCCGTGCTCACGCCGGAGAGCGGCGTCCTCGTCGTCACCCCCATCTGCCCGCACGTCCTCACCATGCGCCCCGTCATCGTCAGCGCCGCCTCGCGCCTCGAAATCACCCCCGCGCCCGGACAGCCCGAGATTTTCATGTCCCTCGACGGCCGCGATTTCGACCGCATCCGCCCCGGGGACAGCATCCGCATCACCCAGGCCGCGCAGCGCCTGCCCCTCGCCATGCTCCCCGGCACCTCGTTCTTTGAAGTCCTCCGGCAGAAACTCAAGTGGAGCGGCTCCGCGATATGATCACCGTCGCCGATCTCCTGCCCCCCGGGCACGTCCTGCTCGACCTCGCCGCCACCACCTCGCGCGCCGCCATCGATGAGGTCGCCGCTTTGCTGAAAAGCGACCCCGCCGTGGACGACTGGGACGCCCTCCTCACCGGCGTGCAGGCCGTCGCGCCGTGTGTGCCCGAGGAAAGCGGCGGCTTTGCCCTCAGCATCCCGCACACCCGCGGCGAATGCGTCAGCAGCATGGTCATGAGCGTGGGCCGCAGCGCCGCCGGCGTGTCATTTCCCGGCGTGGACCTCCCCGTGCGCTACATCTTTTGCATCGCCGTCCCCCGCGCCCTCGCCGCCGATTACCTCCGCATCGTCGGTCTCCTCGCCCGCGTCTTCAAAGACCCCGCCGCCGAGCGCGAACTCCGCGCCGCCACCACCCCCGACGACTTCATCGCCCTCCTCGCCCGCCGCGAAGCCCGCCTGTAAAGCGCCTGCCACCTGCCGGCATCGGTGGAGCGAGTTCGCGGTGAGCGGAAGGGGAGCGCGGGCTTCCAGCCCGTTGGAGCCGGCATCCTGCCGGTGACCCGCACGCGGGTTGCGCTCCACGGGCTGGTGACGCAGCCGCGCGCCAACCGCAGCCGGCAGGATGCCGGCAGGATGCCGGCTGCTGCGGCCAGGATGGCCGCGCTCCCCTTTCGCAATCGCGGACTCGCTTTTAACTCACACCCCCGGCCACGCCTCCCCCGCGCCGCGGGTTGCGTTTCCGCCGATCTCTGCGAACCTCTGCGCCCTTCAAAAAAAAGCCGCTATGTTTGTCGATCACATCAGAATCTTTGCGCAAGCCGGTGACGGCGGCGATGGCGCGGTTTCCTTTCGCCGCGAATCCTTTGTGCCCAAGGGCGGGCCGGACGGCGGCGATGGCGGCCGCGGCGGCTCGGTCATCCTGCGGGCCGACACCCACACGGACAATCTCACCCCGTTTTTCTACGAGCCCATCGTGAAGGCCAAAAACGGCGACCGCGGCGGCGGGCGGCAGTGCTTTGGTAAAAGCGCGCCCGATCGCATCGTGCCCGTGCCCGCCGGGACCATCATCTATCGGCTGCCCGACGAGGACACCACCGAGGAGGCCGACCCCGAGGTCGAGCATGGCGACGGCGCCACGTATGTCGATTTCTCCAAAACCCCCGACGGCGTCGCCAAGCCCGCCCGCAACAAAAAGGCCCCCATCGATCCCGACGAGCTCGAGGTGATCGCCGACCTCACCGAAGTCGGGCAGGAGTTCATCCTCTGCACCGGCGGCAAAGGCGGCATCGGCAACGTCCACTTCAAAAGTTCCCGCAACCAGGCCCCCACCCAATACACCGAAGGCGTGCCCGGCGAGCAGGGCTACTTTTACCTCGAGCTCCGCAAGATCGCCGACGCCGGCCTCGTGGGCTACCCGAACGCCGGCAAATCCACCCTCCTCGGCAAAATCTCCGCCGCCCATCCGAAGGTCGCCTCCTACCCCTTCACCACCCTCACCCCGCACATCGGCGTCGTCGAGTTGCCCGGCTTCCAGCGCATCACCGTGGCAGATATCCCCGGGCTCATCGAGGGCGCCCACGCCGACATCGGGCTCGGGCACGATTTCCTCCGCCACATCGTCCGGTGCAAACTCCTCGTCTTCGTCGTGGACATGGCCGGCAGCGAAGGCCGCGAGCCCCTCGACGATCTGCAAGGAACTCGACCTCTACGACCCCCAGCTCAGCGAGCGCCCCTGGATCGTCGTGGCCAACAAGATGGACCTGCCCGACGCCAAAGACCGGCTGAAAGACTTCCGCAAGCGCTACAAGAAGATCGAAATCCTCCCCATCTCCGCCCAGGGCGGCGAGGGGATCGACGCCCTCAAAACGCGCATCGGCACCCTCGTCCTTGGGGACGAAAAGCGGGAGGCGTAGCCCGCGTATTCCGCGCTCGAGAGAAGCCGCCGTGCGCCGTATTCCGGGGAGCACACCCGTCCCGGGTGTGGGGCGCGGCGTCCCGCCGGGACGAACTTCCCGCAGCTTCCCGCCGGTGCCGACTGGCGCCCACGCAGGGAGCGATTAAAAGTGAGTCCGCGGTGAGCTGCAGGGGAGCGCGGGCTACCAGCCCGTTGGAGCCGGCATCCTGCCGGCGACCCGCACGCGGGTTGCGCTCCACGGGCTGGTGACGCAGCCGCGCGCCATCCGCAGCCGGCAGGATGCCGGCTGCTGCGGCCAGGATGGCCGCGCTCCCCTTCACCTCGCCATCGCGGACTCGCTTTTCATCACGCCCTCACCCGCCGGGTGAACATTTTCGGCGTCGCCATGGCTCCGTAACTCTGCGTCCTCTGCGTCTCTGCGTTAAAAAATCCCCATCCCGCATTTATCACAAGCTGACCGCCGCGATTAACCACGCGAGGGACCACGGCGATCTGGCCACGCTGCGCCGCATCGCGGAAGACCGCCGTGGAACGAATGGGCTTCATCCTGCGGCAAGGCTGGGCGGCGCTCGACTTCGGCGAGGAGCGCGGGATCGCGCAACCGCGCCGGCTGTGGGAGAGCATCGGGCGGGAAATCGTCCGCGTGCCGGGGTGCGGCGGCGGGGCTACCGCCCCCAATCCCCCGGAAAAGGCGCGAAGCGCACGAAGGGCCGGAGCCTCAACGTGTCCGCCTTCTGCGTGCCACCCCCGTCGCGCCCAACGCCAGCAATACCAGCGCCAGCGTCTGTGGCTCTGG
>CAYQBV010000344.1:0-4742 GCA_964415705.1 uncultured Chthoniobacter sp. | reverse complement strand
CGGCTTTTTCGGCAGCGCCGACTGCCTGGTCCTCCACAGCGTTCTCGGCGTCTTGCTCCTGGCCTTCGGGCTCCGCGCCCACCGGTTTCAAGACCGCCGCGATTTCCTCCGGCAACTCCGCCACCTCCTTGCGCAGCGCCGCCTGCCAGCGGCCGCTCCAGCGGCCCACGGCCTTCTTCACTGCTTCCAGCGCCTCGGGATGGAGCTTTCCGAGCAGTCCGTTTTCCTGAGTCCATTTCAAAATGCCGAGCTGCGTGACCGGCGGATGCGGCAGCGTGAAAACGGATAGCACCGCGCAATGCACCAGCACATCGGCCTCAGCGGGCTTCAGCTCCGCGAGTGCGAGCTGCGCCACCCACGGCTTCGCGCGCCCGATGAAGACATTGGAAAAAATCTGCGCGTGCTTGGGCGCGAGCGCGCCCGAATCCTTGTCGCGCATTTCTTTGGCCACGGCCACGGCGACCTTCAGCGTCACCGGCGCGTCCACTTTGAAAAGCGCCCGCGCCACACTCAGCCGCATCCGGCGCGCGGCATCGGTTTCGTCCTTGCCCAGTCCCGCGAGGAGCTGCGTGCGAAAACCCGCGCTCAGCTCCGGCCACACCTGCTCGATCGCCCGCACGCCCACGATCCACGGCACCTTCGGCAGCGCGTCCACGGCCCGGGTCACGCCGGCGCGCCCGCCGAGCAGCGCTTCCTTGAGCAGCGCCGTCATGCGCTCCTCCTGCGCGGGAGCCAGCCGCCCGCGCTGCGAAGCCTCGGCGAGCTGCGTCAGTTCATCGGGCGGCGCGGCGTCGGTCGGCTCGTGCTCCGGCGCCGCTTCGGGCGCCGCTTCGGGCGCCGCGGCGTCGCCGGGCAAAGCGTCTGCTGGTTCCGGCACGGGCGCAGGCGGGGTTTCAAGCGGGGGTTCGGTCGAGGGTTGATCCTCGGGAAGGTTGGTCTCCATGGATTAAAAATTCGCCGCCAAGAGAACGGGCGCACCTTTGCGAACGCGAGGAAAAACCACCACGGCGGCCGAGAAACCGCCCGCGGGTGGGTTACTCGGGGACGGTGCGCTCGGGTTCCGGGCGCCGCGCGGCGGCGCGGTACTCGGCGAGGGTGCGGGGACGGCCTTGGCCGGCGGCGAGGTGGGCGTAGCCCGCGATGCCGTCGGCGAGCGCTGCGGCGATGCGGGCGCGCCAGGGGCCGGCGCTAATGAGGGCGACCTCGGCGGGGTTGCTGACGAAGCCGCACTCGACGAGCACGGCGGGCCGTTCGCAGCGGCGGAGGACGGCGAAGCGCGCGTGTTTCAGGCCGCGGTCCACGAGCGGGATCTGGCCGAGGAGCGCGTGATAGATACTGCCGGCGAGCGCGCCGCTCGGGATGTCGGCGACGTGGCCGGGTTCGTCGCGGAGGTCGCGCGGGCCGGGCACGGCGTCATTCGTCGAGGAAGCGCCGCGCGGGGCGATGGAGAAAATCTCGAAGCCGCGCGCCTCGGCCCCGCCATTGGAGGCGTTGAAATGGATGCTGACGAAGATGGAATCCGGCGTGCGGTTCGCGAGGGCCGGGCGGTCTTCCAGCGGGATGAAGGTGTCGTCGGAGCGGGTGAGGAGGACTTTGTAGCCGGCTTTTTCCAGCAGCACGCGGGTGCGCGCGGCGATGTCGAGGGCGAAGTCCTTTTCAAACCCAAAGCGCGACACCGCGCCGCGGTCGTGGCCGCCGTGACCGGGGTCGAGGATGACGGTGCGGACGGGCGCAAGGCCGGTGATCCGCTCGGGGCGGAGGCGCGGCTCGATGATGCGGGTCACGTCGAGTCGGGAGAGGAAGGCGCGGCCGTCTTCGTGGTGGACGGGGAAGGCCAGCCATTGCTTGACGCCGTTGATGCTGACGTCGCTCAGGCCGGGTGTGACTTCGAGCCGCAGCGGGCCGGATTCGAGAACGACGGTCCGGGCCGTGGCCACGCGGGTGGCGGCGGTGGTGGCACCAAATTCCGTCTCGCTCGCCGCGCCCACCGCGCCGACTGCGGCGATGCTGGCGGCGATGGCCTCGGGCGTGGGCGGGACGAGCGGCGCGGGTTTCGGGAAGCCGTAAAAGGCGGCGACGTCCTCAAGGGAGACGTAGTCGCGTCCGTCAAAACGTTGCGTTTTCCACTCCGCAGCCACGACCCGCGGAAGGAGCGCGATCCAGCAGCAGAGCCACGCGAGGATGGTGAGTTTCACGGGCGGCAGTTTCACGGAAATCCTGCATCGTGTAAACGGCGTGCCGCACGGGCCGTGGAGACGAGACGCCCCCGCCCGCTGGCTCAAGCGCGGCAAAGTAGCTTGGACTTTAGTCCAAACGCCGCGCCGACTTTGGACTGAAGTCCAAGCTACTTTGCCGAAGCACGGCTTAAAAACCCAAGCCCGGAGGCAAGCCCAGCCCGGCGGTGACTTTGCCCATCTCGGACTCGGCGAGCGCTTTGGCTTCGGCGATGGCTTTTTGCACGCCGGTGAGGATGAGGTCTTCGAGCATTTCGACGTCCTCGGGATCGACCACGGTCTTGTCGATCTTGATCGCCGTGACTTCGCCCGCGCCGTTTGCGGTCACAGTCACTTTGCCGCCGCCGGCGGTGGCGGTGACGGATTTGTCGGCGAGATCGGCCTGCGCGCTCTGCATTTGCTCCTGCATCTTCGCGGCCTGCTGCATCATTTTTTTCAGGTTCATAGGTGTGAGTTGGTTTTAGGTGGCAATGATTTCGGCTTGGAAAATTTCGAGCGCCTTGCGGATGAGAGGGTCATCCTTGAAGGCGGCCATGGGATCGGCGGGCGGCTCAGCTTTGGCCTCGGTCGGGGCGAGTTTTTCGACGGTCAGCCCGGCACGCTTTTCGCACTTGAGGATGAGGCTTTGGCCGGCGAGTTCGCTCAGCATCGCCTCGATAAACTGCCGGTTGTTCGCGCGCTCACAAGATTCGAGCGAGAGGCCGGCGTCGGGCGGAAACGCGAAAAGGGCCACGCCGTTGGTCACGTCCACGAGCTGGCCGGCTTCGATCCAGCCGGAGATGAGCGGCCGGTCTTTCCGGACGCGGGCGGCGAACTGCGGCCACAGCTCCGCTGCGGAAACCGCGGGCGCGGGCGGTTTCGCGGTGGGCTCCTCGCGGACGGCCGGGGTGGATGGTACCGGTGGGACCGATGGGACCGGTGGGACTGATGGGACGGGCGCGGGCACCGGTTGCTTATCGCCGAGCGAAGCGGCGACGGCGGCGCTGAGCGACACGCGCGGTGCGGGTGCGGAAGTTTCCGCTTTCGCGGACGGTGCCGGTTGCACGGACTGCGCCGGCTGCGTCTTGCCGATCTCCGGTTTCCGCTTTCCGCTTTCCGCTGCTACACCTCCCCCGCGGATCGCGCTCAGCGTATCGAGCACCTCGGTCAGCGTCGCCTGGCCCAGCGTCTGGATCGCGCGGATCGCGGCGATCTCGAAGTGCATCTTCTTGTTCGCGGCCCATTTCATCCGGCTCTCCGCCTGGGCAAATTGCTCGATCAGCTCGAGCAGCTTGTCCGTGCCGATGCGCCCGCTTTGCGCGGCGAGCGCGGCGGCGGCTTCGGCGCTGAGCTCGTCCTGCACGCCCTGCGGATCGTGCTGCACCACGAGCAGATTGCGCAGGTGGCCGATGAGGTCCGCCATCAGCCGGCTCAGATCCTTGCCCGCCTCCGCCTGCGCGTGGATGACGGCCAGCGCCTTCGCCGACTCCGCCGCGATCAAGTGCTCGCACAACCCCGCGACCGTCTGCTGGCCGGTGAAACCGAAAACCTCGAGCACGTTTTCCTCGCCGATCTCCGTGCCGCAAAACGCCACGAGCTGATCGAGCATCGACTCGGCGTCGCGCAGGCCTCCCTCCGCGCCGCGCGCGATCGTCTCCGCCGCCGCCGGGGCGAGCGCGAGGTTTTCCTTCCCCGCGATGTAGAGCAAATGCTTCGCGATTTCCGGTGCGGGGATGCGCCGCAAGTCGAAGCGCTGGCAACGCGAGATGATCGTCGTCGGCACCTTCTGCACGTCGGTCGTGGCGAAGACAAACTTCACGTGCGCCGGCGGCTCTTCGAGCGTCTTGAGGAGCGCGTTGAACGACGAGTTCGAGAGCATGTGGACCTCGTCCACGATGTAGAGCTTGTACTTCGCGCCGCCGGTCGGCATGTACTTCACGTTGTCGATGATGATCTCGCGGATTTTGTCCACCTGCGTGTTCGACGCGGCGTCGAATTCCATCACGTTCAGCGAAGTCCCCTCGGCGATTTCCTGGCACATCGGGCAAACCCCGCACGGGTCCGCGGTCGGGCCGTTGATGCAGTTCAGCGCCTTGGCAAAAATGCGCGCCGAGCTGGTCTTGCCCGTCCCGCGCGGGCCGACAAAAAGATACGCCTGCGCCAGCCGATTCTGCGCGATGGCGTTCTTCAGCGTGCGGACGATGTGGTCCTGGCCGACGACTTCATCGAAGGTCTGCGGACGATATTTGCGGGCGAAAACCGTGTAGCTCACGCCGGGAATCTGCCGCGCGCGGGCAGGGGTGGGAAGCAGGAAAGCGCGGACGGCGCGCGTGTGCTGCCGTGCCCATCCCTCCCCGCCGCCTCCGGTCCCCTGGCCGTAAACGCGCGCGTGAAAAGGGACTTCGTGAGCTTCAGCAGCGAGTCCTCGTCTCCGGACCGAAGCGTGCTGGCCCGCCGCATGTTCCCACGGGCAGTCATGCCCGCCATCCACCACCCGCGCCGCCCGCGCGCCTCGCCCCTCTGGCAGCT
>CAYQBV010000343.1:0-4755 GCA_964415705.1 uncultured Chthoniobacter sp. | reverse complement strand
AGCGCGCGGCAGATCGGGGCGCGGCTGGCGCTCTGCGGCGTGAACCCGCTGGAGATCGACGGCATCCTGCTCACGCACGAGCACGGCGATCACGCGGGCGCGCTCGATGTGTGGTGCAAAAAGTTTTCCACGCCGATCTTTTGCAACCGCCTGACCGCCGAGGTGCTGCAACGCGACCGCCCCGAGCTGCGCAAGGACTGGCGGCTGTTCGTGACCGGCAGCGCGTTCACGATCAAGGACATCACCGTCGAGACGTTCCCTGTGCCGCACGATGCGGTGGAGCCGGTGGGTTTCGTGCTGCACCACGGCGCGGAGGCGCTCGGCGTGCTGACGGATCTCGGGCAGGCGACGAAGCTCGTCCACGAGCGCATGCGCGCCGCGCAGACGGTGCTCATCGAGACGAATCACGACGAGAAGCTGCTGCAAAACGACACCAAGCGGCCGTGGTCCGTGAAGCAGCGCATCATGTCGCGCCACGGGCATCTCTCGAACGCGGCGGCGGCGGGCGTGCTCGCGGACTTGCTCGGCGGGCGGCTGCGGCGGGCGGTGCTCGGGCATTTGAGCCGCGATTGCAACAGCCCGGAACTCGCCGTGGGCACGGTGCGCGCGCGGCTCGACGCGGCGGGCGGGAATGAAGTCGAGGTGCTGTGCGCGGGCCAGCGCGAGATCAGCGCGCGGCTGGCCGTGGCCAGTGCGTGAGGGTGATCCCGTGGCGCGCGAGCAGGGGAGTCAGCGCGGCGTAGTCGGGCTCGGCGGGCTCGGCTCCGGGGTGGAAGTAGAGTTCGCTCGTGCCGTCGGGGAGTTGCGCGAGGAGGCGGGCGAGAGTCGCGGTGGTCATGCGTCCGGTTTCGCGCAGGCCGAAAACGCGGTCGGCAAACTGCACGCCGCTTTTTCCCAAAAGCGGGAGCGCGGCGCGGCTGAGCGCTTGGAAAATCCACGGCACCGGGGCGCATGGGCCGGGCTCGCGGACGAGGCGCACGGTGCGAAAGCCGTGATCGAGCGCGATGGGGAGCGTGCGGCGGAGGATCGAGGGATGGAGGTGCAGGTGCGTGTGGCCGTCCCAATAAGTCGGCGGGAAACCAAGCGCGCG
Source organism: uncultured Chthoniobacter sp. (assembly GCA_964415705.1). Classification (GTDB taxonomy): domain Bacteria; phylum Verrucomicrobiota; class Verrucomicrobiia; order Chthoniobacterales; family Chthoniobacteraceae; genus Chthoniobacter. The sequence continues at coordinate 3,665 of CAYQBV010000343.1, read as the reverse complement.
GAAACGCGCAAATTGCGCCGCGATCTCACGCCGCAGCGGCTCCGCGAGCGCGGGCGAAAAGGCGTAGCGCAGCCCGGCGCGCGCGGGCGACGCGGGGAAGTTTCCGCTTTCGTCCGTGAGCGCGGAAACCTCCGCCGCGCGGCCCGCGCAGAGCGTGAGATGCAGGCCGACGGCGAGCGCGGGATTGCGCCGCGCGATCTCCGCGGCCTCCGCGGCGGCGGGCTCATGGACCATCAGGCTCGCCTGCGTGACGAAGCCCGCGCGGTGGGCGCGTTCGATGGCAGCATTGATCTCCGGGCTGCGCCCGAAGTCGTCGGCGGTGACGATGAGGTGTTTCAATTCACGGGGCGCGCGGGCCGGCTGGGCCACGCAGCGATGACGATTAGGCCCATGTCCCCCACCACGCGCAAGGCATGAACTGGCCCGCTGTCATTGCCGGCGCGCTCGCCAGCGGCAGCGCTATCTATGCTTGGCTTGCCGCGCGGCAGGTGCAGGCATGGCTGACGGAAACCGCGCCGCCGGAATTTTCTCCGGGAGATCTTCCCCCGGTGACGCTGCTGCGTCCGCTGAAAGCGGGTGTGCCCGCGCTGCGCGCCAAACTCGACGCGCTCATTGCCGCGATGCACCCCGGCGATCAGCTCATCCTCGGCGCGGATGACGGCTCGGTGGAGATGGGCGTGTGCGTTGCGCTGCGCGATTCTTTTCCCAAACGCGAAATCGTCGTCGTCGCCTGCCGCTCCGGCGCGGTGCTGAATCCGAAGATTTCCAAGCTCGTCCAAATGACGCCCCACGCCCGGCACGGTCATTGGCTCATGAGCGACAGCGAGTCGCTGCTCGACGCCGCGTGGCACGAGGCCTTCCGCCGCGAGTGGCTGGCCAGCGGCGCGGACGTAATCACGGCAGGTTACCGGTTTGTGAATCTCGCCACCTGGCCGCAACGCCTCGACGCCGCCGCGGCGCTCGGCGGGCTGTGGCCGGGACTGGCGATGGTCCGGCGCTTTGGCCGCGTCGATTTCACGCTCGGAGCCTGCACCGCCCTGCGTCGCGCGGACGTGGAGGCCGTCGGCGGCTGGACGGCGTTCGGCGATTTTCTCGCCGAAGACCACCGGCTCGGCGCGGCTTTGGCCGGAACGGGCCGCACCATCCGCCTCAGCGCGCAGGTCGCCACGCTCGACGCGGACCCGCTGACGTGGCGCGACTACTGGCGGCACCAGCGCCGCGTCGCCGTGACCTATCGGGTGTGCAATCCCGCCGGTTTCGCCGGGATGGTTTTCACGAACGGTCTCGTGGCCAGCGCGGCTCTGCTCGTCTTTGCCGGCGATGGAAACACGCTCCCCGCCTTGAGCTTCGTCCTCCTGATCCAACTCGCCCGCTGGCTCTTCCTCCGGTCATTGGGAAAAAGCGCACGCTTCCCCATCCCGTGGCTTTTCCCCGTGATGCTTGCCGCCGGTGCCGTCGAACTCGCCTGCTGGTGCGCGGCCTGGTGCGACCGCCGCGTCTGGTGGGCCGGTCACCACTGGCGCGTGAGCCGCGGCGGACGACTCGCGAAAGAGAACTAGCCGAAAGCAAATGGAGTCGCCGCTTATCCAGCGCTCATGCCTTGCCAGCCCGGCGCGGGCTCCCCTAGGTTCTGCCGCTCGATGAATATCCACGAATACCAAGCCCGCGAACTTTTTGAAAAATTCGGCGTCGCCACGACCAAAGGCAGCGTCGCCAACAGTGCCGAGGAAGCCGCGGAGGTGGCGATGAAACTGGGGACGAAGGAGTTCATGGTGAAGGCGCAGATCCATGCGGGTGGGCGGGGAAAAGGGACGTTCACGAGCGGCTTTAAGGGCGGTGTCCACATGGCGACTTCGGTGGATCAGGTGCGGGAGTTTGCGGGGAAAATGCTCGGGCAGACGCTGGTCACGCACCAGACCGGGCCGGAGGGAAAGGTCGTGAGCAAGGTGCTCATCGCCGCGCCGGCGACGATCGCGCGCGAGCTGTATTTCGCCATCCTGCTCGACCGCGCCAGCGGCGCGCCGGTGGTCATCGCCAGCACCGAGGGCGGCATGGACATCGAGCACGTGGCCGAGCACACGCCGGAGAAAATCTTCCACGAACCGATCCATCCCGTGCTCGGACTCCAGCCCTACCAGACGCGCAAGCTGGCGAAGGCGCTCGGCCTTTCCGGCGCGCAGATCGGTGCGGCGGCGAAGCTTTTCACGGCCATGTTCAAGCTCTTCGTCGCGCGCGATTGCTCGCAGATCGAGGTGAACCCGCTCGTGGTCACCGAGACCGGCGAATTGCTGGCGCTCGATGCCAAATTTAACTTCGACGACAACGCGCTCTACCGGCAACCCGAGATCGTGGCCATGCGCGACAAGAGCGAGGAAGACCCGCGCGAAGTCGCCGCGTCAGAGTTCAGCCTGAACTACATCGGCCTCGACGGAAACATCGCCTGCCTCGTCAACGGCGCGGGCCTCGCGATGGCCACGATGGACATCATCCAATACGCCGGCGGCAAGCCCGCGAACTTCCTCGACGTGGGCGGCGGCGCGACGAAAGAGCAGGTCACTGCAGCCTTCAAAATCATCCTCAGCGATCCGCGCGTGGAGGGCATCCTTGTGAACATTTTCGGCGGCATCATGGACTGCGACATCATCGCCCACGGCATCCTCGCCGCCGCGAAAGAAACCAGCCTCAGCATCCCGCTCGTCGTTCGCCTCGAGGGCAACAACGTCACCGCCGGCAAAGCCACGCTCGCCAGCAGCGGCCTCGCCGTCATCCCCGCCGACGACCTCGCCGACGCGGCGAAGAAGATCGTCGCGGCAGTGAAAGGAGCGTAGTTTTTTGGCAATGAACGCAGTCGAAACAACCGAGCATGCGCCGTGCGCTCTCCGCACCGACGGCCCCGAGTGGCGTGCCGCGGAAGCGGCCGGACACGATATGAGCCTGATCGTGGAAACCCTGCGCCAAAGCGTTTGGGAACGGTTCAAGATGAACGACTCGGCTCTTTCGCTGGCGCTGATGCTGCGGCAGGCGATGACGGAACAATATGGCGGACCTCGCGCAAATCCTGACACGGCTCATTGAGCACAAGTTCGAGTTTGTCATCGTGGGCGGGTACGCGGCCCTCGGGCATGGCTCGACTTATATGACATTCGACGTGGACGTTTGCGCACCATGCGAAATGTCGGACTTGCCGAACCTCGCGCGCTTGCACGCGGCCCTCGTGGACCTGCATCCCATGCACCGGATGGTGCCTTATGACCGTCCATTCGTATTCCCGCCACGGACGGTCGAAGAAACGGGCAAAATCTATCTGAAAACGGATCTTGGGCAGATCGATGTGCTGGGGAAAATCGAACTGGGTGATTTCACCTTTGTCCTGGATCACAGCGTTGTTCTGACGCTGCCCTTCGGCACCTGCCGGGTTCTTGATTGCCCCACGCTGATCCGCAGCAAGAAAACCACCGCGCGCCCCAAGGATTTGCTCGTTGCCGAACAACTCGCCGCCATTCTGGAGGCTCAGCAACCACCGCCGCCATGACCCCGATCACCGAAATCGCGTTCGCCTCCGGCTTTCTGGTCACTGCAGGTTTTCTCAATCGTGGCGAGGGTGTCCTGATGGTGATGCTGGCGTTGCTCGGCGCGGGCACGGCGATCGCCTGCAACCTGCAGCG
>CAYQBV010000342.1:0-4762 GCA_964415705.1 uncultured Chthoniobacter sp. | reverse complement strand
GAGCACGGGGCGGGCGGGGGCACCATGACCCAGATGGGTAGGGTAATGCGGAATGACGAATGACGAATGACGAATGCCGGGGGTGGCGCTGCATTTGCGGAGAGGAAAGGGGAGCGCACGCGCCCTCGCGTGCCGTTTCCGGCGCCCTTGCCGGAAACCGTGCTGGCGCGCGCGTCGCGCACGCCGCCGTCGAGCGAGACGCGGCGCTGCTGCGGGAGCGGGTCCAAGGTCGGCACGCGAGGGCGCGCGCGCTCCCCCGGAACGTCGGTTCGCGAATGACGATTTATTCGTCATTTCCCGCCCCCCTCCCCAAACGCCCGCGCCGGCACGTGGACCTCCAGCCGGGCGCCGCTGCCGGGGCGGCTTTCGAGGCGGAGCGTACCGTCGAGTCGCTTCACGCGCTCGCGCATCCCCTGGAGGCCGAAGTGCCCTTCCAAATGGCCGGGCGCGTAGGCCGGGTGAAAGCCCACGCCGTCGTCGGTCACGCTCACGGTCACGCCGTCCGGCGCAAAGCCCACGCGCACCGTGATGTGCTGCGCGTGCGCGTGTTTGAGCGCGTTCGTCACCGCTTCCTGCGCAAGCAGCAGCAGATTACCCGCGATGAAATCCGGCAGCGGGAGGGCCGCGCCCTCTGTCTCCACGGTGATCTGCACGGCACAGCCGGCGACCATCGCCGCGGTGCGCTCGCGCAGCGCCGTCACCACGTCGCGACCCGCCAGACCGTGCGCGCGGAGATCCCAGACCGTGCGATGCACATCCGCGCGGCTGCGGTCGAGGAACTGCTGGGCGAGCCGCAGATGCTGCGCGCTGCGCTCGGGGGCGGTTGTGCGAAAAAGCTCCGTCGCCTCGAGCTGGAGCGAGAGCCCGGTCAGCGCCTGCTCCAGCGTGTCGTGCAAATCCGCCGCGAGGCGCGTGCGCTCGCGCAGCTTCGTGTCGAACTCGAGCGTGGCGTCGTGCCGCGCGGCGATTTCCTCCGCCAGCCGCGCGCCGCGCCACGCCACCTGCCGCCGCAGCAGCCACGCCCACGCAAAGGCCAGGACGAGCAGCACGCCGGCACCGCCGAGCGCGATCCCGAGCCGCCGCGGCGTCCACCACGGCGGCACCCGCAGCACCACGAGATCGCGCCGGTCGCGCAGCAGCAGATCGAGGCGCGTGGGCCGGGCGAAATTCGCGGTCTGCACCGCCGGCGCGTATTGCACGCTGGCCACCCCGGTGGCGCGCAACGTGGTGCCCGCCGGCCACTCCCCGCCGCCGCGCAGAAAGGCCGTGGTGATGGAATCCCCGCAGTCCAGTTCCAGCCGCTGCACGCCATCCGCCGCCGGTCCCTGCACGCTGAGCAGCCGCCCGGTCACGCGCACGAGCAGGCCGTCGAGCCCCGGCAGGCGCGTGGATTTTCCCGCGATCATCAGCCGGAAATCCGCATCCACTTCCCCCATGCTGATCGGGACCGCGTCCGGCCCCGGGCCGCCGCCGAGCCGGCGCACCAGCGCGCCGCTCAGGCCCGCGACCTTGCGGCTGGTATCGATGAAGCCGGTCGCCTCCACGCGATCGCCGACCGCCAGCGGCGCGCTCTTGCCGACCAGCTCCACGCGCACCGCGCACGCGCCGTCCTGGAGAAAAAGAAAACCGCTCGAATCGAGATAGGTGACCGTGCCCTCGACGCGCCGGCGATGCCGCGGACGCCCACCGGGCGCAAAGGCATCGAGCGCGTTCAGCGCCACTTTTTGCGCCGCGAAAGGATCGTCCGGCGCGGCCTCCAGAATCACGACATCCGCCTCGTGACTTACGATCAGGCGCGGGCAGACAAACTCCGAGCGCCAGTTGCGCGACACCGCCGCGAGGCCGCGCATCTGGACGCGGGCATCGAGCAGGCGCGCGGGCGCGAAAGCCTCGGTCTTCGGCAGGCGCACGAGGAAATGGCCGAGGCCGGTTTCCACCTTCAGCAGCCAGCGCGCACCGCCTTCATCCGCAATGCTCTGAACCACGCCGGAGACCTCCACGCGCCGCACCGCCGCCGCGCCGCTCATGAGCTGCGCCAGCGGCACCGCCCGCGCGGGCGGCAGCGCCTTTTCCCCCAGCACCCGCACGCTCCGCGGCAGCAGCACCGGCGCAAACGCCCCGCCATCCATCACGCCGTCGATCTCGATCTCCACGCCCTCGCGGAGCGCGAGGAGCGCGTCGGAATTTCCCTCCCAGATTTTCTCGCGCAGCGCCATCCCGGTCAGCACCCAGATGCCGGCCGATTCGTCCTCCACGCAAAACGATGCCAGCACCGCCGGGCTCGTCGCCGACGAAGCCAGCCCCTCGCCGACCAGCGAGACCACGCCGCGCACCCGCACCGCCGGACGGCGCGCCGCCTCCACGCGCGGGGTCGCCATGACCTCGGCCACCGGCGTGAGCGGAGGCTCCTCCGCGCCGCGCGCCACCGCGCCGAGCAGTGCCAGCGCGAGGAAGGCGGGCGCGGGTTTCATAAAAACGGCGCGCCGCTCATTTCAAAAACAGCAACTGGAAGCGCTTCGCCGCGGCGTCGGGATATTTCGCGACGACCGCCTCGTAGGCCGGCGCGCCATAAGCCAGCGCGGCCTGGCGCAGGATCGGCAGGCACTGCTCCTCGTGCTTTTCCTTGATCTGCTCAAAGGGCCACGGCTTGGCGGGCTGGTCCACGTAGGGCAGCAGGTAGTCGATCGCCGCGCGGAGGCCGCGTCCGTCCGGCGTGGTGAAATGCCACACGTCCACGCCCGCGTGCTCGCCGAGCGTGGCCAGCGCGGCGAGCGCTTCGAGATTGAAACGCGAGTAGCTGAACGACGTATTGCGGGCCAGCTCCAGCGGCTGGCGGCCATCCTTTTCGATCTGCTCCGCGAGCCGCCGCGCCCGCGCCTCGGTGAGGATGCGGCGCGCCACCTCCGTGCGCCCGAGGCAGAGCGCGAGCTGCGCGGTTTGCACGTCGTAGAAAGTGCCGTGGTTGTTTTTTGCCGCGCGCTCCTCGCGGCCGGGGGCGCTCAGCAGCAGCCAGTCGAGGAACGTCCCGAGCCACGCGTCCAGCGCCCGCTGATCCGTCGCGGGCCACGCCTTCGACCCCGCGAGCAGCCGCAGCGCAGCCGCGGCGGCGGCGATATTCCGCGCCTCGATGATGCCCGTCCCACGGCCTTCATTCACGCCGGGCACGGCCTGGGCAAAGCGGAAGTGCGGCGTCATCCGCGTGGCCGGATCGAGGAACCACACGCGCGCAAACTTCACCGCGTGCGCCGCATAACTCTCTTGCCCCGTCAAGTAGTAGGCCAGCGCCAGCGTCTCGATCGAATCGCCCATCAGCTTCACACGCGCGCTGTCATTCGCGCCGGGCTCGCGGCTCTCGGGATTCACCTTGCCGTCGCGCCGCACATACGGCCGCCCGTCCGGCGTCTTCGGGTCCGGCCAGAAATACGGCGCGAGGCTCATGTAATCGTGCGCGTCGCCACCCGGCGGCGTCCTGGTTTTTGCGGTCACCGCCGGCGGAGTCTCGCGCAGCGCCGCATCCGCATCCTTCACCAGCCCGGCCAGCGCCCGCGCCAGATCCCGGTCGCCCGCCGCGAGCCGCGCCTTCGCCCGCGCCAGCGCCCCCGGCTTCGCCGCAAAATAGTCCGCCACCTCGCCCGCGCCGCCGGAAAACGGCGCAAACACTAGCGCACAAAGAGCGGTGATGAGAATGGCAGGGCGAGGCATGGATCGGGGGGAGTCGCGGAGCAAACTCGCGCCGCAGGCCGATAACGTCTGGCATAAGCGAACGGGGGCCAGCGAAATGTTTTTTGGCTCCAGGGAAGAGACGCGGGTCTCTCAGCAGCGTCGCGCAGTTCTTGAATCCGCGCGCGGCGTCTGGCGTTATCTCATCCCCATGATGCTCAAAACCTACCTCGCGGTGATGGCCGGCGGCGCAGTTGGCACGGGCCTCCGCATGGCGCTGGCGGGCTGGCTGACGGCGAGATACGGCGAGGCCTTTCCCGTCGGCACGCTCGTGGTGAACGTCACCGGCTGCTTCGTCATCGGAGCCTTTGCCGCGCTCACCGCGCCGGAGGGTTTCCTCCCCGCGCCGCTGCTCGTGCGGCAGGTGGTGATGATCGGCGTGCTCGGCGGCTACACCACGTTTTCCGCGTTCGGCCTGCAGACGCTCGACCTCCTCCACGCCGGGGCCGGCCTGCGCCCCGGGCTGAACGCCGCGCTTTCGCTCGTCCTCTGCCTCGCCGCCGTCTGGCTCGGCCACCGGCTCGCCACCACGCTCCCCGCGCGCTGACCGCACCGGGCGTGACATTTTCTAAGAACCGCGCACGATTCCGATCTTTCCAACCATTCCCATGAAATACCTCCCGCTCCTCGCCACCCTCCTTTTCACCTCGATCGCCTCCGCCGAGCCGCCGCCGCCCGTCGGCAAAGCCGTCCCGCTATTCGACGGCACCACGCTCGCCGGCTGGGAGGGCGACGCGAAGCTCTGGCGGGTGGAAGACGGCGCGCTCACGGGTGGCTCGCTGACCGAGCACGTGAAGCACAATGTCTTTCTCGCGACGGAAAAGGACTACGCCGATTTCATCGTGCGGATGAAGATCAAGCTGACGGGCACGGGCTTTGTGAACAGCGGCTTCCAGATCCGCAGCCAGCGGGTGAAGAACAGCTCCGAGATGTCCGGCTATCAGTGCGATTACGGCGAGCCGACCTGGTACGGCTGCATCTACGACGAGTCGCGCCGCAACAAGCTGATGATGCAGTCGGACATGGCGGCGCTGCGGCCGGT
>CAYQBV010000341.1:0-4813 GCA_964415705.1 uncultured Chthoniobacter sp. | reverse complement strand
CGACGCGTGCGCCTTCGGGAAGGCGGTTTTGTTCCGGCCCGCCGGGGCGTCCTTGCGGGCGTTGTGCGAATGCTGGCAACGCCGTCGCGAGGACAAGTGCCACAATGGTGCGTAGTGTGTTTTTCATATTCATTTGGATGTTGCTGGTTCTTCTGCGAGCGCTGAAATTTCCTCTCCTGAGAGAATGCGCCCATAGATGCGCACATCGTCGATCTGGCCGTCGAAAGGCATCGGGCCGTCCTTGAAACGACGCCCGATGAACACGGGTGCCTTGAGCTTGAAGCCAGCACGCAGCCCGGTCGCCATGCTCACATCGCGCCCATCCACAAAAAACGTCGCCCGACCTTCCACTCCATCCACACACACCGCGACATGCTGCCAGCGGCCCGCGAGAATAACCCCCGCCTCCGCCCGCGCCTGCGAATTCATCTGCGGCCCCGAGACACCAAGCACGATGCCCGAACCCGGAGATGTCGGCGGCATGATCAGCCAGAGCGAGTTCATGCGGTTGGCCTCGCCATCGATCGTGAGGAGCGGCTGCAAACGCGCCGGGCCGCCCGGCTCGATCCGCTGCCACATCGAGATGGTAAATGCGCCCGGCAGTTCCATCGGCGTCGAGAGCGCCACCACCGGCACCGCGTGCAGATTGAGCGCCTTGCCAAAGCGTCCCTCACCCCACGCACCCTCTTTGTTCAGCGTCAGCGTATGCCCATTTCCCGAAGTATCCTCCGCCGATAATCCCGCGCCCTCATCAAAATTCCACCGCGCAAGTAAACCGGTCACCAGCGTCTGCGTCACTGGTATGGCCTGCACATTGATTGGGTCTTTCTCCGGCACCGTCGCAGTCTGGCTCGTTTCGATGACCACGCCGCTCTCATCATCCGTGCGCGCGATGAGCACGCGCCCTTCCGTCACGGTCATCTCCGTGCGTTCCTTCGACGCGCTCATCTCGAATTTCGTGCCGAGCACCTCCGCCTTCGCCGTCGGCGTGCGGATGAGCATCGGGTGATTCGCCGCCTGCCGCGCCACGCTCGCGCGCAGCGTGCCGGCGGTGAGCTTGAGTTGCTTGTCCGGCATCGCCGTGACCACGCCGGACTCCGCCTCCGCGCCAATCGTGATCCGCGTCGTCTCGTCGGGAAACTCGATCTCCGCCGCGCCATCCTTCCCGGTGAGCAGCCAGTCGCCCGCCTGCAAGGCAAAGCCCGCTTTTCCCGCGAAGATCTGCTGCTCGCGCCGCACCCGCACATCACCGTCCGCACGCGCAAGCCGCACGCGCGGACCATCGGGGCGGAAGAAAAAAACAGCCGTCGCCAATAGCAACGCCGCACAAGCTCCCGCCGCCAGCAAGCGCCACGGATGCGCAGGTGCTGGAGCACCCAGCCCCAAACGCCGCAGAACGCTGGCAACAAATGATTGCCCCGGCTCCTTCTCCGCAACCGAAACGGGCAGCGCCTGCTGCACCCGCGCCACGAAGACCGCGCGCGATTCGTCCGACCGGCGCGAGAGCAATTCATCCATCACAAGTTGTGCGCGCAATTCATGAAGCGCCGCGGGATTCACCTCCAGCCAGGCGCACAACTCCCGCGCTTCCGGCTCCGACAGCGCCGACCGATCATCGAGAAAACGCTCCAGCAGTTCGTTCATCGCGCCTCCTCCGCCAGCCGCCGTGCGATGCAGTCGCGGAGCGCCTCGCGCAGCCGCATGAGCAGGATGCGGACAGCCACCGCCGTCGTCCCCAGCCGTGCCGCGATGTCGTGCGACGCGAGATTTTCCTCAGATCTCAGCCGCAGCACCGCGCGATTTTTCTCCGGCACTTCGCCAAGGCAATGCTCCAGGGCCGCCGCCGCCCCATCATCCGCGCGCACCGGCAACTCCAGCGGCTCCGTCGCCAGCAATTCGGCGACCACCGCCGCGTGCCGCTCCCCCGCGCGTTTGCTGACGCGGAAAAAATTCAGCGCCATCCGCCGCGCGCTGCCCTTCAACCACCGCACCGGCTCGACCTCCGCGGGCCGCTGCCCCGGCGCGCGATACCACGCGAGAAAAGCCTCCTGAGCCAGATCATCCACGCATCCCGGCGGCACCCCGAGCGCCGCGAGATCCGCCCGCACCTCGCCATGCGCAGCCCTGAGCACACGCTCGAACTCGTGGGGGAAGTCAGGGGCTGAAGGAGAAAGGGGCATTCCGCAGCACTATGGTCAGGCGCGCGGTGATTGTTACGGGCTTTGTTTTGGAAAAATCGCGCGCGGCCGACTTTGCAGTGTCCGCCGTGCGCATCGCTCGAAAAGATCGACTTGCTACTGATCGGGAGCAATCCACCTAAAGCAGCGATGGCAATTCTCCCGCCAAGGCGCAAAGCGCAAAGGATTCGCGGGCAGCCGGCGTCTTGGGAGATAAAAAAGCGCATGGGAACCGACAAGATCGAACTGCTGACCTCCACGCGCCGCCGCCCACAAGTGTCCGCCCTCGATAGCTCACCGGTCTATAACCCGAGGGCTATTTCCCAGAGCGCCACAGGCTCACTCTACTTCAGCGTTGAACTCGACGATCGCAGTCGTCGAGCGATCTATCAATCCGATCCGGCCGGACTGGGGTGGGAACAAGGTTTTGAGACTGGGATGATCATGCACCAAGATCCCGGCGGACTTTTAGTCGAAGTTCACAACAGTTGGGTTGGCCGCAGACCCTATTACAAATACTTCCCTGACCTTGGTGAGAAAGGCCGTATGGCGAAGCTCTCAAACTCGACGAACGATGACGCAATACTCACCCCTTCCGTTGCCTGGAAACTGCCTCGCAATGTTGGTCAGGCAAAGAATTCCGCAGCAATCGTGGATGCCGCATGGGGGGAAGATTGTGGCTGCTGACCACGCGCTCGATCGTATTTCAGAAGTTTCATAGGGCAGCCGAACCGGTCCTGCATCGTTACGCGCACGGCCAGCCCGAACCCGTTGACATCCCGCTCGACCTGCAAATCTCCGATGCCGAACAGCGGACGGTGATCGAACGCGCCCGAGGCAAGGCAGGCAACAAGGAGGTGGATCAAACGATCCAACTGATGACCATTCCTAGACTCAAAGACATCGACTCGATGCTCCTCATTCCGGAAGGCGTGGTGCTGTAGAGCACTCGCGGCAGCGGCTTCTGGTTCCGGCCCCACTTCCGATCTCAACAAACACCTTCCAGCACCCGCTCCGGCAGCGGGCGGAGGTCCGCCAGCAGGGAGTCAAACTTTTTTGCCCGGTAACCCCTGAATACAAAAACGACCGCACTCCAAAACGCAAGCGCCCGTGGGACGGAGGGCTTTACATCGGGGGCGAACCGCCGAAAATCCCGGCACTTTTCCCCCGCTGTGCGGGCGAGCATTTTTCCTAATCCCAATGAGCAAAAACACCGCGAACCAACTGTCCGAAACCCGCGTTTTCAAACCGGCAAAGGAATTTTCCAAGAAAGCCCGCATCCAGAACATGGCGCAGTATCGCGCGCTGTGGGAGGAGTCGGTGAAGCGACCGGACAAATTCTGGGCGCGCGAGGCGGGCGATCTTTGCTGGAACAAAAAGTGGCTGAAGGTGCTCGACTGGCAGGAGCCGTTCGCAAAGTGGTTTGTGGGCGGACGGCTGAACGTAGCGGAGAACTGCCTCGACCGGCATCTCGGCACGGCGCGGCAAAACAAAGCGGCGATTATTTGGGAAGGCGAGCCCGGCGAGCGCCGCGTGATCACGTATCAGCAGCTGCATCGCGAGGTCTGCCTTTTTGCGAACGTCCTCAAGCGGAACAAAATCAAGAAGGGCGAACGCGTGCTCATCTACATGCCGATGATCCCCGAGGCGGCGATCGCCATGCTCGCGTGCGCGCGGCTCGGCATCGTTCATTCGGTGGTCTTCGGCGGCTTCAGTGCGGAGTCGATCAAGGATCGCGTGGCCGACTGCGGCGCGGTTGCGGTCATCACCGCGGACGGCGGTTACCGGCGCGGGGCCATCGTGCCGCTCAAGGCGAACGTGGACGCTGCGCTGAAAGACGGAGGGCATCCCGTGAAGCGCGTGATCGTTTTTCGCCGCGCGGGCAATGACATCCACATCGAAGAAGGCCGCGACGTGTGGTGGCACCGCGAAATGGAATACGTGGACGCAAACTGCCCGCCCGTCCCGCTCGACAGCGAGGCCCCGCTTTTCATCCTCTACACCAGCGGCTCCACGGGCAAACCGAAGGGCATCCTGCACAGCACCGCCGGCTACCTGCTCGGCGCGCACATCTCGTGCAAGTACGTCTTCGATCTGCGCGACGACGACATTTACTGGTGTACCGCCGACATCGGCTGGGTCACCGGCCACAGCTACGTGGTCTATGGTCCGCTCTCGATGGGTGCGACTTCGCTGATGTACGAGGGCGCGCCGAACTGGCCGGACAACGGCCGCTTTTGGAAGATCATCGAGGAGTTCGGCGTGAGCATCCTCTACACCGCGCCGACCGCCATCCGCGCGTTCATCAAGTGGGGCGACGAGTGGCCGAAAAAATACGACCTCTCCTCGCTGCGCCTGCTCGGCACGGTCGGCGAGCCGATCAATCCCGAAGCGTGGATGTGGTATCACAACGTCATCGGCGGCGGGCGCTGCCCGATCGTGGACACCTGGTGGCAGACGGAAACCGGCGGGCACATGATCACCTCGCTGCCCGGCGCGACGCCGACGAAACCCGGCACGGCGACGCTGCCGTTCTTCGGCGTGGACGCGGCGGTGGTGGATGACAACGGGCAGGAAGTGCCGCCGAACACGATGGGCAAACTCGTCATTCGCAAACCGTGGCCGTCCATGCTGCG
>CAYQBV010000340.1:0-4856 GCA_964415705.1 uncultured Chthoniobacter sp. | reverse complement strand
CGGCTTCGCGATACCCAACAGTTTTCCGACGGTCGTCCATTCTGCGGTACCGTCCTGCTCAATACGGCACGGCTCATCCAATTGGACCTGACCGTTCGCATAGAACGCCCGCAGTTCATCGGTCGAGTATGGACCAAACTGTTGGTTGTCCCTGAAAACGTAGATCTGCATCGTTAGATTCCGGTTAAGTCGAGCTACCAAAGAAGCAGCGGGAGCTGCTCCAGAATCTCGCTGATTGCGAGGGCTGCGGCGCGGGGATCCGGCCACGCACGTAGCTACGCCGCATGGAGCGCTTCGGGGTGATGCCGGGCCACGGCGAGCAGGCGCAAGGCGGCACCGCTGGGTTTGCGCGTGCCGTTTTCCCACGAGATGGCGGTGACGGTCGGGACATTGAGCAGCACGGCGAATTCGGTTTGCGTGCAGCCGAGGCCCAGACGGATGGCGCGGATTTGCTTCGCGGGGATCGGCTTGACCGGTGGAGGCAGTTTCAGCGTGCGTTCGCGCGCCGGTTGACGTCCGGCGGCGAAGCCTTCCACGCGGGTGACGAGCGCTTCGGCATCGAAGGTGATTTCGGGGTTCTTGGTTTTGGTTTTCATCGGTTGTAGCTGGCTTTGATGGTTTCGACTGCCGCTCGCAATCGCACGAGCAGTGCGGGCGGGATGTCCGTCTGTTTCGCCTTGGTGTAGAGCATGAAGAGCACGAAGCGCCGCGCCTCCGGCAACCAGAGGTAAATCACGCGCGCCCCGGAACTCCGGCCCCGCCCCGGCAGCTTCATGCGCGTTTTGCGCAGCCCGCCCGAATGCCGGATCAAATCCCCGGCTGCCGGGTGGGCAGCCAGCTCCGACTCGAACTGCCGCAGCGTCTCCTCATCGGCGACGCGCAGCACTTCTTCGGTGAAAGCCTCCAGCTCGACAAAACAGACAGTCATCGGAGGGGAGGATGATACATGGTATAAGCGCCGTCCAGTGCCGATCTCTTTGGGCGGGTCACCAGTCGCCACCCCGGCCAGAGCCAGCAGCGCATCGGGGTTTTCACCAAACTCCCCGGATCGACCTCGAAAAGCCGGACACGGATTTCAAGGAGTAGCCGCGGGGATTTCTTTGTGCAGTTCGACGTACCAGACCGTGCCGGGGGGCGGTGGGGTCAGCTCTAGAATCTCGCTCATTTCGAGTGCGGCGGCGCGTGAACCCGGCCGCCCGAGGCCGGCCATCGGAGCCGAACTGGGTGGAAGAACCACGCTCGCTGGTCCGGCGGTCTTGTCAGCAGTGGCGTTCCGGTTATGCTCCCCGCATGTCCATCACGCTGGAACTAGACGAAGAATCGCTGCGGATGCTGCCGCTCGGTCCGGGCGAGCGCGAGCGGCACATGCAGATCGAGCTGGCCTGCCGCTACTATGCCCGTGGCTGGCTGACCCTCGGCCAGGCGGCGCGCATGGCGGGGCTGGATCACTTCGCTTTCGCGGTCGAACTGGCCGAGCGCGGCATTGCGCGCGACTACACGATCACGGAAGCGACCGAGGATTTGGCGCATGCGCGTGGTCAGTAATACGTCGCCGATTTCCAATCTCGCGATCATCGGACGGCTGTCGTTCCTGCGGCAGCGGTATGGGCGGGTGACCGTGCCGCCCGAAGTCGCACGCGAACTCCGCGCGCTCAGTCATGTAGCGCGCGCAGGATTTCAGCGACCACGGTGGGATGTTCGCGGATAGTGGCGAGCAGATCGCTCGAAACCTTCCCGGCCAGCGCGAGCGGCGCATCGGGGTTTTCACCCAGCTCCCCGGCCAGACGGCGGACGGGCGCATCACAGCGCAGCAGATTCCCTCTCCGTGTTCGGTGCAAGGCGGCGCGCGAACTGGATGGATGCCGCGACCCTTATTTGCGACGGTCGGCGCTCGTGAACTCCGCACCGCTTTCCCCACCGCCGCCCATCGCCGGAAACCGGGCGCTGGTGGTTTCGCTCCACGATGTCTCGCCGCGGACGCGCGCGGAGTGTGCGGAGATTCTCGGGCAGTTGGCGGCGCTCGGCGTGCCACGCTGCTCGCTGCTCGTCATCCCGGATCATCATCACCGCGGGCATTTTCTCGCCGACGCGGATTGTGCCGCGTGGTTGCGGGCGCAGGCCGCGGCGGAGCACGAATTGGTCATGCACGGCTACTACCATCAGCGGGCGCGGCGGGAGGGCGAAAGCGTGAGCGCGAAATGGACGACGCGGATTTATACGGCGGATGAAGGCGAGTTTTACGACCTCGACCGTCCGGCAGCGGCGGCGCTGGTGAGCAAGGCGCGCGAGGATTTTCGCCAGCTTGGCGTGGAGCCGGCGGGGTTCATCGCGCCGGCGTGGTTGCTGAGTGCGGAGGCGGCGGCGGCGCTGCGGGAGCTGGGCTGCGAATATACGACGCGGCTCGGGAGCGTGGTGGAGTTGCAAACGCCGCGCGTGTGGCCGTCGCAATCGCTCGTCTGGAGCGTGCGCAGCGCGTGGCGGCGGCAGGTCAGCCGCGCGTGGAATGAGCTGCTCTTCCGCCGGCTCACCGCGAATCCGTTGCTCCGCATTTCCATCCACCCGGTCGATCTCCGGCACCCACAGATCTGGCGGCAAATCCGCGACCTAGTCAGCCGCGCAAGCGCCGACCGCGAGCCGTTGACGTATCACGAATGGCTCGCGCGTCAGCGCGCCGTCACGTCAGCGCGCGGTTCACCGCGCTGAGCACCGCTTTGATGGGCGCGAGTTCGATGTTCGTGTCCACGCCGGCACCCCACTTGGTCTTGCCGTCGGGGAGCCGGATCTGGATGTAGGCGATGGCGCTGGCCCCGGTGCCGGAGCTGAGCGCGTGCTGTTTGAAATCGGCGATCTCGAAACGCGCCGCGCCGCTTTCGTGCAGCGCGTGGACGAACGCGGCGATGGGTCCGTTGCCCGTGCCGGTGAGCGCCACCTCAGCTCCGTCGCGACGCGCGGAGGCGCGGCAGGAGAAGACGCCCGCCGTGCCGTCGGCGTGAAAGTGGATGAGCTGCCACGGTTCGGCGCGCTCGAGGTATTCGCGCCAGAACATCGCCTTCAGCTCCGTGCCGCTGACCTCGCGGCCGAGGCGGTCCACGGCGTCGTTGGCGAGCGGTCCGAACTCGCGCTGGAGATCCTTCGGTAACTCAATGCCGAACTCGCTTTCGAGGAGATACGCCACGCCGCCCTTGCCGCTCTGGCTGTTCACGCGGATGACCTCGCGATACTCCCGGCCAAGGTCGCGCGGGTCGATCGTCAGATACGGCACATCCCAATGGTCCCCTACGCGGGTCTCCCACTCGGCGAGACCCTTTTTGATCGCGTCCTGATGCGACCCGGAGAACGCCGTGAAGACCAACTCGCCCGCGTAGGGTTGCCGCGCCGGGACGGTCATACCGGTGCAGCGCTCGTAGATTTGCACGAGGTCGTTTAGCCGCGAAAAATCGAGGTTCGGCGCGATGCCGTGCATGAAGCAGTTCATGGCCACGATCACGATGTCGAGGTTGCCGGTGCGCTCGCCGTTGCCAAAGAGCGTGCCCTCCACGCGCTCGGCGCCGGCGAGCAGGCCCAGCTCGGTGGCGGCGACGCCGGTGCCGCGGTCGTTGTGCGTGTGCAGGCTGATGATGACCGAGTCGCGATTCTTCAAATGGCGGCTCATCCACTCGATCTGGTCGGCATAAACATTGGGCATCGCCACCTCCACGGTGTCGGGCAGGTTCAGGATCATCTTCCGCTCCGGCGTCGGCTGCCACACGTCCATCACGGCTTCGGAAATCTCTTTGGCAAACTCGACCTCGGTCGCAGAAAAACTCTCCGGCGAATACTGCAGCCGCACGTCCGTGCCCGCGAGCCGCGGCAGGCGGTCCTTGATCCATTGCGCGCCCTGGACGGCGATCGCCACGATCTCGGCTTTCGTTTTTCCAAAAACCACGCGGCGCTGCGCGGGCGACGTGGAGTTGTAGAGGTGGATGATCACGCGCTTCGCCCCGATGAGCGATTGCACGGTTTTCTCGATCAAATCCTCGCGCGCCTGCACGAGGCACTGGATGGTCACGTCGTCCGGGATGCGGCCCTCTTCGATCAGCCGGCGGTTGAACTCAAACTCGGTGTTCGAGGCCGACGGAAAGCCGACTTCGATTTCCTTGAAACCGCAGCGCACCAGCGCGTCGAACAGCTCGAGTTTTTGCGAGACGTTCATCGGCACGGCGAGCGCCTGGTTGCCGTCGCGCAGATCCACGGAGCACCAAATCGGGGCGCAGGTCAGCGTGCGGCTGGGCCACTGGCGATCCGGCAGATGGATCGGCGGGTAGGCGCGGTATTTCGAGGATGGGTTGGAAAACATGATGAGGAAAGGGATGGGCGGGACTTTGGGAAAGCCAGCCTGCGCTTCCGCCCGAAGCAGCGCGAGCCGGCAGTTACGCGAGAAAGGCTCCGCGAATCCGGCGCACGAAAGCGTGCCCGGAGAATTCGCGGAGCGGCGTAAGTCGGTGATTCGGCAGGTGCATCACGGCGGCGAAACTAGCGGGACGGCTGGGGAAATCAACCGGACGGCGAGGGGTGAACGTGAGGGAGCCGGAGGCAAAGCGCGCGGAGCCTGTGGCAAAACCGCGTCCACGTCACAAGACGTGACAAAACCTTCGCCACCGGCTGAAGGGGCGCTATTTTCCGCAGCGTATGCCGATGCCACTTCTCGCCGACGCCGAAGCGCTCCTGCCCGCCATGACGCCGGGTGAAAAAGCGGCCCTGCTGCAAATCGTGGCGCGCGACCTTGGCCAGAGCTTCCCCGGCGTGGACAGCGACCCCGCCGTCTGCGGCGGCGAAGCCTGCATCAGCCGCACGCGCATCCCGGTCTGGACACTCGC
>CAYQBV010000339.1:0-4856 GCA_964415705.1 uncultured Chthoniobacter sp. | reverse complement strand
TCGCCGGAGGGATCACCGGCGGATCGAACAGCCTCACGAAAACCGGCGCGGGCACCGTGAATCTCGACGGCCCCCAAAGCTACGCCGCGCTCCACGCCACCGCTGGCACCACCACCGTGGACGGGGTGGTCGGCAGCGGCACGGCGGCCGTCAGCGCGACCGGCGCAGGCACCACATTGAAGTTTGGCACCGTGAGCCAGACGCTCGCGTCGCTGACCATCGGCGCTGGCTCGACGGTCACCTTCACCAGCGGCGCGGCGTCCTTTGGCGGGGGTGGGGGTAAATCGTTTGGCGGTGGTGCTGTGGTGCCGGAACCCGGCGCGCTGGGGCTGCTGCTGACCGGCGTTCTCGGTCTGCTCGCGCGGCGGCGGCGCTAAAGGACACGCGAGGTCGCGGGCGGTTGGCTGGCCCGAATTACGCCCGCTTGGCGAACCGCCCGAGCTTCCGTCGCACCATCGCGGCCACCTCGTCCAGTTCCTCGATCCGCAGGAAAAACGCCACGCCGAAAAATGCCGCGCCAGCGACCGCGATCGTCGCGAAAAGCGCCCCCGCTTTTCCCGCCAACCCGGCCTGCCCCGCCAGCGGCAGCACCCACACCAGCGCCGCCCAGCACACCGCCGCCAGCGCGGTGCCGGCGACGGCGAGCTTCGCGAGAGTCGCCGCCATCTGCCGCGTTTCGAGCCGCTCGATCTGGCGGTGCATGAGCGCGTAAAGCAGCAGGAAATTCGTCAGCGCCACGAGGCCGGTCGAGAGCGCCAGCCCCTTGTGCCCCCAGCCGAGATGGAACGTGAAATACTGGTTCAGCCCGTAGTTCACGGCGATGGAGAGAAAGCTCACGAGCATCGGCGTGTTGCGCTTCCCCAGCGCGTAGAACGCGGGCGCGAGCACCTTGATCCCCGCGTATGCGCACAGCCCGATGGCGTAAAACTGCAGCGCCTCCGCCGCGTGCAGCGTGTCCAGCGCCGTGAATTTCCGCCGCTCGTAAATCAGCGCGATGATCGGTCGCGCGAGCAGCACCAGCCCGATGGTGCTCGGGATCGTCAGCACGAAAGCCAGCCGCATCCCTTTGGCCAGGATGGAACGAAACTCCGCGGTATTGCCCGCCGCCGCGCTGCGCGCGATCACCGGCAGCGTCACCGTCCCGATGGCCACGCCGAAAATCCCGATGGGCAACTGCATCAGCCGGAACGCGTAGTTCAGCCAGCTCACCGGACCGTCGCCGAGATGCGACGCGAAGTTGCCGTTGACCATCACATTGACCTGCACTGCGCTCGCCGCGATGACCGCCGGGCCCATCAACCAAAGGATCCGCTGCACGCCGGGATCGCGCCACGCGAAGTCCGGGCGAAAATGAAAACCCACGCGCCGCAGCGCAGGAAACTGCACGACGAGTTGCAGCGTCCCGCCGATCAGCGTGCCGATCGCCAGCCCGATCAGCGAGCCGGTGCCGTACTGCGCCGTGCCAAATGCCGGGTCGAGCAGCCAGGCCAGGCCCACGCCGCCGAGGATCGAGCCGATGTTGAAAAACGTGGACGCCATCGCCGGCATCCCGAAGACACTTTTCGCGTTCAGCATGCCCATGACCAGGGCGGCCAGCGAGACCAGCGCGATGAAGGGAAACATGATCCGCGTCAGCAAAATCGCCGTCTCCATTTTCACCGTCCCGACGCCGAAACCCGCGGCCAGCACGTGCATGAGCTGCGGCGCGAGCCAGATGCCGAGGAGCGTCACACCCGACATGAAAACCGCCGTCAGCGTCGCCACCTTGTTCGCCAGTTGCCACGCGTTGGCCTCGCCCTCCTTCGTGATCTTCTCGGAAAATATCGTCACGAACGCCGTCGAGAGCGCGCCCTCGGCGAAAAGATCGCGCAGCAGATTCGGCGCGCGAAACGCCGCGATGAACGCGTCCATCCCCGCGCTCGCGCCAAAGAGCGCCGCGAAAACCTGCTCGCGCACCAGCCCAAGCAGCCGACTCGACATCACCGCCAGGCTCACCAGCCCGGCAGCCTTCGTGCTGATTCTGTTCGGCGTGGCGGCCATCGGCTACTTCGGATGCGCGGCCTTGCGCAGCCGGTCCATGATCGCGACACCGAGTCCCGTCTCCGGGAGTTTTTCGGCGAGGATCACATCCAGCCCTGCCTCGTCGAGTCGCCGCATTTTGGCGAAAAGCCCCGCCGCCGCCTCGCGCAGATCCTGCCGTTCGCTGAGCCACTCGGCGTGCGCGAATCGCCCATAGCTGTGGTTGGCCACGCGCTTCCAACCGAGCAGCCCGGCGCGCACGCCGCTGCCCGGTGTCAGCTCCGTGGCGTCGTCGATGAGGTGCAGCGGGGTGCCCGGCGCATAGTGGCTGGCGAGCTGGCCGGGGGCCTCGGGCTGGGAGGTGGCTGCGGACTCCGGCGCGATCAGCGTGCCGCCCACGAGGGTCAGCTCCGCCGTCGTGATCGGACCGGCGCGGAGGATGCGGAAGTGGCTGCCCTCGACCGCGACGATCGTGCTTTCCACCCCGTGCAGCGTCGGGCCGCCGTCGAGGATGAGCGGAATCCGGCCGTCGAGTTCGCTGCACACATGCGCCGCCGTCGTCGGGCTGATGCGCCCAAAGCGGTTCGCGCTCGGCGCGGCCAGCGGTCGCCCGAAGCGTGCGACCACCGCGCGAAAAACGGGATGCGCGCTCATCCGCACGGCCACGGTCTCCAGTCCCGCGGTCACGATGTCCGGCACGACCGCGCGCCGCGGCAGCACCAGCGTGAGCGGTCCCGGCCAGAAATGCTCGGTGAGCAGCGCGACCAGCGCGCGGCTCTCGAAGGGAATGTCCGCCAGCTCGTCCAGCCAGCCGCGCGAGGGCAGATGCACGATCAGCGGGTCAAAAAACGGCCGCTCCTTCGCTTCGAAAATCTTCACCGCCGCGTCGGGCCGCAGCGCATCGGCGGCGAGCCCGTACACGGTTTCCGTCGGCAACGCCACCGGATCGCCCGCCGTCAGCACCGCCACCGCCTGGATCACCGCGGCGTCGTATTCGCGCGGCGTTCCAGTGGGCAAAAGGGCGGTCTCCATCAGCGTCGCGGCCATCACGATTTCGTCAGCGCTGCGCGCGCCGCGAGAGCGTGCTGCGCGGCGTCTTCCGTCGTCGCGCCGAAGGCCACGAGATGCCCCATCTTCCGGCCCGGGCGCGGTTTGGTTTTTCCGTAGAGGTGCAGCTTCACGTCGGGCATCGCCAGCACCGCGGCCCAGTCCGGTTCGCCACCCGCCCAGACGTCGCCGAGGAGGTTCACCATCGCTGCGGGACGCAGCGAATCCGTGTTGCCGAGCGGCAGGCCACACACCGCGCGGAGCTGCTGCTCGAACTGGCTCGTGACGCTGGCATCGAAGGAATAGTGCCCGCTGTTGTGCGGACGCGGCGCGAGTTCGTTGATTAGGATGCCGCCGTCCGCGAGCAGGAACATTTCCACCGCGAGCAACCCGACGAGGTCCAGTTGCTCCGCGATCTCCACCGCCAGCGCGCGCGCCTTTTCCGCCGCCTGCGCCGAGATTCCGGCCGGGACGATCGTCACATCGAGGATGTGATTGCGATGCACGTTCTCGCACACCGGATAGGTCACGGTCGCGCCATCCGCGCCGCGCGCGACGAGCACGGAGATCTCCTTTTCAAACCGCACAAACTGCTCCAGCACCGCGCCCGTTCCCGCGAACGGCGCCCACGCTTCCGCGAGATTGTCGCCCGGCGCGATCTTCCGCTGGCCCTTGCCGTCGTAGCCAAACGCCGCCGTCTTTAATACCGCCGGCAACCCCAGCTCGACCGCCGCCGCCGCGAGATCGCCCGCACTGCCCACCGCCATGAAGCCCGGCAGTGGAATTCCCGCCTGATCCAAAAATTCCTTTTCCCGCAACCGGTGCTGGCAGATGTGCAGCACCTGCGCCGACGGGCGCACCGTGCAACATTCCGTCGCCCATTCCACCGTCTGCACGGGGATGTTTTCAAACTCGAACGTCAGCACATCCACACCGCGCGCAAAGTCGCGCACCGCCGCCGCGTCGTCGTAGCGCGCCGCCACTTCGCGGTCGGCGAGCTGGCCGGTCGGGGTGTCTTCATCCGGCGAGAAAGTGTGGACGCGATAGCCCATGCGCCGCGCCGCGATGGCCAACATGCGCCCAAGCTGCCCGCCGCCCATTACGCCGATCGTGCTGCCCGGCAAAAAAACGCGCGGCTCGCTCATTCCAGTTTCTGCGCCAGCACTTCGGCGGTCTGCTTCGCGCGGAATTCATCGAGCGCAAAGCGAATCGTGTCATTGCTCAGCGCCAGGATGCTCACCGCCAGCAGGCCGGCATTGCGCGCGCCGGAGGTTCCGATGGACATCGTGGCGACCGGCACGCCGCCGGGCATCTGCACGATGGAAAGCAGCGAATCCAAACCGCGCAAAGTTTTCGACTCCACGGGCACGCCGATGACGGGCAGCGCCGTCTGCGCAGCGATCATTCCCGGCAGATGCGCCGCCCCGCCCGCGCCCGCGATGACGACCTGCAATCCGCGGGCCGCCGCGCCCGTGGCAAACTCCGTGAGCAGCGCCGGCGTGCGATGCGCCGAGACGACCTGCTTTTCATGCGGAATGTGGAATTTCTCCAGAATCTCCACAGCGCAGCGCATCGTCTCCCAGTCCGATTTGCTGCCCATGACGACCGCCACGAGGGGTGCGTTGGGTTTCATAATGCGGACATAGGAAAGGCGCGGCGCGGAAAGGGAAAGTGGAAATTGCGCCGGGCTTCCGGTCGGGCTGCGCAGCCTGTGTTTATCGGACCGGCGAAAGAATGGGCAGGACAGGATTCGAACCTGTGAAGGCGTAAGCCAGTGGATTTACAGTCCA
>CAYQBV010000338.1:0-4875 GCA_964415705.1 uncultured Chthoniobacter sp. | reverse complement strand
CGACGAGCTTCTCGCCGTTCTCCGGCAGGATCGTGGTCTCGAAGATGTCGAAGCCCGCCAGCCGGCGGATCTGCGCCTCGACGACACCTGGCTGCGCGATCGGCGCCATGAAGCTCTTGGCCACGATCTCGTCACCGAGCAGGTTCGTGAAATACGCACCATCGAGGACGAGCGCGCGGTCGCTGACCGGCATCTTCGCCAGGCTGCACGCTTCGCGGATCGCCAGAATCTTTTTCACTCTCGTTCCCAAAGTTAGCGAAGCGCTTTGGGAACGGATGAGTGGAGGGAAACTCCGTTTCTCAGCGGCAGGCGAAAGAGGGCGATGTCCGCGCTGCGGAGAATCCGATCCGTCATCCTGAGCGGAGTGGAGGCTTTGCGAGACAGCCGAGCGGGCGGAGGTCGGGAGGCAACGACCTCTCACTCCCCGTGGGGGCGAAGGCGGCGGCCGGCCGCCGAGGTGAGCGCCGCGATTCAGAAATTTGGCGGCGTGGGTTTCCGGGGAAAAGGAAAGAGCGCGCCGGATGGAGTCCGGCGCGCTCGGGAAACTGCGGGGCGCGGGGATGGGTGTCCCTGCGGCGGGGCGATTAGGTGGCGATGGCTTGAGTGGCTTCGCTCCAGGCGCCCTGGCCGGCGGAACCCACGGCGGCAACCGTGACCACATAGGTCTGCGCGAGGGTGAGGCCGGGGAAAACCGTGCGCGCTGCCGTGGTCGGCAGAGTTCGCAAGATCGTCGCCGGAGCGGAGGCCAGCGCGAGCTGCCACATATAGGACGCGGCATGGGGCATCGCCTTGGTGGTGACGGTGAGTTCACCCGAGCGCGGACCCTGCTTGAGCACCGGTGCCGTGGGTGCGGGCAGCACCCCCACTGGGGTGCGCGCGGATTTCTGCGTGGGAAAACCGCTCGAAAGCAGCATCGCCATATCGTTCACCCTCCAAGCCCGCGCCACCGCGCCGTGATTAGTCGGCCATTACTTAGGCCGGAACGATGCAGGTAGGAGAAGGGGAGCGCGGGCTTCGAGCCCGCAGCAGCCGGCATCCCTGCCGGCTGCGAATGGCGCGTGGAGGAGTCACCGATCCGTGGACACCAACGCGCGTGCGGGTCGCCGGGAGGATGCCTGCGCCAACGGGCTGGAAGCCCGCGCTCACCTTCAACCCCGGCTTCTCCGCCATCCAAGTCATCGCCACCGTGCCGTGAATTGAAACGTCGCACCTGGCCTCCGCCATCACTCCAAGCTCCCTTGGGGTTAGGCTATTGGACGTTCAATCTGCTGCTGGAGAGCATCGGTCAGCAACTCCCATAAATGCGGATGCGTCTCGACCAGCCGAGCTATATCACCGAGATCCTTGATTCGCTTGCTCTGCCGGCGCGCTGAATCGCTCCAATCCTTGACCTTGCCGTTCAGTGTGTCCTCGAGCGAAGCAACTCTGAGCAAAATGCCATGCACATCCGCCGGAACAGCTCTGGTCGGGAAGTCACGATAGAAATCCTCAGTACTCAGTTGGAGGCTGACTCTCGAATGTCCCTTGAAGTTGATTGACCATTCGAATCTCCCGGGTCGGAAACCGGCTTCGGTGAGAAGGTCCACGGCGCGGTCAATGGCGTCAGTAGCGACAACAAAATCAACGTCCTGAGTAACCATCGGTTCTGCCGCCCAGTGATTGACTGCGACTCCGCCAATCGCGCACCACGGAATGTCCGCTCTCTCCAGGCAATCGACCAAACGCATAACGTCATCGGTGCCGCCGACAGTCTGCCAGTCATAAAATTTTTTCTCCGTGACCCCGGCATTCTGGAGCTTTCCGAAAGGAGGCGCGAGTCTTTTTGGCTCGCCGGCAGCCGATGCGCCGTCGGCGAGGACCGATCCGCGGCGTGGGTGCTCCGTCGCCTTTTTCGCTACTCCGCAGCGGGCTCGCCGTAGGGGAGGGCGAGGACGCTCGACGACCAGTAGTCGATGATGTCGAGCGTGGCGAAGCGGAAGACGATGAGCAGCGCCTCATTGAGCGGGATGCCGATGCGCTTGGCGATGGATTGCAGCGATTCGGAGCCGTTGATCGCCGTGGCGAAGCGCGCTTCCACGTCGTTGACCTTGAGCTTTTGCACCAGCTCGTAGCCGCGGCGCGTGTAGGCGGGGCTGCCATTGGGGTCGGGCCGCTGGGAGCTGAGGAGGTTTTCACTCTCGTTCCCAAAGTTCACTCTCGTTCCCAAAGTTAGCGCAGCGCTTTGGGAACGGATGCGTGGAGCGAAACTCCGTTTCTCAGTGGCAGGCGAAAGAGGAGGATGTTCGCGCTGCGGAAAATCCGTTCCTTCATCCTGAGCGGAGCGGAGGCTTTGCGGAGCGCAGTCGAGCCGAGGCGTTGCGAGACAGCCGAGCGGGCGGAGGCGGGGAGGCACGGACCTCTCACTCCCGGCGGGGGCGAAGGCGGGTGACACTCAACCGCCCTGCAGACTGATCAGCGCGGGCGGGCTCTTGTCATTCTCTGCGGCGGCGATGATTTCGCGGAGTTTGGCGATTTGCGGGGTGAGGCCGAGGCTGGTGGCCTCGTCCACGGTCCAGGTGCGCTCGATTTCCCGGAGCACGGGCAACGCGTGGGCGCCGTATTCCTTGAGCGCGGCGAGGCAGGCGGCGATGCGCTCGCCGGCTCCCCAGTTGCGCCAGTCCATCGCGGTGAAGGCGAGCGGGATGCCTTCTTTGATGCGGTATTTTGTGAGCAGTTTCACACCTGCGAGGCGGACTCCGCCGGCGAACATTTCTCCGCTGGGGGCTTTTTTGGCGATGGATTTCACGATGTCGGGCGCGAGTGCCCGCACGTCGTCGAGCGTGAGAAATTGGTAGGCGGAGCGCAGGCAGCCGCGAGCGCGGCCGTCGTCGGTCGTGGCGACTCCCCGAATGGCGGGGTAAAGCAGGCTGCGGTCAACACCCTCAATGGAACGGGCCAGCAATCCATCGCCGCCAAGTGCGCCACGCGGATAGAAGAGCGAAAACGCGAGGCCGCGCCGCTGGAAGCCGCGCGGGTCTTTGAGGTCCTGACGCGCACAGGCTTTGAGCATCGCGGGGATGGCCGCGCGTGCGGGTTCGCCGATTCCTGCGAGCGCTTCGGCGGCGCAGACGCGGAGCCAGATGTCGTCGTGATCAAGCAGCTTGATCAAAACAGGCACGGCTGCCGCACCGCGCGCCTTGAGTTCCTTCACCGCCTGACACGCCCCGATGCGCGCCTGTGCGTCGTTGCCTTCGAGCAGTTGGAGCAGCGCGGGCGTCACGTCCTCCTTCTTTTTCGCAATCGCCTCGGCAGCGCGCGTGCGCACGACCAGCGACCAGCTTCCCAGTTCCTTCATCAGCGCGGGGACATCCAGCTTTTCGTAATCCATGTTGCGCCCCGCTTCGATAGCCTCCTGCACGTCCTTTTCGCTCAGCCATGTATCCGACTTCGAATCCTTGCCGGTGAGAAAAAGTTTCCGCAACGGCAGCGCGTAAGTGAGCATGTAGCCAGTCGTGGAATCCCAATATCCACCACCACCGCCGCCGAGCCCCTGATACACGAAATCGCCCTTCCAAGTGCGCGCCATGTCGTAATACCAGCGCATCTCTTTGAGGAAAGCCGACGCCGCTTTCGGCCCGCCGCGCGCCACACCCATCCCGGACCATTGGTGGCTGAATTGATTCCCCGTGTGCCCCTCCTCGCGGTCTTCGTAGGACGCCGTGATCAGCTTCGTGTAAAACTGCGAGCCTTCCTTCATCCCTTGCAGATCGAAGATGAGCGCCGCCTGACAATTCTTCCCGTTGTCGTCGTGGCAATTCAGCGTCGGGTTGTGATCGCCGTAGGGAATCGTGCCCTTTCCCACGTAGGAACTCAGAAAATCATTCGCCCGCATCAGCGCCGCCGCGATTTCACCGTCCTTGTCCTCGATGCCGCACTTCGTCGCGAGGATCAGCCCCATGTGGCAGACGAGCCCCGCTTGATTCAGCGCGCCGTAGCCGGGGATGTTGCCGTGAATCACGCCGCCATTCAGATCCGTCCACGCCATGTTCGAGCCCCACGTGCCGATGCGGCTTTGCCCCAGCGCGATGAAGTGCGCGTATTCCTGAATCGCCGGCAGCACATACTTGTCGCCTGTCGCGAGGTAGTATTCCGAGAGAAAGACGCACGTGTAGCCCGTGATCCAGCCACCGGGATTTCCGGGCACCCATTTATCAATCGGGAACTTCGGATTCTGCGGAGCCACCTCATGCGCCTTCGCTTTCAGTAACTCGGCATACTGCGGATCGCCCGACGCCAGCAGCGCGATATACCCGACCAGACACCGCCCGTAATCCTTATTCTCCACAATGCGCTTGCAGCCTTCCTCCAAAATCTTCCGCGATTTCGCGCAATCATACGGAGCCGTGTCCGCGTAAGCGCCCATCACCTTCAGCTTCACCACTACATCCTTCTGCTCGCCCTTGCGCCACACCATCAGCGCCAGCGCGCCGTCCTTCTCCGCTCCGTCAATCGCCCGCCCGAACAATCGGCGCGCATCCTCGGTGAAAAGTTTCCCCGCCACGCCGAGAATCACATCCCCGACCTCCATCGTTCCGTCCGCCGGCGATCCCTTCTCGATTTTCGTCACCAAAATCTGCCGCGCTCCATCCGTGTAATTGTCCTTCACAAACATCCACCCCCGCATCCCCGTCGGTCCCAGATTCCAATCTCCCCTCCCTTCCGCCGCCTTGGGCTCCTTCGTCAAATCCGGCGGAGGCCCCGCAGGCTGCGCCGCCTCGCTGGAAAGCACCGCAATACTAAGTAAGAGCGCCGAGATTATTTTGCGGAGTTGATTCCTCATGTTGCCAGTAATCCTTTCACCACGTGCCCATGCACGTTGGTCAATCGGCGCTGGAT
>CAYQBV010000337.1:0-4876 GCA_964415705.1 uncultured Chthoniobacter sp. | reverse complement strand
TCGGGCCCCGTGCACCTGCGCGCGCGCCCGCTGTTTTTTTGGCTTTCAACTCATATCCATCCGCCCGGCCACGCACCTTGTAACTGCGTAGAAAGTCGTATTGATTCTGCATGCTTGCATAGAAACCTCTTGCCGATGCAAGAAGAAAGAAGGCCACCCCGGAAGAAAAATGGGACGATTTGGGCTGCGGCTTCAGAACAGGTGAACTCAAGAGGTTCGTCCCGCGCCGCTCCCCGGATTGTGTCCGGCCGACCTCTGTTTCCAGCGCGGAGCGCGGCCGTCAATCCATGCGGACGAAGAGGATTTGCGCCATGCTAATGCGGCCGGTCTGGCGCATCCGGCGGATTTGTTCCAGCAATTGCGAAAGCAGGTCGCGCTCCCGCCGGTCGTATTCGGTCACATCGTCCAGCAGGTCGAGCACGGCAATCTCCAACGTTTGGAAATCATGGCTGGGCTCCAGCGCCAGAATAAACCGGCTGGTCGCCACCTCGACCAGATGCAGGAAAGGGATCCGGCGTAGCGCCTGAGAAGGGGCAACGACCAGCAGTCCCGTCTTCTCTGCCATCTCCACCACCTCCACCAACCGCGACGTGCCATCCCCGGCGCCCAGTCTCGCCTCCGTCAATTTAACAATGGCCCGTCCGCGATCCGGGTCAACTTGCGACAGCCCTTGCAACGTGCTTTCCGGCAGCGTCACCGTAACAGGCCGGCATGCACCATCAAATGGTGGCCTCCTGCCTCCGGATTTGCTCTTGCTCAGACGTCTTTTCATATTCATGTAAAAACCAATGACAGATGCGCCTTATCTCGTTAAAACAATCTCCTGTCAATTTCGATGAACCGGGGCCCGTCCTCCTCGCCGCCGTCACGTTGCAGCGCGGCACGGCGGCGAAGAAAACGAGAGCCCGCAAGGTGGAGTGGAGAGAAAAGATGACAAAGCAAAAGAACAGCATGCGTCTGCCGGGCCTTGCGGGTCTGGCCCTGCTCTTCATCGGTATCGCACTCCTCGGCGACGCCACCTATCGGCAAGCGAATGAACAAGGCCGCGGGGGACGGCATTTGATCGAGCGGATTGCCGGAGGCCTTCTGCTCCTTGCAGGTTGCGCCTCTGCCGCCGTGGCCTGCCGCATGGAGGATCCGCCATCACCGTCCGGTCACCACCGGCAGCAGCGGTCGTGAAAGAAATCGGCGGCGCAGCTTGCGTCCGCACCGGCCGGATCTGACCCCGGCTCCGATCCCGTGGAGGAACGCTTCGTGCGTTCGGCCGCGCTGCAAAGCAAAGCGGCTACGAAGACGGCTCAGCGGGACGCTTCGCCCCACCTCACTTTTCCAGTCGTTGGAAGTCATCGCGACGGTCATTTCCAAGGGTTGGAAATCATCGCGCGCGGCGGGGGCGGCGGTCAGGGGTTGGCGATTTTGTCGTTGAAGGCGGCAGCCATGATTTGGGTGCCCATGTCGCTGGGGTGCAGGCCGTCGGGCTGGAGGAGGGATTCGTCGTTGCCGAATTCGGCGAGCAGATCGACGAGGGCGACGTTTTCCTCGGCGGCGAGGCTGCGGATGTCATCGCT
This sequence comes from uncultured Chthoniobacter sp., assembly GCA_964415705.1. Taxonomy (GTDB): domain Bacteria; phylum Verrucomicrobiota; class Verrucomicrobiia; order Chthoniobacterales; family Chthoniobacteraceae; genus Chthoniobacter. The sequence goes on along the minus strand of CAYQBV010000337.1, from coordinate 3,308 downwards.
CATGTGGTTGGCGCGGCCCCGGTAGAGGCTGTGTACGCCGGCCATGGGCAGCAGGGTCGCGACGATGGGTATGGTCTTCTGCGCCCTCGCCGATTGAATGATGTAGCGGATGTTTTCCTTCAGCCCCACGTAGTTGACGTCGCCGGGGACGGTGGCGTCGTTGGCGCCGACGAGAATGCAAATGTAGCCGGGTTTTCTGGCGCGGAGATGGCCGGGTGCCCGGTTGGCGGTTTCCTTGCTGAAGGCGCCGCAAACACCCTCGTTATAGACGCGCTTGCCAGAGAGGGCGGCGAGGCGTGCGGGGTAGGGGTCTCCGGCGGGGGCGCAGGTGCCGCGCGTGATGCTGTCGCCGACGCACAGCACGGTGTTGACATCGTTGCTGCCGACATCGGGCGCCTTGCTTCCGGAGTCGCCACCGCCTCCACCATCGCAGGAGGCCATCCATGCGCAGAGAAGGAGCAGGCCGATGATACGGAGGATTGGGGTGAGGGTTTGTTTTGTGTACATGATGGTGGCTTCTTGTTGGATGGTTGGATGTGAATCTATGGGCTGGATGAAGGGCTGAACATGATCAGGTGGCTTCCGTGCTCAGATCGACCAGAACGACCTCGGTCATGTTTAGGGAGCGTGCGCGCCGCAACCCGCTGATCTGCGTGAGGAGTTTCTCGATGAGCGGCTTCTCGTGGCGCTCTTCTTCGGGCATGTCTTCGAGCAGGTCGCGCAGGGCCAGTTCAAGCTGCGAACTGTCATAGCCGGGGTCAAGGGCCAGAATAAAGCGGCCCGGTTCGACCTCGCCCAGACGTAAAAATGGAATCGCCCGCAACGCAGAACACGGCCCGATCATGATCAGGCCGGTGTGTTTCATCACCTCGACAATCTCGACGACCGGGTCGGGCTTGTCGTGCATCTGCGCTGCATACGTCGCGACTCTCGTGATCGCGAGCGAACGGTCCGGATTGACTAGGGCAAGCAGTCGCAGCGAAGATTCCGGGAGTGTGACGGTGACGCGCCGGCCAGCCTCCTTGAATTTACGCGGGCGACCGATTGGCTTTCTATGGCTCCCTGCGGCGTATGGACCGATTTTCCCCATGCGCGGCATTTTAAGCGTTAAACTATTCAGGCTGTCAACAGGATGTCTCGTTCGTGTGCGCGATCGGGCCGGCCACGGATTATGCTGGCTCCCGCGCGATGAGAGGATTCGCGGGAACAGCTTTACGAGTAAGAACAGGAAGAACCCGGCCTTTTCACTTATTTAGTTTCAGCACGACAACCATCTGGACTTTGGATGCCCGCCCGCGGATTTTGTGAGCATGTCCGGCAGAAATGAAGAACTGAAGCACGGCTGTTTTTGTGGCGGCGGTATCTTGCCATCAGGGCTCTTTCTGTTGTATCCGCCTCTTAACTGTACGACCGGATGCCCTTTGTCGGAGCCGTTGCCACGTTTGAAAACATCAGCATGACGAAGTTGGAGCGCATTTTTCTCGCCGCCATCCTCGCCGCCGCCGCGGCGTTTGGGCTCTATGAGGCATGGCTGTTCCGCCATGTCACCAATCCGGACTACGCGACCACGCTGCTGATGGCCAAACACATCGCGGAGGGGCGTGACTTCCCTGTCTTCTTCTATGGGCAGGCCTATCTCGGCTCCATCGAGTCCTACGTTGCGGCGGCGTTCTGCCTGGTCTTTGGGACCAGCAGCTTCGTCATCGCCAGCGGCCATGCCCTCTGCGCGTTCCTCATCCTTCCCGTCATCTGGGCGTGGGCCCGTCTCGCTGCGGGGCCGCGCGCGGGGCTGGCCGCGGTTCTCTTCGCCGCGTTCTACTGCCCGAATCCGTTCCTCATCCACGGCGGCTATGCCGTTTGCGTACTGGCTTCGGCGGCGACGCTCTGGCTGACCTGCCGTGCTATTGCCGCGAACCAGCGGGGGCAGGAACCTGTCGCACGCGACTACGTTTTCATCGGACTCTTCGCGGGGCTGGGCTGGTGGACGCACCAGCTCGTCATCGCAGCCCTTGCCACGGCGGGACTGCTTCTTGTCGTGATGCTCCGGATGCGTGTCTTTTCCCCGCGCGTGTGGGCTTCGGGTCTCGCGGGTTTCATGGCCGGAAGCCTTCCCTTTTGGGTCTGGAATGCCTTGAACGACTGGGCCACGTGGAAATTCCAGGACAGCTTCGGCCGCACCTCCGCGCTCGAAGGCCTGCGGATATTTTTCCAGGACCGCTATGCCGGGGGCGTCGGGCTCGACGCTCTTCCCGATCCCGTCAAACAAGCCATCGTCCTGCTCGGTTTCGCCTCCATGATCTGGCTGCTCGTCGTGCGCATCCGCCGTCGCGAGGTCTGGATTCATCCTCTTGCGTGGATTCTTTTCATCGTCATCTCCGCGCTCATCGCCTGCCGCACGCACTTCATCACCATGAACACCTGTCGCTACCTTTCGCCGCAACTTCCCGTCATGGCCGTCGCCATCGGTTGCGCCATCGCGACCCTCCGTCCGCGCGCCCTCGCCGCCGCCGCGTGGATCGTCCCGCTGCTCGCCGCGTGGTCCGGCCTCAGCGCCGTCTACAAGCCTTCTTCAAACCAAGTCGCAAAGACCGACGCCGACCACGCCGCGATCATCAGCACCGCCGAGAAGATCGTCACCAACGGCATCCGCCACGCCTACCTCGTTGGCTGGAGCCCCGAACTCACTTTCTATTCCAAAGAGCGCGTCGAAATCTCCGGCGTCAACGGCCACAACCCCGTCGACAAATATCCCTCCTTCACCCGCGATGCCGAACTCGACGATAAGGCCGGCTTCCTCGCCGACGAGAAAACCATCTTCGACTTCCTCGCCTACTCCGGTGGCAGCGTGAAGAGGGCCGCCATTGGCAAGCCCTACCGGACGCTCCACCACGACTTCGCCCCCCCCGCCGGCGGCCTCGAAGAAATCCCCCCCGCCACCATCGCCGACATCACCGGCGGCGATGGACAATCCCTCAAGAAGCTCCTCCTCGACCGCTGCGCCACCACCGCGTGGAGCACCAACACCATGGGCACGCCCGGTGCCACCGTCGAAATCACCTTCGCCACCCCCGTCAACCTCGCCGCCCTCCGCCTCTTCAACCTTGCCCAAAAGAACCATCCCTCCTCGTGGCGGCTCGACAGCTGGGACGACACCGCCGCCCAATGGAAACCCATCCTCAAACGCGCCGAACTCACCCCCTATAACTGGAGCGGCCCCCGCATCTACTGGACCCACAACCGCCCCCGCCTCACCATCCGCTTCCCACCCTGTCCGACCTCCAGAATTCGCATCACCCAGCTAGAATCCG
>CAYQBV010000336.1:0-4883 GCA_964415705.1 uncultured Chthoniobacter sp. | reverse complement strand
CTCCGGCGCAGAGAAAGAGCACGGCCATGCGGACGGCGAGGCCGTTAGTGACTTGATCGAGGATCACCGAGCGCCCGCTGTCGGCGAGGTCGCTGTCGATTTCGACACCGCGATTGATCGGCCCGGGGTGCATGATGAGCGCCTCGGCCTTGAGTTTTTCCGCACGTGCTTTCGTGAGGCCGAAGAGCGCGGTGTATTCGCCCAGCGACGGGAAGTATTCCTTGCGCTGCCGCTCGTGCTGGATGCGGAGCAGATTGACCACGTCCGCGTCGGGCAACACCGCATCGAGATCGTGCGTGACCGCCACGCCGAGGTGCTCGAATTCCCGCGGGACCAGCGTGGGCGGGCCGACGAGCGTGACCCGCGCGCCGAGTTTCGTGAGCGCCTGGATATTCGAGCGCGCCACGCGGCTGAAGAGGATGTCGCCAATGATGACGACGTGGATGCCGGCGATGCGGCCGAGTTTTTCGCGGATCGTGAACGTATCGAGCAGCGCCTGCGTGGGGTGCTCGTGCGCGCCGTCGCCGGCATTGATGACGCTGGCCTGCAACCGCTCGGCGAGAAACTGCGCGGCCCCGGCGGAGCTGTGGCGCAGCACGATGATGTCGGCGTGCAGCGCCTGGAGATTCAGCGCGGTGTCCTTGAGCGTTTCGCCTTTGCTCAGGCTGGAAGAGGACGCGCTCACGTTGATCACGTCGGCGCTGAGGCGGTGCGCGGCGAGTTCAAAAGAGACGCGCGTGCGGGTGCTGGGCTCGACGAAAAAATTGACCATCGTCTGGCCGCGCAGAGCCGGGACCTTCTTGATCTCGCGGGTGCCCACGGTTTTGAAAGCGGCCGCGGTGTCCAGCAGCGTGGTCAGTTCTCCGACGCTGAGCGGCTCGATGGCGGTGAGGTCTTTGCGCGCCCACACCTCGGCGCGAAGATCAGGAGTGGGCGTAGTGACTTGGGTGCTCATGGCGTGCGGCTCATCCAGACGGAATCTTCGATTTCATCCGTGGCGGCAAAGCGGACGTGGACGCGTTCATGCAGCGCCGTCGGCACGTTTTTTCCCACGTAATCCGCGCGAATCGGCAGCTCCCGGTGGCCGCGATCGACGAGCACCGCGTATTGAATCCGTGCGGGTCGCCCGAAGCTGGAGATCGAGTCCATCGCCGCGCGGCAAGTGCGTCCGGAGAACAGCACGTCGTCGGTCAGCACGATCGTTTTGCCATCGAGATCGGCCGGCAGAATCGTCCGCTCCACGCGAGGCGGGACCCGGTGCCGGTGCAGGTCGTCGCGGTGCATGGCCACATCCACCACCCCAGCGAAAACCTGCACGCCGCTGAACTGCCCGATGAGCGCCGCAAGCCGGCGCGCAATTTCCACCCCGCGCGACGGAATCCCGATGAGTGCGACCTTTGCGAGGTCGGGATTGCGCTCGATGATCTCGTGCGCGATGCGCCGGAGGGCGCGTTCGATGGCCGCGGCGTCGAGGATGACGCTGGCCCCGGGGGCTGGTGGAGTTGGGTTGGGGTTCATGTTCCTTGGCGACCTCGCGGGATCGTCTTAAAGGAGCGGCAGGAGTTAGCTCATGCTCCCTGCTGCCGCTGTTGCCGCCACGACGAGCGGTGTTTCAAAATCCAGTCGAGCAGCGCCTTTTCAAAGCCGACATCGTGGCCGGCCTTCTCACTCTCGATCCATTTGTGGCGCAGGATTTCCTCCCGCTCGGCGAGAAACTCTTTGTAGAGGAGGGATTCTTTGACGAGGTCGGGATGGTCGTCAGGCGTGGGGCTCATGTGATCGGGTAATTTTGGGAAAATGACGGGCGCGTCAACGATTTCGTTTTCTGCGTCTCTATGCGCCCACATTCGCCGCGAGGGTCCGGGCGATTTGCAGAAAACCGAGGGCCACTGGATTCGCCGGATCGGCAGCCGTGACGGGCAGCCCACGGTCGCCGGCTTCGCGGGTGGCGATGTCGATCGGCACCTGGCCGAGCAGCGGAACCTTCAGCCGGGCCGCTTCGCGCTCCCCGCCGCCGGAGCCGAAGATATCGTAGCGCTGCCCATCGCTCGGGCAGAGGAAGTAGCTCATGTTTTCGATCAACCCGAGCACCGGGACGTTGACCTTCGTGAACATCGTCGAGGCTTTGCGCGCGTCGATCAGCGCGACCTCCTGCGGCGTGGTCACGATGACCACGCCCGTGAGCGCGACCGTCTGCACGATGGTGAGCTGGATGTCGCCCGTGCCCGGCGGGAGATCGAGCACGAGGTAGTCGAGTTCGCCCCAGTCCACCTGCCGGAGAAACTGCTGCGTGTATTTCGTGACCATCGGCCCGCGCAGGATCGCCGGCGCGGCGTCGTCGAGGAGAAAGCCCATCGACATCAGCTTCAACTCCGCGCGCTCGATCGGGATGATGCGGTTCTCCTCCGTCGCCATCGGCCGCTCGCTGGTGCCAAACATCAGTCCGATGCTCGGCCCGTAAAGATCGCAATCGCACAGCCCGACGGACGCGCCGTTTTTCTGCAAAGCGACCGCGAGGTTTGCGGCGACGGTCGATTTGCCCACGCCACCCTTCCCGCTGGCCACGGCGATCACATGCTTCACACCGGGAATCGCCGACGCGGCCATCGGCGCACCGCCCGCCGCGGGCGCGGCCTGGGCCGAAGCTTGGATGTCGATGCGCACCGTCGTCTTGCCGATCCCCGCGAGCTGCGCCAGCGCCGCTTCGGAGCCCTCCTTGATCGCCTGCGGCACGCGCGGGTCGTTCGTGGCCAGCGACAACTGCACGAGCACATCGTCGCCGCTCACGCGCACCTCCTTCACCAAGCCGAACGAAACGATGTCGCGGCTGAACCCTGGATATTTGACGGTCGAAAGTTTTTCGCGCACGAGCGCTTCGGTAATGGCAGACATGCGGCGTGGATTAGTCGATTGGCGGACGGGAGTGAAAGCGGAAAGCGCGCACGGGCCAACGAATCACGCGCCTCCGGCGAGGACCTGCAGCAGCGCCGCGAGCAACGGACGCTCGCCCGCTGACGGGTGGAGATGATGGTCCGCGCCCCACGCCGGTCCGAGCTGACCGGGCCAGCGCGGAGCGCCGGCGAGTAGGATGGAGCCGTCATTTGGTCCAAAGGCGGCGAGCCGCGTGGCTGCGGGCGCGACCGAAGTCGCCGGTGATGCACACGAAAGTCCCGCCCCAAACCGCCAGCGAAATCTCCACAAACTCCCCGGCGGTCAGCCGCAGCACGCGGTCGAGCGGCGTTCGTCCGGGCACCTCGGCGCGGTAGCAGTTGCGGCGCGTGATGGGCGCGGGGCGGTCGATCTCGAGCGGGGCGAGCAGGCGGCAGATAGACCCACGGCACGGTTGGCTGTGCGTGGTCATTGCGATGTCCGTTGTGGTTCAGCCACACGAGGTCGAGGAGGCCGAAGGTGCGGAGATTGCGCGCACCTTTGAACACGTCGCGCTCGGTGCCGTAGTGATGCGCGTATCGCATCGCCGAGCACATGAAACCATGTACCGAACATCACCGCGAAATAGTGCGCGAGCGGATTGTGCCAAGGCCAGATCAGCCCCTCGTGCAGCGCCCCAACAGCGACCGCCCACCACTGCGTCACCTATCCACCGGCCCACACGATGCCGAGCATCGCGATGAGCGGGGCCGACGCGACGGCGAGATTCAGCCGGGCGGGAATGGCAAAAGTCTTCATGCTCGCGGAGGAACGTAGCCGGGCAGCGTTTGCGCGAGCAACGCGAACTCCGGGTGCGCATCGAAGCGCGCAAGGGCGCGGGGCGTGATCTCCCGGGAATAGAGCGAAGCCAGATATGCAGCGTTACTTTTCAACTCCCGCATCTCCCGGAAAAGCGCCGACGCATCGAGCTGCGGAAACTCCTTCACGAGTTGCTCCACGACCCGCCGACCCGAGCGTTTCGGCAGCAGAAAAAACTCGCCGAGCATCCAGCGCAGCAGCCGCACATTCATGGAGCGCAACGCCGGCCCGACCTGCGGCCACAGCCAGTCGAGCAGCTCTTCGTCCCAGCCGATGTGCCCCATTTCGTCGCGCAGATGCGTCCGGTGGACGACGAGGAACTGCGGCTCAATGTCGAACTTCTGCTCCAGGCAGCCTTTCGAGAAATGCAGCGAGCGTTCCTCCTGCAGCAGTGCCAGCCAGATGAGCAGCGGGAAGGTCCGGGGCCGCCGTGCCATCGCGCCGACGAGCATCCGCCACGGACGCGCGACGCGGATGAAGTAGTAGGGATTCGTCGCGTAAAATTCCGTTGCGAACCGCCGGTTCAGCGCCTGGAACATCGCCGTGTGCAGTTCCTCCTCGCCGAAGAAAATCTTCAACCCAGCCGCGAGTTCCGCGGGCAGGTTACAGCGTTGCAGCGCGACGAGCGCGGGGCCGAGCATCTCCTGCTCGAAAAAGGCGACCTGCTCATTGAAGCAGAGCGCGTGCAGCTGGTTGTAACGCAGCCGCACGGCGTCCGGGAGCGTGGCGTATGCGCGCGTGTAAAAGAGCGGCGTGAACTCCTCGGCGATGAAGCGCCGGCCCGAGTCGACGCGGGTGCCGCTCGCGGGTCCGGCGGACGATGCCGAAGTCAGGGATTTGTGGAGGGTAGTCATGAAACGCGAAGCGGTGACCACCTTCATAAAGGGAACCTCGCCGCGGCGCGTATCGAAAAATGCAATGCGCGCATCCAGTTTTTCAATTAGTTGGATGCGCCCCGCAGCAACTAACCTCCCGACGTGATTCGCATCGCTCTGCTTTCGCCCAAAGGTCCGCTCTACCGGCATCGCGGCGGGATTTGGAAAAAGTCGCTGCGCTCGCAGCCTGTCGGACTTGAAAACGGACGAGCAGGCGGAAGATGCCGCAGGCGGAAAAACGAGCGCCGTCGACCACGCTAA
>CAYQBV010000335.1:0-4905 GCA_964415705.1 uncultured Chthoniobacter sp. | reverse complement strand
GCTTTACCCCCAGCTTCGCCCTGCTCGGCGAACCCGAAACCAACGGCGTCGTCGAGCGCTTCCACCGCACCCTCAAGGAGCAAATCATCCACGGCCGCTCCGACCAAAACCTCGCCGATCTCCGCACCGCCGTCGCCACCTTCGTCCACACCGACAACCACCACTGGCGCCTCGAAAAACTCCGCTACCAATCCCCAATCGAAGCCCGCCTTGCCTTTTATTCCGCCATCCCTTTAGCTGCCTGATCCTTCTTATCCGGTGTCCCATCAACCGGGTGCGGTACAGACCAATGGCAACTCGACTCCTCCGCATTGTCGGCGCTGAAAAAATTCATCGCCGGCATCCGCCTCAATCGCGCCTCGCTCGAGGAACTCGCCGCTTAAGGCCGGTCGCTTCCGGCCCGGCCAACGTCCTTCCGCCACACGAACCATAGACCATGATCCCTTCCCGAGTCGTCGCCGCTGCCTGCCTCATTCTCTCATTGGGGTTGCTTCCGATTCACCCGGTCGAGGCCGCGACGAAAAAGGAATCGTCGAAATCGGGCACGACGAAAAAGAAAACGACCACGTCGGAAAAAGCGCCGGCGGGGACTAAAGGCGCGGACAAAACTTCGGGCGCGACGAAACCCCTCGATCGGCCGTTGCCGGCGGAAGTGGGTGCGGCGGGCAACAAGAGCAGTGCCGCGAAAAAACCCGCGCCCGATGCGCCGGCCAAACCGGAACGCGCGCCAAGTGCGACCGTCGAGCCGGAGTCCATGGTCGAGTTTTCCGCCCAGCCGCCGCGCATTCAGCAACTCATCCGGGACGCCATCGACCTGGCCCGCCAGAATCTCGCCTACACCTTCGGCAGCGCCGATCCGGAGAAGGGCGGCATGGATTGCTCGGGCACGATCTACTATTTACTGCGCCAGCATGGCTTGAACGATGTGGCGCGCGATTCCAGCGGCCAATACTTGTGGGCGCGCCAGCGCGGGACGTTTTACCCCGTGGTGAGCAAGAACGCGGAGAGCGTGGAGTTTGAACAACTGCAACCCGGCGACCTGATGTTCTGGACGGGCACCTACACCACCGGACGCGACGTGCCGATCTCCCATGTGATGATGTATCTCGGCCGCGAGAAAGGGACGAAGAAGCGGATCATGTTCGGCGCGAGCGACGGACGCAGCTACAATGGCGTGCAGCGTTGGGGCGTGAGCGTCTTCGATTTCAAAATGCCGAATGGGACCAATGGGGAGCCATCGAAAGTCGAGTTCGTCGGCTTCGCGCGCATCCCCGGATTGCGCCGCGCCGCGCCGACGGTGGAGGAAACCAGCGAAAAGCCGCCCGAAGCCGCGGCCAAGCCGACCCCAAACCCGAAGCCGGCTGTGACCGCGTCGAAAAAGAAAAGCAGGAAAGGGTAAGGGCAGCCTTTCGCGCGGAGGGCGGCGGCGCGATTTCCGCACGCATCGTCGTTTTGTGACGTCGACGTTTTCAGTCCGGAACAAACGGCACGCGTTCTCCGCATTCGTGTCCGTAAAGTTACCGTGCCGCTTTTGGAGGAAACGGGAGGCATGGGCAAGACGGGTTGGGCGCCAACTGCCCATCCACCATATCCATGAAAAAACAAACGGCCTCTCCTCTCTCTCGCCGTCGCGATCACCCTCGCGATCACCCTCGCGAATGCCGCGCAAGCCCAAGTCAAAGGCCCGAGCATCGGCTCGACGCTCTACGCCCTCCGCGTCGCGCCTAGCGTGACGACCTACTTGATCGCCACGGTCGATAACACGGACAATCCTGTCTTCAATCCCCTCGCACTGCCCGACGACACCTTCGCCCGGACCGGCGGCGGCGCTCCTTACAGCCAGACCCCTCACTCCCCGATACCCGCCCCCGTTCTGACCGTTTCCGGTGCGGCGGGCGTGAAAGCAAATTCCTAGCAGCCAAATCAGCAGCGCAATCCGCCCCGATTCCGAACTAATCCCCTGAACCGCCCGATCAAACGCCGAGGCCAGCGCCGCTGGCAACCCCATCCTCCGCCCCACTTTGCGGTCACTTATGCTGAAGGGGTTTAGGTGCCTGGAGGCGAGCGGTGGAGGAATTCGAGGATGACGGCTTCGGCGGCGAGGGCGGCGTCCGGGACCAGTTGGGTTTGCAGGGGAAAGCCGTGGGGCATTTTCTCGCCCACATAAAGACGCACCGACGCTCCCGCTTGCTCCGCCCGAAGGGCGAAGTCCGCGTTGTCGTCGCACAGCGGATCCTCTTCCCCAGCGATCACTAGAGTAGGCGGAAGGGTGGAAAGGTCGCCATCGGCGGGACTGGCGAAGGGGTGATTCCAAAGCGCAGGATCGGGAGCATAAATCGCCCGCTGAAAGGCGAGAAGCTCGAGGCCGTTGTAGGGGTGATCCCGACCCAATCGTTGCATGGAAGGGAACTTTTCCAGTTCCAGACTCAAGACCCCACAAATCAAGAGGAGCTTGGCGGGGAGCGGTTCGCCTCGGCTCAGGGAAAAAAACCCTAGGGCGGCCGCTAAATTCGCCCCCGCCGAGTCGCCCCCCACGGTCACGCCGGCAGGAAAAAGGGTTTGGATTGCCTGAAAAACCCCCGCGACATCATGAAGGGCTGCGGGAAAGCGATCCTCAGGGGCGAGCCGATAGTGGACGGCAATGACCGTCTGCCCAGAGAGAGCGGCGATCCGCTTCGCCCATCCCAAATGTTTTCCCGAAGCCGGGGCAATCCAGCCCCCGCCGTGGAGATAAAGAAAAGCCTTAGGGGTGGCGTTCGGTGGGGTGAAAATGGTCACGGGAACCTCGATCCCCTCATCCAGAGAAGCGATGGTGCGTTCGCTGACCGTCACCTCAGGAAAGAGGTGGAGGCTGGGATGGGCTTTTCCCCCCCAAAGCTCGCGGATTTCTGCCACCCAACGGTCGCGCATCGGGACCCCAGGGACGAGCACCCGATAAAGGTCAGCCGCCGGCCCCTCAAGCATCGCTTCGGTGAGGCGGTTGATCATCGGGAAAGGTTGACGGTAGATTCGCGGAGCCGAATCGCCTCTTCCAGCTGATCCAAGCGCGCCTCGGGTGGACCGATCAGTTCCACGAAAAGGGGTGGAGCTTTTTCAGGAAAAATCTCAAAAAGACCCTCCCGATAAATTTTCTTAAAGATGGCGTCGACCTCGTCGCGGTAGGCGTGATCCACTGGCCGAATGCCGTCGGCCTCCATTTCCACTGGCCACTCGGCCGACTGCGGCACAAAGGCCAGAATATCCAGATGATCCAGCGACTCGCGGATCGGCGCCACCATCGAAGAGACAAAGGCAGCGTCGATATCGGTGGTGCCTTGGTCAGCGGTGTATTGGGAATAGGCGAGGTAATCGACAGGCGCCCGATCAAAAATCACCCGGTCAGTGGACGACCCAAAGCGGTGGAGTCGGCTGATACTATAAAACATCTGGATGCCGTTGTGGAGTTTGGTCGAGGCCTCGCGAAAGAGGATTTCGTAGGGACCGTAAAGACCCAAAGCCCGGTAAGGCTCTTCCTCGCGCAGATAGTCAGGGTGCCGGGCGACCCAGTCATGGACGACGGTCGATTTGCCTAAGGAGTGGGATCCGGAGATAGCGATGCGCATAAATGAGGAAAGAGAGTGATGAAGCGACGACGATGGTTAAGCAGAATACCAAGACTAGCCCAAGTCGATGGCGAGCGCAGCAGTCCCAGAGGGTGAAATCGCAACAGCCCCCCTCACTCCCCGACGCCTTTCCTCCGGGTCACCAACAGCTTCAACGGGGCCCGCGCCCGGCGGTTCGACATCGGGTTTCTCCGCCAGCACTGCTCCGCGCGTTTCCCTCGACACCGAAAAGCCGCTGCTGTCAGCATCAAAACGTGAGACTCTTTGCTCCGTCGAAAGCTGAAACCGCTCTGCTGGAGCCTTTCCAAGGGCTTGCCCTCGAATGCATTCACGTCCCTAAAACCGTTGCCGCGACCGAGCAGGCAGGCCGGGAGATCGTGATGGCGGGCATCGCTGGATTCGACACCGAATCGAAACCCACTTTCAACGCCGGGGAGAAAAGTCGCGGTCCGCACGTTGTCCAGTTTGCCCTCCGTGATCGAGCCTTCATCTTCCAGCTTCATCGGCCAGAGTGCCGGGCTCTCGTCTCGGATCTGCTGCAGTCTGAGCGGGTCCTGAAGGTCGGATTCGGATTGCGGAATGACCGGGGACAGATTCGGTCGAGTTTGGGCGTTACGCTTCGCGCCATCCTCGACCTCGACCACGTATTCCGAGAGCGGGGCTACAAAGGGCAGATCGGCGTCCGCGCGGCTGTCGGAGCGGAACTCAAACAAAGTTTCCGAAAATCGAAGCACGTCACAACAAGCAACTGGGCTGCGCCTCACCTCACACCGCGTCAACTTCTCTACGCCGCTAACGACGCCTTTGCCGCGCTTCGGGTCATGGAAGCCCTCGGACTCAACGGCCAAAGTTCTGGCATGATGGGATAATGGCATGGTTTCGACTCGTTCCCTCGCGCCGGCCCGGCGAACTGATGCTGCACTACAACCTCGCCTGCTACGCGTGCCAGCTTGGAGACATCGAGGTGGCGAAGGCGCGGCTCGCCCATGCCTTCAAGCTGGAACCCAAGTGCCGGCTGGAACACCTGCGGCAGCCGGGCTTCTTGATACCGCTCCACAATTCCTCCTCGTGGGACGTCTGGTGCGAGACCATGCTGCCAGAAGTATGAAGCGCACATCCAATCAAGCGGCGGCCCGGAGAGTCCTGATTCTGGTCGATGAATCCAACATCACCAGCTCGGCCAAAGCCACCCATCGCAAGCTGGACTGGCTCAAGCTGCGCGATCATCTCGTCCAGGACCGGGAGTTGATCGAGATGGTGGTGTATGCGGGGTTGCCGCCCGCCATGGCCGAGTGGCAGGCCG
>CAYQBV010000334.1:0-4909 GCA_964415705.1 uncultured Chthoniobacter sp. | reverse complement strand
GGGACGCTTCAATGGGGCCGCGCCCCGGGGGGCGCGGAATTTTCTCTCCGCTTAATTATATGCCTGTCACACTTGTCGGCTTCAATGGGGCCGCGCCCCGGGGGGCGCGGAATTGCATCTTGTGTAAACTGCTCTCTATGAGAGCGCAAGATAAGGCGTTGCGAGTCGTGCGAATGATGGCGGTTGTTGGAGCTTGAATCAGCGCTCTCTCGCAGTGGGAATCGACCGCTGACTTCGGCCTGCACTTGATCGCGAGCGGGCCCACCGTCCGCCGACCACATGTCACCGCTCGCGCCTTTCGTGACGCGTAGCAATTGCAGTTTTAAATTGTCAAAGATCAGCGTTCCGGTGACCGGAACTCTCCGACCGGTCAGACCACGTAACATGGCGAGTCCAGCTTCGTATAGGGCTTCCCCAGCGCGGCGATGACGCGGTCACCGCGCCCTTCCGACGGACCGAGACTCACAAATAGCACTTGGTCTTCCGCCTGCGAAATCACGCCCAGCAGCTCCCGCTGCAAACCGGCGAACTCGCTCCCATTCAGGTCACACTCGAAAACCGAGAATTGCAGGTGCTCGCCGTGATTCTTGCACAGCTTAAAGACCCGGTCGCGGCGCTTGTCCTCGGTGATGTCGTAGCAGACGAGGTAGGTGTTTCGCATTGGGAAAAGGAGGGAGTGGGTCCGGGTTCGATGATCACCGCGTCAGGAACGGCACATACTCCGGGATCTCGCCGGTGAGCACGCGTGCGAGGATGCGAAACTGCAGCTCCAGCGCGCGGCGATAGCTCACTTTGTAGTCGAAAACGGGATGCGTGATCAGCGAGTTCATCCGCTGCTCGAAGCATTGGAAGAACTGTTTTCGCCCACCGACGTTGAGATTCACCGCGCGTCCCGCCGAGACAAAATCTGCGGTCGAGACGTAGCGATTATTGATCGCCGTGAGCACCGCCGACTCCGCGATGAGTGGCCGGAATTCCTCCATCACATCCAGCGCCAGCGCGGGCCGGCCGTGACGTGGCTGATGGTAAAAGCCGACGTAAGGATCGAGCCCCACGGCGCAGGCCGCGAGCGTGCATTCCTTCGCGAGCAGGCTGTAGGCGAGCGAAAGCAGCGCGTTCACCGGGTCGGTGGGCGGACGGCGATTGCGGGTGGTGAAATCGAAAGTCAGCGGACTCTTCTTTTCGAGCGCCACTCCCTCGGGCGGAGCGAGACCTTCGAGAAAATCATCGTCCGCCTGCTCGCGAATCATCCCGCCGAACTGCGCGAAATACACGGCTGCCGCCGCGCCTTCCGTGCCGAGCAACTCCTCCAGCGAGCGCGTCGCCAGCGCATCCTCGCGCGCCTGGCCGAGCCGCAGCCTGGTGCGCTCCGGCGGCTCCACATGATTGCGCATGAAGAGCACCCGATGATTGTGAATCTTCCCGCGCACGAACTGCTGCGCCAGCCGCAGACAGCTCGCCGGGTCCGCCGCGTGCCGGAATTGCTCGATCCGCAGCAGCACATTCTTCAGCGAATGCCCGCGCGTCATCCCGTAAAACCAGCCGCCCATGGAAAACCACGTCACCGGGATGTCCTCGTCGCAGAGCCGTTGCACCGCCTGCGTGGACATCTGGATATTGCCGAAGAGCGCGACGTGGCAGACATCCATCACCCGCACCTCCTCCACGAGCCGGTCCTTTTCCTTCACCTTCAGCACCGCATCATTGCAGCCCACGCGGTAGCCCTGGGTATTGAGATAAAGCGCCCGCTTCTCGTCGCGCGGCGCGATGAGGCGGCGGGGCGAGGAGGAAGGCGAATGGTGATCGGTGATTAGTGATTGGTTGGCCGTGCCACGCGCATCGTCGGTGGCATAGTTTTCCACCGTCGGGATCGAAAGCATCCGCGTCTCATCCGGCAGACACACCGGCGCGAGCGAGCACCGCGCGCACTTCGGCGAATCGACCAGCGGCGCTGGAATCGGCCCCTGCGCACAGACCCGCGCCTCGGCGATTTTGGAAATAACCCACGCCTCCAGCTCCGGCGTCAGCTCCAGCGGCACGCGCTGCTTCGTCTTCCGGTAGTAAATGATCCCCGTGTCGCAGGCGTAACCATTGTCCCGCAGCACCAGGCATTGCAGCCCGAGCTGCATCTTATCCGCATCCCACAACTCCAGCCCGTCTGCACCTTCGCGCGGCGCACCCACTTTGTAATCCACCGGCTGCACCGCCGCGACACTGCCATCCCGGCTCAACGTCGCCTCCACGAGATCCATCTTCGCCACCACCCCGAGCCGCTCCGAACCAAGCATCACCGAGCGCGAATGAATCGTGTCTGCTTCCGCGGAAGTTGCTGGTTGAGATTCGAGGCTTGGCGAGAAGTTCGTGGCGCCGCGGGGACCATTGAGTGTTGAGAGATCGGAATCTCCCGCTGCGACCTCCTCTTTTGTTTCGGATTTCGGATTTCGTGCTTCGGATTTCCCGGCCTGGCCGGGTGGTAGCGCCCCCTTGCCCTTGTCCACCCGCGCATGCACCGCCGCCCCCTTCACCGTGTCCGCGCTTTCCACGAAGACCCCTTCGACATGTTCGTAGTAAAAAAGCCGCGGACAATAGACGAACTCGTTCAGCATCCGCGCCGGGAGCGACTCGGGGGCATTGAGGATTTCCGATTTAGGATTTAGGATTTGAAGCCCACCCGGTGCGTCCACCGCCGCGGGTGGGAACGTGGCCGGCGCGAAGTCGGACCCCGCAGGCGGGGCGCTACTCGCCCGGCCACCAGCCTCCCTATTCGCTTCCTCCGCCTCGGCCCTACCCTCGACGGGCGCCTCGGCTGGCACTGCTGCCTCGGCCTCACCGGCCTCGCTTTCCGCAAACGCCTCCCCCGTCGCCGCAAACGCCTTTTGCACCACCTCCGCCAGTTGCTCCGCGAAAAGCTCCCGCGTCCCGTCATCGCCCCGCCGCTTCTGCCTCGATGATCCCTGGCCCGATGTTTTGCAACGCATGCGGTGTTCCTTTCTCTTTGGTTGGTTATGTTTCCGGCACCCCTGGCGGCGACGCTTCCGGTGGCTCCTCTCCCGCGCCCGCGGGATCGTCCAGGCGCACCACCGATTCCATTTCACCGAGCCGGAAAGTCGCCCGGTCGATCCGCAAGACCAGCCGGTCCCGATCCCCGTCCGGCCAGAGCTGCTCCTCGGCGACGCCGAGCCTTCCGCGCAAGACCGGCCCCTGGAGCAGCCGCACCTCGGCGTGCTGATTCAGCGGCACGCCGAGCCGTCGGCACAACTCCTCCGCCACCCGCAGCCACTCCGCCCGCCACGGCACCACCCCCTCCGGCTCTGGCGAACCTTCGGGAAAGGAGAACTCGGATTGCTCGGTGCCGGACATGATTGGGTCGAGGGATTTACCTTCAAAAAGTGCCGAACGCTCAACCTTCCCCGCCCAGCAATTCTTCCACTTGGGCGAGCAACATCGGCAGGTGGTTCTGGATGGCGTCCCAGATGAGCAGATCATCGACCGCATCATAACCATGAACGATCCGGTTGCGCTGGCCGATGATGCGATGGATGTCCGTGATCTTCTCAGCCGCCTCGGGATGACTCTGCCGCAGTCGCGCCAGAGCTTCCCCGACAATGAGCAGCTTGCGCTCGACGAAACCCCTCAACACTTCATCGCCCAGATAGTCGTCGCGCGTTTTGCCACCGCAATGCGCCTGGATTCGCCGGACGGCTACCCGCACGTCAGCGAGCAGCTTCTTCGGATTCTCGGGCATAAATGGTCTGGCGTTCTTTATCCACTGCCGCGCGGAAGTAGGGATTGCGGATCATGCGCTCGGTCAGGAGTTCCACCGGCCGGCCGAGCACCCTCTCGAGCCCTTCCGCGAGAGCCCAGTAGCGGTCAAAAAGTCCCTCTGCCCGGTCATCCTGAAAACGCACGATCAAGTCGATGTCGCTCGACTTCGGATCGAAATCCTCCCGCGTCGCCGAGCCAAACACCTCCAGCCGCGCGACGCGAAAGCCCCGGCAAAGGCCGGCTATTTCTTCGCGGTTCTCGTGGATGGACGTTTGCATGAGCTTCGCAAGCTAACCGATGACGACCGGCCCGAAAAGCCCCCGTCCCGAACGATTTCTTTCACGCATGGCGGCCTCCTGTTCTTGCCTCTTCCATTCTTGGCAACGACCTGGTCGTCATGATTTGTCCTCCGCGCGATGAAAGCCAATCTGCGGCTTCGGTGGGTCCGGCGGCGGCAGCGGCAGCAGCGAACGCAGTTTCTGAATCACATCCCGCAACGCGCTGTCTTGGCTGAGCAGCGTCTTCTCGATCTTCTGCAACCGCGCTTCGAGCGTCGCATCGGCCAGTAATTCCCGCCGCATCTTCACCCATTCGACTTCGCTCAGGGCAGGCTCCCGCGCGGTATGCGCTCATCGCCACCGCCCGCTCGCTGCTCAGAATCGTCGCCGCCATGATCGCCCCGTGCTCGGTGAAAACCCAAGGCTGGTTGCGCCGCCCGCCGCGCCCCTTTGATGTTCCAATTTGGAATATCAAATCGGCAAACTCCTTGTGCGTAAGCACAAAGGAGAACTCTGTCGGGAACCGGCTGACGTTGCGAAGGACTGCTTTGTTGAAGTTTCCCGTCGTCACGCCGTAGAGAATCGCCAGATCGCTATCGAGCATCACGGACTCACTGCGAATGGCGAAAATGCGGGGGACAATGGCTGACGTGGCGTCCGGTTTCATGAATCTTGGGTCACTGGTTCCCTCGGCATCGTGCGCCTGCCGCCGTGCGAACTTGAAGTCCCAATTTGTGACATCAAGTCTGCGAACGCCTGAACGGGAAGCTGAAACGCCAAGCCCAAGGAGCGCAAGGCGGTGACCATCTTTAAGGTGCCAATTTGGAACCTTAAAGCCGACCACTCCTGAGCATCGGAACGGTTTC
>CAYQBV010000333.1:0-4982 GCA_964415705.1 uncultured Chthoniobacter sp. | reverse complement strand
GGAGAGCATCGGGCGGGAAATCGTCCGCGTGCCGGAGGCGGGCACTACGGAGATCGGGGAACTCACGGGCGAGGCGGTGCCGGGAATAGGATAGCGACAGCAAGCCTGGAAACGAAGCGCCCGATCACCCCGGCGGCTAAGAAACCGTCCGCCGCCTTGCTCATCCCGTCCGTATGCGTCTCCGCCTTTCCATCCTCGTCTGCATGCTCGCACTCATGCGCGCGGGCGCGGCGGATTTCGCCAGGGACGTGCGGCCGGTGCTGGAAACGTACTGTTTCAAATGTCACGGCGCGGAGAAGCCGAAGGGCGGCGTGCAATTGCACCGGGCGGGCGATCTCGCGGCGCTGTATCGCGATCCGGGGCTGTGGGACCGGGTGCTCGCCGAGCTGCGCGATGAGGCGATGCCGCCGGACAGCAAGCCGCAGCCGACGGACGAGGAGCGCCAGCGCGTCGTCGCCTGGCTGGACAAAGCGCTGAACGATCCCGATCCCGCGGCACTGCCGCCCGATCCGGGTCCCCCGGTGCCGCACCGGCTGAGCCGGGCCGAATACAACCACACCATCCGCGATCTGCTCGGGCTCGACACGCGGCCCGCCGACGCCTTCCCGCCCGATGGCGGCGGTGGCGGCGGTTTCGACAACAACTCCGCGACGCTTTTCACTCCGCCGGTGCTGGTGGAAAAATACCTCGCCACCGCGGCGACGCTGCTCGCGGCGGCCAAGCCCGAGCGTGTCGCGCCCGTGCGCCCCGGCCAGGTGCTGCCGAAGGCGGACGCGGCGCGGCAGAACCTCGCGCGCTTTGTCGCGCGCGCCTTTCGCCGGCCCGTCGAGCCGGCGCAGATCGAGCTGCTGATGAAGCTCTTCACGCAAGCCGACGCGCGCGGCGAAGCGTTCGACGACGCGGTGCGCTTCGCCCTGCGCGCGGTGCTCGTGTCGCCGGATTTCCTTTTCCGCATCGAGCCGCCGCGCGGCGAAAAGGCGTCGCCGGTGAGCGACTATGAACTCGCCAGCCGACTCTCGTATTTCCTCTGGTCGAGCATGCCGGACGACGAACTTTTCCGCGTCACCCACGCCGGCACACTCCGCCGGCCCGCCGTGCTGGAGGCGCAAGTCCGCCGGATGCTCGGCGATCCGAAAGCCCGTGCGTTCGCGGAAAACTTCGCCGGCCAGTGGCTGCGCGTGGACGAACTCCGCACTTCCGCCGAACCCGACGCGAAAGTTTTCCCCGACTATACGCCCGCCCTGCGCGACGCCATGCTCGCCGAGCCGGTCGAGTTTTTCCACGCGCTCGTGCGCGAAAACGGCAGCCTGCTCCGCGTGCTCGACGCCGACTACACCTACGCCAACGAGCCGCTCGCACGGCTCTACGGGCTCGACGGTGTGAAAGGCGACGCGTTTCGCCGCGTCGCGCTCAAGGATCGCAACCGCGGCGGCGTGGCGACGATGGGCGCGGTGCTCACGCTGACTTCGTATCCGCGCCGCACGAGCCCGGTGCTGCGGGGCAAATGGATCCTCGATCAGCTCCTCGGCACGCCGCCGCCACCGCCGCCGCCGCTCATCAAGAGCCTGCCGCGCGACGACGCGCCCAAGGGCGGGCTGACGCTGCGCCAGCAGCTCGAAAAGCACCGCACCAAAGCCGAGTGCGCGGGCTGCCACAAGCGCATGGATCCGCTCGGCTTCGGACTGGAAAATTTCGACGCCATCGGCCGCTGGCGCGCGGAGATCGCGGGCCAGGCGGTCGATGCCTCGGGGGAAATGGTCAGCGGCGAAAAGTTCAGCGGACCTGCCGAGCTGAAGGCGCTGCTGCTCAAGCGCAAAGACGTCTTCGCGCGCAACGTGACGGAGAAGATGTATGCCTACGCGCTCAACCGCGGGTTGGAGTTTTACGACGTGCCCACCGTCCGCCGCACCGCAAAATTGCTGGCGTCCGCGGACTATCGCTTGGACACGTTGGTCCTCGAAATTGTGAAGAGCTATCCTTTCCAAAACCGCCGCGGCACCGCGAGCGTCGCTACCAATCCATGAGTGCGCACAGCCTCCACGCCGCAGTGTTTCCTTTGAACGCAGAGGCGCAGAGACGCAGAGAAGATTTTGCAAATGACGCTTTTCAACTTCTGCGATCTCCGCGTCTCTGCGTCTCTGCGTTTTCCAAAAAAAGCCGCCCATGAAAACCGCCCCCATCTCCCGCCGCACCGTGCTCAAAGGCCTCGGCGCCACGCTCTGCCTGCCCTGGCTGGAGGCGATGCGCCCCGCCTCCGCCACAGCCGCCGCGGCCAACGCCAGCCCCGTGCGACTGGCCGTGCTCTACATGCCGAACGGCGTCTGCCCCGGCCAATGGAACCCGACGGGCGCGGGCCGCGAGTTCGAGCTTTCGCCGATCCTCCAGCCGCTCGCGCCGCACAAGGACGACATCCTCGTCCTCCGCAATCTCTGGAACGCCGCGAGCGACACCGGCGACGGGCATTACGTGAAGACCGGCGGCTTTCTCACCGGCACCACGATCACGCGCACCACGGGCAGCAATCTCCGTAGCGGCGGTGTCTCGATGGATCAGGTGGCGGCGAAACGCGCGGGGCATCGCACGCGGCTGCCGTCGCTCGAACTCGGCATCGATCCGCCCGCGACCGGCGTGGATACGAACGTGGGCTACACCCAGCTCTACGGCGCGCACATTTCCTGGAACACGCCGACGACGCCGCTGACCAAGGAGATCAATCCGCGCGCCGCGTTCGACCGGCTGTTCCGCTCGCCCACGCCGGGCCGCGCGGCCGACGTGACGCAGGATCGCAGCGTCATCGACCTCGTGCTCGAGGACGCAAAACGGCTCCAGCAAAAGCTCGGCAAGGATGACCGGCAGAAGCTCGACGAATACCTCGAAAGCGTGCGCAGCGTGGAGCAGCGCATCGCCTTTGACGCGCAGCGCCAGCGCGAAACCGTGCGCAGCGACGGACTCGCCGAGCGCGCCGTCAAAGAACTCGGCGCGCGTATCGACGCCTACGCCGACCCGGCGCGCGTGAGCGAGCGCCAGGGCGACCACACCGAGCACGTCCGCATCATGCTCGACCTCATGGTGCTCGGTTTCTGGACCGACTCCACGCGCGTCTCCACGTTTATGTTTGGCAACGCCGTCAGCCCGCGCAACTTCTCCTTCCTCGAAGGCGTGAGCGGCGGTTTCCACGAGATTTCGCATCACCAGAACAACGCGGAGAAAATGGCGCAGTACCAGCGGATCAACACATGGCACTACGCGCAGTTCGCCTACATGCTGGAAAAAATGCGCGCCATCCACGAGGGCGGGCGCACCCTGCTCGACAACTCCATGCTCCTCTTCGGCGCCGGCATGAGCGACGGCAACGCCCACGACCCGCACAAGCTGCCCATCGTCCTCGCCGGTCGCGGCGGCGGCAGCCTCGCGACCGGCCGCGCGCTCGCCTACGCAAACAACACCCCGCTCACGAACCTCTACGTCGCGCTGCTCCAGCGCATGGGCACGCCGGTGGAAAAATTCGCCGACAGCATCGGTGAGCTGGCCGGGCTGGGTGATGCGGAGTTCAAGGGGCTCGCGGTGTAGCGCGGGGCGGAGCGGTGGCCTGTTGAAAACCCAAGAGGGCGGGCATCCTGAGCGAAGCGGAGGCGGAAAGGTGGGCGCAGCGCAGTCGAAGGATCCCGTGGAGTCCCCAGCGCCGTCGCCCGTTGGCGAAGGCGTCCCGCCTTCGCGGACTTCAGCAGACGTCCAATCCGCGAGCGACGCGCCTCCAGACTTCGGACGCCTCCAGAAGTTCGTCGCGGCGAGGCGCCGCGACCGACACGCGGGACGCGTGTGCTCCCCGGACCTGCCACTTCCCCGCGGGCGATCGGAGAGCCCAAAAGGCAGACCTCCACGCGGAAGAGTGCGCCCAGTTTTTTCCCGAGGATGCGGCTGGTGGCAAAGATGGTGAGTCCGAGAGAGACCATGGCCCACACGCCGAGCGCGGAGGCCACGAAGCGGCCTTCGCCCATGAGCTGGAAGGGCTGGTGCTTTTGGAAATCCGGACGTTTCCGCGGTGATCTTCCGCCTGTCCCCTCTACGGCGTGCCGACGCTCATTTTCACAAACAGCCGCGCACTCGCCGCAATGCGCACCTGCACCTCGGTATAGTCCCCGCGGTCAGTCCGCGTCACGTCCCCGAGCGCCGGCTGATGCTCGGTCCAGCTCAGCAAGTCCGCCGATTTCATAATCCGGTAACCCAGCGGCTCGATGCCGTTGGCCTCGCGATAGGTCAGCACGAGCCCGCCCGCATCGCGCACCACGACCGGCTGCGCGCCCACGCCCGTCCCGAGATTCGGCTGCCCGCCGAAGGCGAATTCGAGGAAGTTCACGATCCCGTCCGCGTTGTAATCGCCCATCGGTTCGAGCACCGCGCCGGCGAAGGTCTGCGGCAGCGCCGACGCCCACTTGCCGTAGGAAGCAGGGTTCACCGCCAGCGCCGCCGCCGCGCTCGTGATCGTCCCGTCGCCATTCCACACCGTCACCGTGTAAGCGCCCGCATCCGCCGCGCTCGCACTCGGCAGCTCCAGGATGCGGCTCGCCGCTCCCGGCACCGCCACGCCGTTCCGGTGCCATTGGTAGCTCAGCGGCTCCAGCCCGGTCGTCTCCACGGCAAAGATCGCGCTCTCGCCGGTGAACACCGTCCGCGGATCGGGCTGCCGCGTGATCGCCGGCGGGGCCATCACCGCCAGCGCGACCGCCTTCTCGAACGTCGCCCCCGTCGAATCCGTCGTCCGCACGCGGATGGAAACCGACGGCGTCACCGCGCGATTCAGCACCGCCGCCGTAAAGACCTGATCCCCCGTGATCGTGAAGCTCGCGTTGTCCGTCGCGCCGGTCCCCGCCACCAGTTGGTAGGTGAAAGTATCGAGCGGGTTCGGCTGGACCGTCACAATTCGTCCGCCCAGCTTGCCGACGGGCTTCCTGCACAAGTTTTTTCGTTGCCACAAGCAACGA
>CAYQBV010000332.1:0-5034 GCA_964415705.1 uncultured Chthoniobacter sp. | reverse complement strand
GAGCGGCGAGAAAAGGTGTAAAGTGCGAAAAACACGTCCTCATAGAATTGGAGGGATGGTCCCCCCACCCAAGTGCCGGTCACGTCGACATAAGAGATTCCTTTTCCAGCACTTGTCTCGATTTCGAACGCGCTTCTATGACCCTGCCGCTACCGAGCAAATGGCCAGTGCGATTTTTCGGAATTTGGTTTTCCGTCGGGCGAAACTCAGCGCGGCACTCCCAACCGCGTCTCCATCCTCGGCACCACCGGACGCTTCACATCGGGGAAATTCACGGAGACGTTTACAGCTAGGCGCTCGCCTTTACGATTCGCGCGTCTGAAAAAATCAGCGTCATTGTCAATATCCCCTGAGTTATATTGATCTTGACGGACCCGAGATCTTCAACGTCGGCACAAGCCTGAGTCTCCCGGTGCGGATTCTCCAAGTGATCGACACTGTGTAGCGGACACCTCGAAAGACGGCAAGACCACGCCATCCACTCCGGCGCAGCGCTGGAGCCAACTGTCCGATGAGCCCACCAGTGACGAAGTCCTGGGGCGATCGCCACCGGCTCCGAGCAATATGCTCTCCTGCAATTTCACCCTCGTCATGGGCAACCATGGCAGTTGGCTCGAAGGCATCCCGGTCAGCGTGGATGGATACGAAATGAATTGGGGAGTCAGCAAGATACTCCTCAAGAACGGCTTGCAAGTGTCCGTCCTCCTGGGGGAACGATGGCTCTTCACCGCTCACGGTCTCTCCATACCCGCTTTCTCAATGATGCCGCCGTGGTGGACTACTTCACGGTGGGCGGAGAGGTCGGCTTCAAGGTTCTGGCCAATTCGCCCAACTATTTGAAACTCGGAGTCTATTCCAATATCGGCAGCAGTCATGAGTCGGGCTCGGTTCGCTATGGATCCGGCTGGAGATTCTAAGAAAAAGGCGTCGAAAGCCGAATGATCTGCCGCATTTTCTTTGTGCTTTTCGTGGGGGTGCGCTTTTTGATAGAAACCAAGCCTTATGAGTGAAAATCAGACGACCCCCCTGACACTTCAGGAATTGCCCGAGCTGCGTCGAAAGACGGAGGCAATCTCACAATTTCTTCGGCAGCAAGTCGTCCTTCACTTCGAAACCCTGCGTCCCCTGATCGCGCCCGAGCGGATTTTTGGCAAGCTGGCCGGTGGCAAGACCGAGGTCACCGGCGCCGAGATGGCCCTTTCGGAATTGCAGCAAGCCTACCGCCGCTTCACGAGCAAACCCTATGACTTGCCCGCCGACTTCAACCCCATCTGGCTGACGCTGGTGGGCAATGCGCTGGAACTGCACCCTTGGGAATACGTGCATCCGATCGGGGGCAAGCCGATCAGCATGTCGTCGCCGGTGCGCTGGGTGGTGAACTACCGCTCGAACTATAACCTCGCGCAGGTGAAGAACGTCCTCGCGGGAAAGGAAGTCCCGCGTCTGGAATATCTGCGGCAGTTCGTCGTCAATGCGCTGGTGCTCCAACTCCTCCTCGCCCGGACACCCGGCCTGAAGCCGTTGTTCGCCGATCTCCGTTACGACTTAAAAACGGAAACACCCGCCGACTTCGGCGGCCTGCCGGTGGTCACGATTACCTCGATCCTTACTTCCTTCCGTCCCGCCGACGACCTGATCCTCCCCGCCACCGCCTTCTCCGGTGTCCCGGCCTTCATCGAACTCGTCGATCTCGAAACGCTCAAAAAGCCGAAGGACGTGCTGAGAGAGCGGATCGAAGAGATCCTGGAAGGCTAACCAGGCACGCCCGCCGGGTTCACTGCTGTGATGCACGGGATGAAGCATGGCGCCGTTCTCATCGTCGAGTTTCGCAACCAACACCGACGTGGCGTCAGCCGATAGTTGCCGTGCCTTTGATGAAAGTGGCGCTGTTACATAATGTGCGGCCGTTTTCGACGGTGGCCGGACTGCCTGACGATGCCTTTGAGGAATATGACACCGGGGAGACCATCGCATCGGTCGCTGCGGCGCTGAGGGGATTGCCGATCCTCGTGGAGCCTCTGGAGGCGGATCGCACGCTGCCGTGGCGGCTGGAGGCGGGTGTTTACGATTTTGTCTTCAACATGGCTGAAGGGTGCGGCCGGCGGTGTCGGGAGGCGATCCCGGCTGCTGTCTGCGAACTGCTCGGCATTCCATTCACTGGCTCGGACATGCTGACACTGGCCATCAGTCTCGATAAGGCGGCGGCGCGGCGTTTGGTCTCACCCGAGGTGCCGGTCGCTCGCGCGGTGCTGCTGGAGAATGCGCCGGGCGAGGCGGATCTGGCGGAGCTGGCCTACCCCGTCATGGTCAAACCGAACGACGAGGGATCGAGCAAAGGCCTCGGTGGTCAGCCGGTCGCCGCGTCCGTATCTGAAGCACTCGCCCGCGTCCGCTGGTTGCAGGAGACTTATCGCTGTCCTGTATTGGTTGAGGAGTTTCTCTGCGGTGCGGAAGTCACCGTCGGGGTCGTCGGCAATCACGTGGATACGCGCATCCTCGGCATGATGGAAATCGCGGCCACGGAGCCGGTGCCGGCGTGGGCTTACTCGCTCGATGTGAAGCGCGATTGGCGGCGGCGGGTCCGCTACCATACGCCGCCGCGGCTGGATCCGTCCACCGTCGCGACGATCGAACGCCAAGCGCTGACGGCGTATCGGCTGCTGGGTTGCCGCGACCTCGCGCGGCTGGATTTCCGCCTCGACGCGGCCGGGGTTCCGCATTTCCTCGAGTGCAATCCTCTGCCCGGACTCCACCACGCGAGCAGTGATATTGCGATCCTCTCGCAGCGGACCCTTTCCTACGAAAGCCTCGTGCAAGGCGTGCTGCTCGACGCCGCGCGGCGGTGGAATGTCGCGATCCCGCGCAATGGACCCGCACACGCATGAAGGTGGTAGTCCTTCATTCCCTGCCGCCGCTGGCAACGGCGAATGGCCGCCGCGTTTGGGAGTTTGATTTGTCCGCGGCGGCCGAGGGCATCCGCGAGGTCATGCCGGACGCGAAGGTCGTCGGTGTCCGCGGCGAGGTGGAGGAGGTCCTGGCGGTGCTCTCGAAGCACCGTCCCGATGTCGTCTTCAACCTTTGCGAAGCGCCGCTCGGACGGCCAGACCGCGAAGCCCACGCCGCCGCGCTGCTGGAATGGCTGCGGATTCCCTTTACAGGCTCGCGCAGCGAGACGCTGGCGCTTTGCCGGCGAAAGGATCGGGTGCATGCGGCGCTGTCCTCGGCGGGAGTCCCGGTGCCGCGATCGGGAGTTTTTCCGTGCATCGTCAAACCCGCCGACGAGCACAGCTCCGCGGGCCTCGACCACGGTTCCATCTGCGCCGACGCGGAAGCTCTCGCCGTAGCAGCGGCGCGCTGGGATGGGCCGGTAGTCACGCAGGAGTTTCTGCCCGGGCGTGAATTCGCCATCGCCCTGTGGGGCCGGAGCTCGCCCGGGCATTTCTCGATCGGCGAGACCTGTTTTCAAAATGAGCTGCGACTGAATACCTACGCCGCGAAGTGGGACATCGAGAGCCGGGATTTCGCCAACTCGCCGCTCTCCTACCTCACCGACATCGAAGCCTCGCTGCGTGAGCGCATCCTCGCTGCCGCGAATGCCTCATGGCACGCCGTCGGCGCGTGCGGTTATTTGCGGGTGGATTTGCGCCTGGACGATTCGGGCGCGCCCCGAGTCATCGACGTCAATGCCAACCCCGAGCTGTCGCCGGAAGTCGGGATGCACCGCGCGGTCACGGAAACCGGCTGGACCTGGGAGCGGTTTGTCCGCCGGCAAATCGAATGGGCGCACTAAACATCCGCGAACCGCGCCCGGACGATCGGGAGACGATCGGGGAGATGCTCCGCGCGTGCGGTGCGTTCACCGACGAGGAGGTGCGGGTGGCGATGGAGCTTTTCGACGAGGGCCTGGCGACTGGCGTGGATGGTGATTACCCGCTCTTCACCGCCGAGCAGGATGGAAAATTGCGGGGCTATGTCTGCGTCGGGAAAACCCCCCTGACCCGTGGGACATGGCACGAGTATTGGATCTGCGTGCATCCGGCGGCCCAGCGCCAAGGCGTCGGCCAGGCGCTCCAGGCCCACGCGGAATCTTTTGTGCGCTCACGCGGCGGGGAACGGCTCGTCCTCGAAACCAGCGGACGCCGCGCCTACGCGCGCACCCGCCGGTTTTATCGCCAGGCGGGCTACCGCGTCGTCGGCCGGATCGCTGGGTTTTACGGCCCCGGAGATGGCTGCGTCATCTTCTGCAAGGTGCTCGGATGATCCGGGTCGGCGACAGCGACGGGAAAGGGCGTGGCATTTTCGCCCTGCGGAAAATCGCGGGCGGCGAGACGATCGAGGACGCGCCCGTGGTCGTGGTGCCAGCGAGCGAAGTGGCGCATCTCGATGCCACCGTGCTCGGCGATTACTACTTCGTTTGGGGAGACGATGAGAAGCAGGCCGCGCTGCTGCTGGGGCCGTGCTCGCTCTGCAATCATTCCTACGAGCCAAACGCCCGCTTTGTCCTTCACCCCGAGAGGCAGACCATCGAGTTCATCGCGCTGCGCGACATCGCTGCCGGGGAGGAGATCACGACCAACTACAACGGCGAGCCCGGCGACAGGAAGGCCGTTTGGTTTGAAACGCTGCGCTGAAACGCGCCGCTACGCCGCCGCCGCGCTGTAGAACGCCATGCCTTGCCCGACATATGCTTTCACGAGTTCTGCCGTCTTCGCTGGATCCGGATGGATCGTGGCGAGGATCACGCTGCCGGTGACGAGGGGTGCGGCCGCAAACTCCGCTGGAGCAACGGGCGGCGCGTCTGGAGGAGTGAGGCTGCCGCCGGTGTAAAAGACCGCCAGCGCCGCGCTGCCGGCAGCGGAATCGATCCCGGCGGTATTGGCGGCGACGAAGGCGGCGCGGCGCGTTTCGTCGCTCAACGCGGTGACCCAGCGCTCCGCGGCGACGAGTGCCGCCTCTTCCTCGGGCGACGGTTCCGCGCCCATCGACTGGCGGGCGCACTGACAGGCCCACCAGACGCCATCGCGTGGCGTGAGA
>CAYQBV010000331.1:0-5042 GCA_964415705.1 uncultured Chthoniobacter sp. | reverse complement strand
GCGGATGCGCACGAGGTGGTGGTCACGGGCTTCGGCGTGCAGGACTCGCATCTCTTTCCGCACCAGTTCACCCGCGCGCCGGGCGGCTGGATCTGGATGGCGCAGGGGCTTTTCAACAACAGCAAAGTGGTGAAGCCCGGCACCGACCAAGTCGTGGACTGGCCGAAGTGCTCGATGGCCAAGATGCGCCCGGACGGGACGGAGTTTGAAATCACGAGTGTCGGGCCGAATAACATCTGGGGCTTCGTGCTCGACGGCGAGGGGCAGGCCTGGATGCAGGAGGCGAACGACTACGGCTATCCGGTGATGCCCTTTCACGAGTATGCCGACTACCCCGGCGGGATGGATGGCTTTCGCAAGAGCTACCAGCCGGGCATGCCGCCCTCGACCAGTTTCCAGATGGGCGGCACGGGGCTGAGCGGGCTGGCGCTCTCGGACAAAAAGGGCGCGTGGCCCGAGGCCTACGCGGACGTGATGTATGTGGCGAACCCGATCACGCGGAAAATCCAGGCGATCAAAATCACGCCCAGCGGTTCGGGTTTCAAATACGCGCTGCTCGGCGATTTCATCCAGTCGAGCGACGAGTGGTTCCGCCCGATCGCCACGCAGATCGGCCCCGACGGCTGCCTCTACATCGTGGACTGGTACAACAAGATCATCTCGCACAACGAGGTGAAGCGCACCCACCCGGACCGCGACAAGACGCGCGGGCGCATCTGGCGGGTGAAGCACAAGGACCAGACGCCGTTCGTGATGACGGACTTCACGAAGCTGGCCGGCCCGCAACTGCTGGCGAAGCTCGGCGGGGATTCGCGGACGCAGAGCCATCTCGCGTGGCAGGCGATCATCGACCGCAAAGACGAGAGTCTCGCGCCGCAGTTGCGCGCGCTCATCGGCGACAAGACGAAGTCCGCCGGCACGCGCATCGCCGCGCTGTGGGCGGCGGAGGGGCTGGGCAAAGTGGACGCCGCACTGCTCAAGCCGCTGCTCGCCGATGAAAACCGCAACGTCCGCCGCGAGGCGGTGCGCGCGTTTGGCGAGGCCCGGCTCGCGGACCCCGGGACGGCGCTCGCCGCGCTCGCGGAAGACCCCGACACCACGGTGCGCGCGGAAGTCATCCGCGTCTGCGGGCGCGTGGCCGGGAAGAGTCCGCAGGCCATCGCGCTCTGCGTGCTGATGGGGCGCGATTCGCTCGCCCCCGGCGGCGGTGGGAAGAAGGGCCAGTTCAAGACCGGCGAGATCTACGACCGCGAGTTCGAGCGCTTTCTCGTCCGTTTCTTTTTGGAAAAGCAGCCGCAGGCCGTGGCGGCGTGGCTGGATTCGCCCGACGCCGGGAAGCTGCCGGTCGAAAACCGCCTGCTCGCCTCGCTCGCCCTGGAGCCGAAGCTCAGCGCCACGCGGGTCGCGCAGCTTTTGCCAAAACTCAGCCGCCCGCCGGGTCAGGAGGAAGTCATGCGGCTCGTGCAGTTCGTCACCGAGCCCGGCGTCGGCGAGGCGCTGACCGGCGCGCTGACCAACCCCACCACGCGGCCCGCCGTGCTCGCCGCGCTGCTCGCCGCGCGCACCCGGCTCGACACCGCCAAGCTCACGCCGCTGCTCGCCGACGCCGCAAAGAAGCTCCTCACCGGCGACGACGCCGCGCGCGAACTCGCGCTGAGTCTCGCCACGGAGTTCCGGCTCACCGCGCTCGAGCCCGACCTCGCCGCACTCGTCACCGGCACCGCGCCCGCCGACCGCCAGCTCGCCGCGCTCCGGGCGTTGCGCGAGATGGGCAGCACGCAGGCCGAGCTTTTTGCGAAGCTCGCGAAAGAAGCTAAAGACCCGGCCATGCGCGACGAAGCACTCAACGCCCTCGCCGTTTCCAAAAGCGAACAGGCCGGCAAGCTCCTGCTCGGCATGTGGAGCGGCCTCACCCCGGCGCAGCGCCGTGGCGCGCTCGACCGCCTTTCCACGCAGAAACCCGGCGCGCAGGCCGTCGTCGCCGCGGTGCGCGCGGGGACCATCGCCAAGACCGACCTCGACGGCCCGATGCTCGACAAGCTCCAGACCATTCTCGGCACCGACGCCGATCTCGCCGCGCTGATGAACGAACTCACCGCCCTCTTCCGCCCCGTGCTCCTGCTCGACGGCAGCGACAACGCGTGGAGCGAAACCGGCATTACCCTCGACGGCCCGTTCACCGTGGAAACGTGGGTGCTGCTCGCTCCGAAAGATCGCCCGCTCGGCCCCGGCGACGGCATCCTCGGCGTGCCCGGCCAGCTTTGCATGAACTTCTTCGGCGGCACCTTCCGCATCTGGGACGGCAAGGGCGACGCCATCGTCGCGAAGAAGCCCGCCGTACCCGGCGTGTGGACGCACCTCGCCATCACGCGCGATGAAAAGGGCGCGCTGAAGATCTATCAGGACGGCACGCTCGACCAGGACCAGAGCCAGCCGCTGCCGCAGAAATTCGAGAACGTCCGCATCGCCATCACCAACGGCAAAGGCGGCCTCGCCGGCGCGCTCAGCGAGTTCCGCATCTGGAGCCGCACCCGCACCGCCGACGAAATCCGCAACGACTTCGACCGCAGCTACGAGGGCGTGGCCAAACCCAGCGGCCTCGTCTTTTACGCCCCCGGCGCCGGCCCGTGGGGCAAGCTGCAGAGCGGCGCAAAGGTCGCCAAGACCAGCGACTTCCCGCCCATCCTCACCGCCGCCGAGGCCACCGCGCTCGACGCGAAGTTCGCCAAATACCGCGCCCTCGCCGACAAGCCCGGCGATGTAGCCAAGGGTAAAGTCGCCGCGCAGACCTGCCAGGCCTGCCACACCATCGCGGGCCAGGGCGGCAACCTCGCGCCGAACCTCTCCGGCGCCGGCGCCATGGGCGTCGAGGCGCTGCTCCGCAACATCATCACGCCCAACGCCGCGATGGAAAACGGCTACCGCCTCTTCCGCGTGGAGTTGAAAAGCGGCGACCTCGTCGAGGGCTTCCTCGCCAGCGAGGACAAGGACGCCATCATCCTCCGCGCCCCCGGCGCCCAGGACCGCCGCATCGCCCGCGCCGACATCCGCGCCTCGCAATTCCTCCGCCGCTCCATCATGCCCGAGGGCCTGATCGACACCATGACGCCCGAGCAGGTGAGCGACATGTTCACCTACTTGAAAACGCTCAAGTAGCCGGCGGCGGGGCCGAAATAGCACGAGTCAAGGAATGCGCCGTTCCTGCAACTCCGCTGGGCATGCAGGCGACGGCTGATGTAGCGTCCGAGGCCCGTGGGCTATAGCCTTGCGGTGGTTTATCACGGAGTGCATACCTGCCGTTATTAGCGTGTGATGAAGTCTCTCAAGCGATCCATCAGAGTCGTGTTGCTGGCAATCCTTGGCTTGGGGGCGTGGTTTGGTTACTCCGTCCACATTCAGTTGAAGCGGGCGAAAATGGCATCGCAGTGCGCGGTGCTTTCCGCTGAAATTCAGCATGCAGAAGCGACTGCGCGTGACGGCGGTAAGACGTTCAGTCTCGATGAGTTTCTGGCGCACTATTCCGGACAAGGGTTGTTTCGCAGAAACCAGTCAGGATGCCTTCTCGACTCATGGGGTCGCCCGCTTGTGATCGAACAGTTGGAACGGGACGGTCGGGCGTTCACCAAGGTCACCAGCCTTGGTCGTGATGGCAAACTCGGCACTCGTGATGACCATTCGCGAGAGTTTGCGTCTGAGCGCCGCGAACCGGACGAATCATGAAGTCCGCGGACCGCCTCGCAGACTCTGCCCGCCGCTACCGCTTTGCCCCGATGCAGTAGAGCGCCTGGTCGGTGCGGAGGAAGATCTGGCCCTGGCTGAAGGCGGGGGAGGCGTAGGTGGGTTCGCCGAGGGTGGCGGTGGCGAGGACGGCGAGTTTGTCGGCGGGTTGCACGATGCGGCAGGTGCCGGTGTCGTCGAGGAAGTAGAGGAGGCCGGCGGCGCTGACGAGGGAGGCGTGGGTGCGGGCGAAGCGTTCGTTCCAGACGATGGCGCCGGTTTTTGCGTCGAAGGCGTGGGCGAAGCCGCGGTCGTCGGTGAGCAGGAGCCAGCCGGCCTCGATGATGGGCGACGGGACGTAGGCGACGCCGGCGGCGGCCCGGTGATGCCAGGCGACGTGGGTGGCGGTGACGTTGCCGGTGCCGTCGGGGCGGATGGCCATGACGTGGTGATCGGGGAAGCCGCCGGTGAAGTAGAAGAGGCCGGTCGTTTCGCTGAAAACGGGCGAGGCGACGAACTGGTCGGTGGGGCCATCGACGATCCAGAGCTGCGCGCCGGTGTCGGGGTCGTAGCTGGCGAGGCATTTGGTGCCGCTGAGGACCATCTGGGCGCGCCCGGCGGCGGTGCGGATGAGTGGGGTGCAGTAGCTGCGGGTGCGGTTCGGGCGCGCGATGCGCCACAGCTCGCGGCCATCGGCGCGGGCGAGGGCGACGATGTAGCCGGGGCCGTCGTGGTCGCAGTTCACGATGACTTTGTCTTGGTAAATAACGGGCGTGCTGGAGAAGCCGTGGACGCTGGCGAAGGTGCCGGGGCGCTTGAGCCAGAGCTGTTTCCCGGCGAGGTCGTAGGCGGCGACGACGACCTCGGTGCCGTCGAGGAAGGTGCAGAAAACGCGCTCGCCGTCGCACGCGGGCGTGGAGGAGGCGTGGCTGTTTTCGCGGTGGAGGCGCTCCATGGGGGCTTTGAGCACGGCTTGCTGCCAGAGGAGTTTGCCGGTCGCGCGGTCGAGGCAAAGGAGGAGGCGCTCCTGGGTTTCGGCGTGGGCCGCGACGGTGAAAACTTTCCCGCCGGAGACGATGGGCGAGGCGTGGCCGGTGCCGGGAAGCGGGGTGCGCCAGACGACGTTTTCCGTTTGGCTCCAGCTGGTGGGAAAGGCGGTCTCGGAGCTGCGCCCGTCGCCGCGCGGTCCGCGCCACTGGGGCCAGTCCTCGGCATGGGCGGCGACGGCGAGGGCGGCGAGGAGGAGGAGGCGAAGCGGCATGCGCGGAGGCTACGGGCGCGGGTGCCGGGCGACAAGCTGCGACACGCCGGGTCAGGCGGGCCGG
>CAYQBV010000330.1:0-5069 GCA_964415705.1 uncultured Chthoniobacter sp. | reverse complement strand
ACGTTGTTGAACCCGATCGGCCACCAGATGACCGCCTCGGTGTCGTCGCGAAACCGGCTGATCGTCTCGCCCGGCGACGAGGGCAGCGCCCGACCGCCCGGAAGTTCGAGAATGCGGCGCAACAGATTCCGCTGCAGCATCGTCGCGTTGGCGAAGGCGAAGGCACCGTTCGTCGCTTGCAGGGTGAAACCCACGATGATCCACGCCTCGCCCGATGGGCCGCAGTGGACCGAGTATGAAATCGGCGCGGGCGCGTTTGCGCTCGGTCAGGCTCCCGGCTGGAACCCCAGCGCCGACGGCGCGAGCATCGCTTTTGAAATGGAGGACTTCGACGCCGCCATCGCGGCGCTCAAAGAACACGGTGTCCCTTTCAAAATGGAGCCGTTCCCCACGCCCGTCTGCCGCATGGCCTTCATCCTCGATCCCGAGGGCAACACCGTCTGCATCCACCGACGCCACGACCACTGAGCCGATGAAAGTCCTGCTGCTCGCCGTCTTCGCCCTTCTCTCCGTCGTGCCAGCCCGTGCGCTGACCGCCGCGGAGCAGCGGCTCCAGCTTGAAGGATTTCCCCTCGTTCCGCCGTCGGTCCTGCCGGTGAAAAGAGAGATTCCCGGCCTCAAATTTCCCGTCTTCTTCGCACCGTCCAAGGATGGCTTCGCGCCGAACCTCAACTTCGTGGACGAGCCCTTCGAGGCCGAGTGGGGTGCCTGCGTCAACGCCACCCTCGAGAACATCAAGACCGGCCTCAAGGCGGAGATCCTCACGCCGGCGGCCGTCTTTGAGCTGCCCTCGAAACTCCGCTGCACCAGAATCGTCTATCGCAGCGCCGTCACCGGACAGCCCGTGCGGGGAACCTGCTACCTCATCCAACTCAACCCCCGCAAAGCGGTCGTCATCACCTTCAGTTCGCTGCCCGCCGACGGCAACAAGTGGGACGCGCCCATCGCCGAGAGCATCCGCACTTTCGCCCCCGCCCCAGCCCCCGCCCAGAAATAGCACTCCCAAACTTCATCCTTCACCCTTTTCTTCCATGGCCATCCTCGTCACTCCACAAACTCGCATTCTCGTCCAAGGCATCACCGGCGATTTCGGCTCGCGCCACGCGCGGCTCTCGCTCGATTACGGCACGCAACTCGTCGCTGGCGTCACGCCCGGCAAGGGCGGGCAGATTTTTGAACACGGCGCGCACCGCGTGCCGATCTTCGACACCGTGGCCGAGGCCGCGCGCGAAACCGGCGCGACGGTCAGCACGATCTTCGTTCCGCCGCCCTTCGCCGCCGACGCCATCCTCGAGTGCGTGGACGCCGGGCTCGCGCTCGCCGTCGCCATCACCGAAGGCATCCCGGTCAATGACATGGTGCGCGTAAAGTTTGCCATGGAGGGCGCGAAGACGCGGCTCATCGGCCCGAACTGCCCCGGCATCGTCACGCCCGGCACCGGCGACAAGTCGCACGGCGGCTGCCGCATCGGCATCGCGCCCGGCTACATTCACAAGAAGGGCAATGTGGGCGTCGTCTCGCGCAGCGGGACGCTGACCTACGAGGCCGTGTGGCAGCTCACCACGCGCGGTTTTGGCCAAAGCACCTGCGTCGGCATCGGCGGCGATCCGGTCAACGGCACCACCCATCTCGACGTGCTGAAAATGTTCAACGACGACCCCGAGACCGAGGCCATCATCATGATCGGCGAGATCGGCGGCGACCGTGAGGAAGAGGCCGCCGCCTGGGCGAAAGATCACGTCAAGAAACCCATCGCCGCTTTTATCGCCGGAGCCACCGCGCCTCCCGGCCGCCGCATGGGCCACGCGGGCGCCATCGTCTCCGGCGGCAAAGGCACCGCCGCCGGCAAGATCGAAGCGCTCCAAGCCGCCGGCATCGCCATCGCCGAGACGCCCTCCGTCATGGCCGATACGCTGCTGCGGCATTGGGGCAAGGCGTGATCGCCGCCGCTGGCCGGGTGGAGCACTCGACCCGAGTGCTGTTCGCGGCGACCCGCCGCGAACGCCGGTGAGAGGGTGGAAAGTGCAGAGGCATCCTGACGTTCGAAAGAGCCATCGGGTATCCACATCCACGCAAGATTTTCCGGCGGGTCGCCGGTAACGGCACTCGGGTCGAGTGCTCCACCCGACTGCATGGGGCCATGGCCCCTTTGATTTGCAAAAAAGCGAGAGAGGCCGACGCGCCGCTCCCAGCTCCAGGGCGCGGGGTGGGGTGGTCGGATTCACGCGCCGCCACACTGGCTCCAGGCAGTCCCGCCCCGCAGCAAGAAGCTGAGCTTCCCAGCGCAAAAAACGGCGTGGCCAAGTCCGCACTTGGGACCGGGGGCAAAAGACCGGTGAGCGGCCTTGCGAAGCGGAGGCTGGCCCGGTAGCTTCGGCCCATGAGCATCGCGACGACTCTACCCCTGAGCGAGATGAGTCGTCCCGCCAAGCTCCGCGTGATGGAGGAGCTTTGGGATGATCTCTGTCATTCGCCCGAAGGCGTGCCTTCGCCCGCCTGGCATGGCGAGGTGCTCGCGGCGCGGGCCGGACGGGTGGCGAAAGGCGAGGCTGAGTTCCGCGAGTGGGCGGATGTGAAAGAGCGGTTGCTGCGGAAGAAGGCGTGAGCATCCAGATCCTCGACGAGGCGGAGGACGACTTGCATGACGGGCGCGAGACGACAACGCCGACGGACAGCGGCTCCGGCATCGTCCAAATCGAAGTCGGGTTTGCGCCGTTGAGAGCGGCGGAGTTTGTCGTCCTCCGCGTTCAGCAATCCACCGCGAGGAGCGAGCCGTAGCCGGTTCCGGCAGATTGCTGAAGATTCCCCCGAAATATTGCGCGAGCGCTTCTCCTTCCGCGTCTCTTCCTCTCCGCCATTCCAAGACGGAGCGATGCAGTTGAGAGATGGGGAGCGCGGCCATCCTGGCCGCGGCAGCCGGCATCCTGCCGGCTGCGGATGGTGCGTGGATGCGTCACCAGCCCGTGGAGAGCACCGCGCGCGCGGGTCGCCGGCAGGATGCCGACTCCAACGGGCTTGAAGCCCGCGCTCCCCTTTCCGCAACTGCATTTTTGCGGCCAGGAAAGAAGCGAGCGGGATTTCAACACGCGGTTAAGACACCCGCAGCGCGCGCTCGATGAGGAGGGTGGCGAGGCGCTGGGTGGCTTCGTCGAGGGCGGTGTTGGCGCGCTTGAGCGGCTGGCCGGCTCCGGCGGCGAGGGCGGCTTCCACTTCCGCCACGCGCTGCGCGATGAGCGCGAGTTCGTCGGTGTCGAGTTCGGTGCCGGCCTGGGCGAGGGCCTGGCGGACGGCGGGGAGGAGTTCGTCGGACTTGAGTTTCGCTTCCACGAAAACGCGGTCGCTCATGTCCTCGAAGGCGTGTTCGAGCGATTCTTCGAGCATCTTTTCCACGGCCTCGTCGGAAACATCCACGGCGCTGGTCATCTCGACGACTTTCTGCGCGCCGGTTTTGGTGTCGCGGGCGAGGACGTGGAGGATGCCGCTGGCGTCGATCTCGAACTGCACGCCGACCCGCGCGTGACCTTTCGGCGCGGGCTCGAATTCCAGCTCGAACTCCCCGAGCGACCAGTTGTCGCGCACCAGCTCGCGCTCGCCTTGCACGACCTTGATGAGCATCGCGCGCTGGCCGGCGACGGCATTGGTGAACATCTCGCCGGCCTTGATCGGGATGGTGGAGTTGCGCGGGATGATGACGTTCATCAGGCCGCCGAAAGTCTCGATGCCGAGCGAGAGCGGCGTCACGTCGAGCAGGACCACGTTTTGCACTGCGCCGCTGAGGATGCCCGCCTGGATGGTTGCGCCGAGCGCCACGGCTTCGTCGGGATTTTGTGAAACGTTCGGCTCGCGCTGAAAGATCGCGCGCACGAAGTCGCGGACCAGCGGCATGCGCGTCTGGCCACCCACGAGGATGACCTCGTCGAGATCGGCGGGCGTGAGCTTCGCGTCGTGCAACGCGCGCAGGCAGTGGGCGCGCGTCCTTTCCACGATGGACCGCGCGACGCGCTCCAGCTCCGCGCGGGTGAGCGTGCGGACGAGGCTCTCCGCGCCGGTGAAAAACGGCAGCTCGATCCGCGTCTCGTCCTCAAAGGACAGCCGGTGCTTCGCCGCGACCAGCGCCTCGCGCAACCGCGCGTCCGCTTCGGGAACCAAATCTGAAATCCGCAATCTGAAATCCGCAATCAAAGCCGCGTCGATGTCGTCGCCGCCGAGCCGCGTGTCGCCGTTTGTGGACAGGACTTGGAAGACGCCCTGATTTAATTCGAGGATCGAGATGTCAAAGGTGCCGCCGCCGAGATCGAAGACCGCGACCTTCGAGCGGTCGCCGAGCTTGTCCAGGCCGTAGGCGAGCGCGGCGGCGGTGGGTTCGTTGACGATGCGCTCGACGGTGAAGCCGGCGAGTTCGCCCGCGCGTTTGGTGGCCTGGCGCTGGGCGTCGTTGAAGTACGCGGGGACGGTGATGACGGCGCGCGTGACTTCGCCCCCGAGCGCGCGTCCGGCATCGGCGCGGAGTTTTTTCAGCACGAGCGCGGAGATTTCCTCCGGCGCATACTCCCGCCCGCGCACCTGCACGCGCACCGCCGCGCCGCGCTCACCGACGAGTGCGTAGCTCACGTCGTCGGTCGCCTCGCCGCCGCGCCGACCGATGAGCCGCTTCGCGGAATAAACCGTGTTTGCGGGATCGAGCGCCCGCATCCGCGCGGCGGCGCGGCCGACGAGCGGCTCGCCGTTGGACGGGAAATGCACGACGGAAGGCGTGAGTCTTTCGTCCTCCGCGTCGGCGAGCAGGATGGGAAAACCGGCGTCCATTGCGCCAATCAGGGAATTCGTGGTGCCGAGGTCGATGCCGACGATGGGAGACGTGGAGGACATTAAACGCTGTGCTTGGCGAGGACGCGCGGGCTTTCCATCTCACTGCCCCGCCCGCCCAATCGCTGCTACCGCCCGCGCTTGCGCGAAAATGGCGGGGGTTCGCTGGTCGGTGGGAGCAACTGCGGCAGGCGGGTGTCTTCGGCGACGGGCTCTGTGGACACCGGGTCGTCCTCCATGGGAGGTTCGAGGCGCTGGACGGG
>CAYQBV010000329.1:0-5082 GCA_964415705.1 uncultured Chthoniobacter sp. | reverse complement strand
CGGCTGCGCGGGCGGTGACGGCAGCGGTGACGGATTTGACCGGCGTGTTTCGTGCCTGAATGAAACAGGCGAGGGCCACGACGGCGGCGATGACGAGGTATTTCATGCTTGCTGGGGGAGCAGTGACCGAGCCACACCGGGGGCCTTGAAAATCGCGCTTGTTCATTACAGCTACGCGCCGGTCATCGGAGGGGTGGAGACGGTGCAGGCAGCGCACGCGCGGCTGTTGGCGGAGCACGGTCATGAGGTGACGGTGATCTGTCGGCGGGGGGAGAGCGATGATCCGCGCGTCCGCTTGGAGCGGTTGGGGGAAAAGGTGGACGCGGTCGGGCTGGAGGGCTGGCTGGCCGGGCACGATGTGGTGTTTCTGCACAATGTGACGACGATGCCGTTCGATCGGGCGCTGACGGCGGCATTGGCGCGGGCGGCGGAGCGGCTGGCGGGCGTGCGGTTTGTGGCGTGGATTCACGACCTCGCGGCGGGCAATCCGGACTACGAAATTGCCGCGAACGACGAGTTGCTCGCGCGGGCGCATCCGCGTTACGAGTATGTCGCGGTTTCGGAGTTGCGGCGGCGGCAATGGGAAGCGCTCACAGGTGCGCGGAGCCGGGTGATTCCGAACGGGGTCGATCCGTCGCGAGTGCTCGGGCTGACGGAGCGGGTGGGGGAGTTGGCGGCGAAACATGGGCTGCTGGAGCGTGAGATTGTGCTGCTGCATCCGACGCGGTTGCTGCTGCGGAAAAATGTGGAGCTGGGGTTGGCGGTGACGGCGGCGCTGACGGCTGCGGGCAAGGCGTGCGCGTATCTGGTGACGGGGCCGCCGGACCCGCACAACGCGGCCTCGCAGGGATACGCGGCGGAGTTGGGGGTGCTGCGGGCACGGCTTGGGTTGGAAAATGACGCTTTCTTTTTGCACGAGGACGCGCCGGTGGAGGAGCGCGATCTCGCGAGTCTGTACGCGCTGGCGGACGCGCTGTTTTTTCCGAGTCGGCAGGAAGGCTTCGGGCTGCCGATGCTCGAAGCGGCGCTGCATCGCCTGCCGATTTTCTGCGCGGCGATCGAGCCGCTGGATACTTTGCTTATGGATGGCGTCACGCTTTTCACCCTCGACGCCGACCCCGCGCAGATCGCCCGCGAGATCGTGGCGCAACTCGGCGAGACCGACTCGTGGCGGGCGCGCCGGCAGGTGCGGCAGGAGTACGCTTGGGCGGCGGTTTATCGAAATTATCTCGCGCCGCTGCTCGCCTCGCCGCCAACCTGACCGGCATGCAAATCACCGCCTACGCTCCCACGATCGATCCCGGTGCGCTCGAGGCGATCCTCCGCGCGGAACACGACGATCCGTTCGCGGTGCTCGGGATGCACGACGCGGCCGGGCAGTGGGTCGTGCGTGTTTTTCGTCCCGATGCGCGCGCGGTGACGGTGCGCGCGGCCCACCCCGGCGGGGCGCTCTTCCCGGCGCGGCAGATCCACCCCGACGGCTTTTTTGAAGCGGTGCTCGAAGGCGCGACGGAGCGCTTCGGCTACGTGCTCGATTTCACCGGCGAGGAAGGGCAGGCGTGGACGGAGCATGATCCGTATGCCACGGGGATTTTGCTCGGGCCGCTCGATCTGCATCTCTTCGCTGAGGGGCAGCACTGGCAGCTTTACGAAAAGCTCGGCGCGCACCTCACCGAGGTCGAGGGCGTGCGCGGGACGGCGTTTCACGTGTGGGCGCCGAATGCGCAGCGGGTCAGCGTGGTCGGCGAATTCAACGGGTGGGACGGACGGCGAAACCCGATGCGGAAGCTGCTCGGCTGCGGGGTGTGGGAGATTTTCCTGCCCGGCGTCGGCGAGGGCGCGCACTACAAATTCGAGGTCCGGCAATCGGACGGGGCGATCGTTTTGAAGAGCGATCCGTTCGCCTTTTTCGGCCAGCACGGCACGGCGACGGCCTCGCTCGTTTTCGATCTGAAACGTTACGCGTGGAACGACGCGGCGTGGCTGGAGGCGCGGCGCGCGAAGGAGTGGCATCGCACGCCGATGAGCATCTACGAGGTGCATCTCGGCTCGTGGCAGCGCCGGGCGGAGGAGGGCGACCGCTTTCTCAGCTACCGCGAACTCGCGGACACGCTGCTGCCGTATGTGGTCGAGATGGGCTACACGCATCTCGAGCTGCTGCCGGTCGCGGAGCATCCGTTCGCGGGGTCGTGGGGCTATCAGGTCACGGGTTATTTCGCGCCGACTTCGCGCTTTGGAAACCCGGATGAGTTCCGGTATTTCGTGGACCGCTGCCATCAGGCGGGCGTGGGCGTGATCCTCGACTGGGTGCCCGGCCATTTCCCGAAAGACGCGCACGGACTGGCGAAGTTCGACGGCACCCATCTCTACGAGCACGCCGACTCGAAGCAGGGCGAGCATCAGGACTGGGGCACGCTGATTCCGAACTTCGGCCGCCACGAGGTCCGCAATTTCTTCATCGCGAACGCGCTCTTCTGGCTCGCTGAATATCACATCGACGGACTGCGCGTGGATGCGGTCGCGTCGATGCTCTACCTCGACTACTCGCGCCAGCCCGGTGAGTGGATCCCCAACGTGTATGGCGGGCGCGAAAACCTCGACGCGATCTACTTTTTGGAACGCTTCAACGAAGTCTGCTACGAGCGCTTTCCCGGCATCGTGACCATCGCCGAGGAAAGCACCGCGTGGCCCGGCGTCTCGCGTCCCACGTATCTCGGCGGGCTCGGTTTCGGCCTGAAATGGAACATGGGTTGGATGCACGATTTCCTCAGCTACATGCAGAAGGATCCGATCCATCGCCGCTTCCATCAGGGCGACATCACCTTCTCGTTGCTCTATGCGTTTCACGAGCATTTCGTCCTCGTGCTCAGCCACGACGAGGTGGTGCACGGCAAAGGTTCGCTGCTCAACAAAATGCCCGGCGACGTGTGGCAGAAGTTCGCGAACCTGCGGATGTTTTACGCGTGGATGTTCGCGCATCCGGGAAAAAAGCTGCTCTTCATGGGCGGCGAATTCGGCCAGTGGCGCGAGTGGAATCACGACCAGTCGCTCGACTGGCATCTCTGCGAGCGCCCCGAGCACGACGGCCTGAAGCGCCTCGTCCAGCACCTGAACTGGGTCTATAAAAACGAGCCCGCCCTTTTCGACCAGGACGACTCGTACGACGGCTTCGAGTGGATCGACTTCCGCGACGGCGACAACTCCGTGGTCGCCTTCCTGCGCAAATCGCGCGCGGGCGAAAGCATCGCGTTTGTCATCAACGCCACGCCCATCGTGCGCGAGGCGTATCGCGTGGGCGTGAATGGCGAGGGCTGGTGGGAGGAGATCATCAATACCGACGCTGAGACTTACGGCGGGAGCAACGTCGGCAACTACGGCGGGCAGCACGCGGAACCGATCGTGTGGCAGGGCAAGTCGCACTCGCTGCTGCTGCGCCTGCCGCCGCTCGGGTTGGTGGCGTTCAAACGCCAAGGGCATCCGGGTTAATTACATTTCCCGATGAAATAATTCCTGCTCGTACTTTGTGATCAAAACTCCCACCGAAAACACCTTAGACCACTCACGGCAGCGGACTGACGAACAGCGAGAAAAAAACCTGTTGCCCTCTGAGTTGATGCTGCCTAAACTGCGAAAAGTTTATCTCACCCAACAATCCATGAAACAAAAACCATCAAATCACACAGCATTTACGCTGATCGAACTCCTCGTCGTGATCTCGATCATCGCGATCTTGGCCGGCATCGCCCTGCCCGTCTTCGGTGAGGTCAAGATTCGCGGCGATCAGACGAAAGCGCTGTCGAACGCCAAGCAAATCGGGACGGCCTGCAAAATCTACGCACAGGATTTTAACGGCTCCTACCCGCAATACACCGATATCGCCGCCAAGACCGAAGCCAAGACCGGCGCGTATGCCAATGATGTCCTTTCGACACTGATTCCCGACTATCTTCCGGAAAAATCCATCTTCGCCATCGGCAAATCCAAATATTGCACCAAGGCGGGCAGCGCCGATGCCACCACAGCGGCGAACATCAACAAGTTGGGCCCAGCCGAAAGTGAATGGGCCTACGTGGTCGGTCTGACCGATACGTCTTACTCCCGGTGGCCGCTTCTCGCTTCCGGATTCAAGCCCGGCACGACGCCGCCGGTGTATGACACCGACGATACCAAGCCCGGCGGAATCTGGAAGGGCAAGAAGGCCATTGTCATTCGCTGCGATGGCAGCGGAAACGTGGAATCCCTCAAGAAATCCGATAAGAGCGTAAAGCGGAACCCCGACGAACCCGACGCGACGGCGAAGAACGCGTTTGCGGACGGCGCCAGCGACACTCCAGCGTGGTTCACTTTTTCCGACTCCCTCTTCGTGGCACACGCTACCGAATCGAAATAGGTTTAACCGGAACTCCAGTTCCCAAGCAGGCTCCAGTTCGCTGGAGCCTGCTTTTTTTGCGCCCCGGAGCGGCCTCAGGTTTCCACGCGTGACTTCACCTCGCCGTCGGCCAATCGGGTCACGATTTGCGTTCCTCGTTGCACGTCTGTAACCGATCGAATCGTGCTGCCGTCCGTCGTCGTGGTAATGCTATAGCCGCGCGCCAAGGTTGCTGTCGGGGCGAGCAGTCGGAGCATTGCGGCGAGCCGGGTAAAGCGGGCCTTGGGTTCCTTGCGGGCCTCGTCGAAACGCGCCTGAAACTTGGCCCGCAGCGCATCGTAGTGCTGCCGCCGCAACGCGAGCAGTTGGTCCGGGCGATACTGCCGGAGCGCGGCCAGCAGGGCACCCACGTCTTGCCGTCGCGCAACGAGGTGCTCGCGCATCGCGCGGCGCAGCGCCTCCTCGGCCAGATCGGTGCGCTGTTGCGCTGCGGCCAGGCGCTGCTCCGGCTCGCGGAAAAAAGTACTGCGTGCGAGGAAATCCAGGCGGTTGCGCTGTGCTCCGAGCGCTGCGCTCATCTGCCGGCGGAGTTGCGTGGCCCATTGCCCGAGTTCGCGCTTCAGTTCCGCCGCGTCCGGCGCGATCAGCTCCGCCGCTGCGCTCGGCGTCGGCGCGCGCAGGTCCGCGGCGAAGTCCGCGATCGTGAAATCAAT
>CAYQBV010000328.1:0-5083 GCA_964415705.1 uncultured Chthoniobacter sp. | reverse complement strand
CGCGAACCCTGGCCCGCGGCGAGCATCATGAGCCCCATGATGCTTTTGCCGTTCACCCGTTCGCCGTCCTTTTCCACCCAGATCTCCGCGCGGAACCGGCTGGCCGTTTTCACAAATATCGCCGAGGGGCGCGCATGCAGGCCCAGACGATTGATGATCGTCAGTTCCTTCTCGGCTTTGCCGGTGTTGGCGGATTCGGTTTTGCGGTTTAACAGGCCCATTACGGCGTTTTCTTTTTCTGCATGGTTTTCAGCAAGCGTTGATTGAACTCGACCGCGCTATTCTGGCCGGAACTCTTCAACTTCTGGTCCAGCGCGGCCACCTCCACCAGTCGGGCGAGGTCTCGGCCCATCCGCACCGGGATGGTGATGTGCGGGATCAGGATGTCCAAAATCTCGAAGTATTCCTGATCTAGGCCGATCCTATCGACCTCCTCCAGGTCCTGCCAATCCTTTAGTGTCACGATCAGGTCCAGCCGCTTTTCCAGCCGCACGCTGCCGATCCCGAAGATGGACATCACGTTGATCACGCCAAGCCCGCGCACTTCCATGTGATGCCGGGTCAGTTCCGGCGAAGTCCCCACCAACTCCCGCCCCTCCAGCGCCCGCAGCCGCGTCATGTCATCGCTCACGAGGCTGTGCCCGCGTTCGATCAGCCC
This sequence comes from uncultured Chthoniobacter sp., assembly GCA_964415705.1. Taxonomy (GTDB): domain Bacteria; phylum Verrucomicrobiota; class Verrucomicrobiia; order Chthoniobacterales; family Chthoniobacteraceae; genus Chthoniobacter. The sequence goes on along the minus strand of CAYQBV010000328.1, from coordinate 4,425 downwards.
CAGCACGCACTCGCTTTTTCCAATGCCGCTCGACCCGCGGATCAGCGTCCCCACGCCCATGATGTCCATCATGCTGCCGTATTCGCTTTTCGAGGGCGCAAAATCCAGCTCCAGCGCGATCGTGGCCGCATTGGTAAAACGCATCGTCACCATCGGCGTGCGAAACACCGCGATGCCCGACGCCTCCGCCTCCTCGAGCAACGCCAGCGGAGCCTTCAGCGACCGCGAGATTACGATCCCCGGAATCGACTCCGCGCACAGCGCCCGGCAGCGCTCCCGCACCTCCGTCTCCGGCAGGCTGCGCAAATAGGAAAGCTCCGCGTGCCCGAGCACCTGCAGGCGTTTCGTGGCGAAATACGTGAAGAATCCCGCCAGCGCCAACCCCGGCCGGTTAATTGTCGGCTCGCCGATCTTCCGTTGGAATCCCACATCCGAACCCAGCAGCTTCATCTGCAAGGTCTCCGAGTGACGGGTGTAAAACTCCCCGACGGAGACGGATGGTGCTTTGACTTCGGCGGATGGCATAAACGGGTGACGTTAGCCAGCGCCGAACTCAGGAAAAAGCTGAAAATCCGCCCTCTTGACTCCGCCAATCAGCCCTGCTCACTTCCCGCGCCGTGCGCCGCCTTTCACTCCTCATCGTCCACCTCGCGGTCATCGCCGCGCTGGCGGTGGGCTCGGGCGCGCACTGGGTCGCGCTGCAGACGGTGGCGTGGGCCACCATGCTCGTCGATTACTCCCGCGATGCCTCGCTGGTCGTCGCGTTGGAAAAAACCTTCGACGGCGAGCATCCCTGCGCGCTGTGCTTGACGGTCAAAGACGGTGAGAAGCAGCAGAAAGAGCAGCACGCTGCGCAGCCCGTGCCGGACATCAAAGGCATCCTCGCCCCGGTGCTGCGCGTGACGGCCCCGGCTTTCACTTTCATCAGCCATCCTCGGTTCGAGGAGGTTGCGGAAAAACTCGCCCACGCTCCTCCGGTTCCTCCGCCAAGGTTGGCTTGAGGTTTCCGCTTAGGTGAGTGTCGCTTCGTTGAAGCGGCGTGTGTCCATTCGAGGCGCACTCCTGCTTCCACCGAGCTTCCCATTCGGGTGGGACCTCCGCATCGCTTCCCAGCATCCGGCTGCGCCGGCTTCGCTGCTCGCGATCCTGCAAACCGTGCTTCGGGCAGTTGGCAATCGCCTGCCCGGATCCCCCTCTTTCCACACCCAAACATTGCCGCATTCAGCAATCAGAACTTCCAAACAACATCATGAGATTCAATCCATTCAACGCAGCCTCCGCAGCTCTTGTCCTCGGCATTTCCACGGCGTCCGCCCACCTCAACATCACTGGCCGGGACTTCGGGGCCATTGACGGGCTCTCGCTCAACAACAACACGCAGACCATCTCCAGCAGTTTCGGCTGGGCCGATGCCACTGACGACAACTGGGGCGATTCACATCGCACCCGGATCTTCCAATTCTCGCTCGCCGGCACCGAAAGCGTGACCATTACCGTCGCGCGGAATACCAGCGGTTCCGGCCCGAACAACACGTTCCTGCCCGCGTTCTCGATCTTCCAGACGCCGGCTTATTTTGCCGAAACCCATGACACTGCCACCGCCACGGTGAGTTACCTCACGACCACCTATGGCACTGGTGCCGTGGGTGAATCGTTCGTGAACACCAATGGCAGCGCGGGCTGGCAGGCGGGCGATCCGTTCGTCGATAACGTCGTAGTGAACGGCGTGTGGGATCTCGGCGAGCAGTACACCGACCTGAACGGCTCCGGCGTCTGGGACTTTGGCGACTCCTTTACGGACACGAATGGCAATGGCGTCTTCGACGGTGCTGGCATCGGCGGCTCGGGCAAAGAGGGCGCTTTCCGGGCGCTCTCGCCGTTCAAGATCTACGTGGACCCAACAGCGCCGGTGAACCCCAATGGCCTCCTGGACTTCACCACCGTGGTCGGCCACAAAGCCGACGGGACCTCGGCGAACTACGGCACTGTCCCAGGGATCGACGGCGACGGCACCGTCACGGCGACGTTCGGCGGACTCACCCCGGGCGACTATTACTTCCTGGTCGGCGGCGCAAGCTACGCCGCGCAGAACTCGGCCGACGTATTGGCAGGCGGCACCACGTTCCGCACCTACGGCGTGAACGTGAACGTGACCGCGACTCCCGAGCCAACCTCCGCAGCGCTCCTCGCCGCGGGGGCCACCGCGCTGGGTCTCGTCCGCCGCCGCAAAGCCAACGAACAACCCTTCCCCGAAACCCCGGTTCCGCAAGGGACCGGGGCAACGGGCCCCAGCCATGCCAACCCATAGTAAGCCTGACCTAAAGACCGCCTTTACCTTGTTAGAACTGCTAGTCGTGATCGCGATCATCGGCGTGCTGGCCACGCTGGGTTTGTCCATCGCGAGCGCGGCCATGGAAAGGAGCAAGGCGACCAAGTGCCTGAGTTCGGTGCGCCAAATCGGGGTCGCCGTCCGCGCCTATGTCGGAGACCACGACGGACGCCTGCCAGATACGGGGCATGTCCGGGATGAAAATGGCAACTCCCTCTCCTGGATCAACACACTCTCCGCTTATCTCGGTCCCAAGTTCATCGGCCGCTGCCCGGCGAATACCGTCTCGCCCGTTGACGTGACCTATGGGTGGAACGACCTGCTCACGGAAACGAACGGGCAAGGCATCCCGGCCATTCGCTGCCGCACCCAGTCCGCCACGCTCGTGATCGGCGAAGCCGCGAATGCCTACACCACCGAGCACTTCCACTTCGCGTCCGCCCGGAGCCGCGTAACCTTCAATCAATTCAAAGCTTCCGTCGGCGTGGAGCGCCATGGCTCCGGGGCCAACTACCTCTTTGTGGATGGCCACGTGGAAAGCCTCAACCCCACCGAAGTCAAAGCCCGCCTCGACGCCACCGACAGTGCCTTCCTTATCCCATGATCTATCCTATGAAAAAACTCATCCTCACTCTTTTCCTCGCCACCACTTGCCTGCTTGCGCGGGCTCACGAGCACATTGAAGTGCGCCAGGTTCCCGGCAACCCCAGCCAGCTTGGCATCATCATCACCGCCACCAATCTCAACCCACTCGCCACCTACTTCCCGCTCGGCGAATTGCCCAGCCTTGATCTCTTCGCTTTCCCGGGTGGCACTTATGCCACCGAACTCACCTTCAGCGCCTTCGACAGCACGTCGGCGAGCCTGGGCAGTGCATTGGTGCGTCTGGACCTTCTCTCGGTGACCGGGCCGGCCGGTGGAACGCTCTCTTTTTGGGAAGCCGCCGCATCTTCCCCGACGTGGACCCGACCCTCCGGCTGGACGACTGCCGGAGCGGACAAACCTTCATTTCCGGTCAGTGAGGATAACACCGGTTACGGCCACATCCACGGGCGCGCCTTCACGGCCAACAAGCCCGGCACTTACGACGTGACCTTCCAGGTCGTCGATACCTTGGGCCACTAAACGGCCAGCGCTCCCTTCGTCGTCCATTTCACCGTGATCAATCCGCCCCAGCTCTCGATCAGCAAGGTCGGCGCATCCATCAGGCTGGATTTCGCCGGCCGCGCAAATCTGATCTACGACGTGCAAAGTTCCACGACCCTGCACGCCAACGACTGGACGACCATCGACACGCTCGATGGCACCGGCGGCGCTTTGCAATTCACCGACCCGATCTCCGGACGCCCGCGCGTCTTTTACCGGCTGGTCGAGTATCAGTAAACGCGGTCAGCTCGCGCCAGCGCCTGCATCATGCCCACGCCATTCCACCCGGCCACGTCTCGATCTGGTCGCAGCGGAACTCGCAGAAGCCCGAGCGTGCGGCCCTCGCGTCTTTGGCCGCGTACGGGCTGCGGGATTTTCTCGCGTCGGGTGCGCCGACGCCGGGCGATCGTTCGGCGCTTTCCTTGCGCGCGAGGGCAGCGTCCATTGGGCGCCCCATGATCCACCTGAAACGACTCGTCGCCATCGTGCTGGTGAGCGCCGCCATTTCGGGACGGGCCGCCGAGGCACCGGCCACGCCGCTCACCGCGCCCGCGCTCGAACACGCCTATCGCGTGACTGAGCGGCTGCTCTCCGGCGGGCAACCGGTGGGCGATGCGGCTTTCGCGGAGCTGGCGCGGCTGGGGGTGAAAACCATCGTCAGCGTGGACGGCGCGAAGCCGGACGTGGCGGCGGCGCGAAAGCACGGCCTGCGCTACATCCATCTGCCCATCGGCTACGACGGCGTGCCGGCGGAACGTCTCGCGGAATTCGCGCGCGCGGCGGCGCTGCCGGACGGGCAGATTTACGTCCACTGCCATCATGGAAAGCATCGCGGTCCCGCGGCGGTGGCGGTGATGTGCGCGGCGACCGCCGGTTGGTCGCCGGCCCGCGCGGAGGCGTGGCTGCGGCAGGCCGGGACCGCCGACGAATATGCCGGGCTGTATCGCGCG
>CAYQBV010000327.1:0-5096 GCA_964415705.1 uncultured Chthoniobacter sp. | reverse complement strand
GGGCTGGGGTTCGGCGCGGGCGTGGGTTTCGCGGGCGCGGGGGCGAAATGGCGCTGGTCGTGGCCGAGCTGGTAGTGCGTGGTCTTTTTCCCGCGCGTGATCGTGAGATGGAGCGGCAGATGCGGCGGGATGCCGGGGTGGAGCGAGGGGTAGAGCGCGGTGCGGCGGTAGCGCAGGCCGGCGCCGAGGTGCTGGGCGGGGAAGCGGCGGAGCGGGAGCGTGCGGCCTTGGACGCGGACGTGGCAGTGGGCGGCGAAGGTGGGGCTGGCGGTGAATTCGAGACGCTCGATGGAGGTATCCACGAACCGGCTGGTGCTGCCGCCTTCGAGCGGGGTCTCGCAGAGCAGCGGCCAGCCTTCGTGCGCGCGGCGGATGGTGAGGGTGGCGTCGCCGTCGGTGTGGTGGAGCACGACGGGAAAACGCCACGCAAAGATCTCGCGGAAGATTTTTCCCGGCAGCTCGAAGCCGCCGCGGCGGAGGTCGCGCCGCACTTTCTCAAAGTCGGCCCAGAGGTGCGTGGGGAGGAAAAAGGCGTCGTGCAGTTTGTCGCGGTGATCGGTGAGCGGCGCGGTGAAGGGGCGCGCGAGCAGATGCGCGGCGAGGGCGTGCCAGAGCAGCGCGACGGCGGACATCCACGCGGCGTGCGGGAGCGATTCCACGGCGCGGAATTCGATGAGGCCGCGGCAGCCGCCCTCGACGCTGGGGTTCCAGAATTTGTCGAAGCTGGTCTCGCTGCGGTGGGTGTTGCCGGAGGTGTCGGTGTGGAGATGGCGGAGCGTCTCGCTGATGATCTGGCGGTGGTCGCCGGGCGGGAGCTGCTCGAGAAAGCGGTAGGCCATTTCGAGGTCGTAGAGCGTGCTGGCACATTCGTCGGGGCGCGGGGCCTGCGAGGACGGACCGACGTATTGGCCGGTGAAAAGGTAGGCGAGCGAGGGATGATGCTGCCAGTAGCGGAGCATGGAGACGATCCACGCGGGGCGGGTGAAGAGCGGGTTTTCGTCGAGGCTCGGGCCGCCGAAAAGCAGGTGGTTGCCGCCGCCGGTGCCGGTCTGTTCGTGCGGGGAGATTTGTTTGAAAGAGCGGAGTCCGGCGGTGGCGCAGGCGCGTTCCAAGGTGTCGAGCCACGCGGCGTAGTCGCGCCAGGTCGCGCAGGGCGGGAGGTTGATTTCGAGGACACCGGGATCGGAGGCGATGCCGAGTTTCGTCCACACGTCGGCCTCGTCGGAGGGGACGTAGCCGGCGAAAAAGGCGGCACCGAGCCGCGTCTCGTGGAGCGCGGCGGCGATGTGCCCGACGAGCGCGAGCCAAGGCTCCTGCAGCAACGGCGGGAGGAAGACGTGCAGCGCCTTGTCGCGGATCTCGATGGTGAGCGCGCGGCGATTGGCGCTTTTCGGCAGCGCGCCGAGGGGCAGCCGCAGTCCGGCGTGACCTTCGGCGCGGAGCAACTCGATGCTTTCACCGAGTGTCCAGTCCTTGGTCACGAACTTGCCCTCGTCGTGATCGAGCGGGAGCACGCGCACGGGGCGCTTTTTGTCGAGCGGATCAAGGCCGCGAATCCAGCCCGACGCGAGACCGAGACGGTGGAGGAGGTTTTCGGCAAAGAGCGCCAGCGCGGTGGCGTCGAGCTTGGCGCGCGGGCGCGGGGCCGGCAGCGCGAGCGCGGGGACGAGCGGGGAGCGGTCGCGGTTCCAGACGAGGTTGATCGCCCAGCGCGGGTTGACTTCGCCGGGGTAAAACTTCCCCGGCGAGAAGACGGGCACAGCGTTTGGCAGCGACTGCGCGATGAGCGCGTCGGCGAGCGCGTAGCCGTAGCGGAGCTTGGTGGGGCCGAGCGCGGTGATGCTCCACTCGGGGCCCGCCGGATCGAGCGGCACATACGTCGGCTCACCGCCGAGCGTGAGCCGCACGCCGTGGGCGGCGAAGGTGGCGTCCACGTGGTCGGCGACGCGGGCGAGGTCTTTGGGGATCTTCATGCGGGTGAGTGGGCAGTGGGCAGTATTCAGTGGTCAGGATTTCGGATTCGGGACTGAATACTGAACACTGAACACTGATCACCGATCACCGATCACCGATCTTCACGCGGGATCGATGTGCAGGCTGGCGGTCATGGTCGGCGGAAAGGGCAGCGGCGGAGCGAAGGTGCCGGCGATGGGCGAGATGTCGTCCGGCGTGAGGCCCACGGCAGCGGTGAGGTGGTAGTGGTTGCAGAGGTAGCCGTTGGTCGGGTCGAAGCCGATCCAGCCTGCGCCCGGTAGATAGAGTTCCGTCCACGCATGCAGCGCGCCCTCGGCCACTTTCTCACCGGCCTCGAATTCGCACAGGTAACCACTGGCCAGTCGCGCGGCGACGCCCACCCCGCGCGCCGCTTCCGCGAGCAGCACGGCGTAATCCCGGCACGAGCCGGAGCCGAGCCGCAGCGTCTTCGCGGCCGCATGCGCCGCGCCCTCCTCGCGGCGGGAGTAGGCGATGTTTTCATGCAACGCGGCGTTGAGACCGACGAGCGCCTCGACCGTCGGCGCAGGTGTTTTCGGCGGGCTCCAAAACGGCAGCGTCAGCGGACTGCCCCGGAGATACGGCGCGAGCACGTCGGCCTCGCGCGGCGTGTATCGAAAGGGGAAATCAACCGCGTGTTTCGCGAGGATGAAGCCGAAGGGATTGCGCTCCTGCACGTCGAGTTCGATGAGCAGGCTGGCTGCCAGGAGCGCCGATTTTCCCGGATAAAAAACGGACGCGATCTCGTTGTCGAAGAGGTCGTGGCGGTAATGGACATCGGCTCCGGCATTGGTCTGGAACGCCAGTTGATGCACGGTCAGGTGGTGGCCGGTCTTGGGAAAAAGACGGAAGAGATGCAGCGAAAAACTGACCGGCTCCGCGTAGGCGAACTGCGTCTGGTAGGCGATGCGGATTTTCATGCGGATCGTGCGGTGAGGTCGGGCAAAGGCGCGGCAGGTTCGCGAAGGCGGGCGTGGCGTCCAAGCTCAATTGCGGACGGAGGGGGATTGAAAAAACACGCCTTCATTCTGAACGGAATTCCCGGCGGGCGAAGGCGGGCGGCGCAATCCTGCAAGTAACCGGCGGAGGGGGTCTGGTGCGGTGCGCGCTCAATGCTCCGCACCACCTCCGCCCGCTTTTCAGTCAGCGATCCTTCACTGCGTTTCGCCCCCCGCCCTGCCCGCCCGCCCGCCAACCCTGCTGTTCCCCGCCGCCGCCCCGGGCCACCGACTCCCCGCTTGTCTTTACCGGAAAACAGCCGAGTAGAACGGCATGATCATTGGCATTCCGAAAGAGACTAAGGCGCAGGAAAACCGTGTGGGTCTGCTGCCGGGGGCGGCGTATCAGCTCATTCGCCGCGGGCACGCGGTGCTCGTGGAGAAAAGCGCGGGCGTGGGCTCGGGCTATGCGGATGAGGACTACGTGAAGGCGGGCGCGGAGATCGTCACCCAGCACGCGGAGATATTTGAGCGCGGGGAGATGATCGTGAAGGTGAAGGAGCCGTTGCCCGAGGAGTATCCACTGCTGCGCGCCGAGCAGATCCTTTTCACCTACCTGCACCTCGCCGCGAGCAAGCCGCTGACCGAGGCGCTGCGCACGGCGCGCGTCACCGCCATCGCGTATGAAACCGTGGAGGTGAACCGCCGCCTGCCGTTGCTCGAGCCGATGAGCGAGATCGCGGGGCGCATGTCCATCATCATGGGCGGCTACTTTCTCGCGAAGCACACCGGCGGCAAAGGCGTGCTGCTCGGGGGCGTGCCGGGCGTGCTGCCGGGGAAGGTCATCGTCATCGGCGGCGGCTCCGCGGGCGTGAACGCCGCGCGCATGGCCACGGGTCTCGGCGCGGACGTGACGATCCTTGAGGTGGACGTGGAGCGGATGCGCTTCCTCGACATCACCATGCAGGCCGCGCACACGCTCTACTCCAGCCCGGCGCATCTGCTCGAGCTGATGCCCACTGTGGACCTGCTCATCGGTGCGGTGCTCGTGCCGGGGGCGAAAGCGCCAAAACTCATCACGCGCGAGATGCTGCGGATGATGAAGCCGGGGAGCGTCCTCGTGGACATCGCCATCGATCAGGGCGGCTGCGTGGAAACGTCGCGCCCGACCACGCATCACGATCCGATCTTCGTGGAGGAAGGCGTGACCCATTACTGCGTGGCGAACATGCCCGCCGCCTACGCGCGCACCGCCACGCAGGCGCTCACGAATGTGACGTATCGCTACGTGGAAACACTCGCCGACCACGGCGTGCCGGGGGCGTTCGAGCGCGACCCGCACCTCGTGGGCGGGCTGAACCTGATTGATGGAAAGATCACCTGCCGCGCCGTGGCCGAGGCGCATGGGCTGCCATTCTCGGAGTTCTCCCTGCGGACGATGCCGCCCCTCGGTTTGTAGCCGGCGGCGGCGGCGACATTCCGTTTGCCTCGCGCAAGGCGCGTGTGGATAGTTCCGGCCCTTATGACTTTGACCGAAAAAATCCTGGCCCGCGCGAGCGGCAAGGCGCACGTGAATGCGGGCGACAATGTGTGGGTGAAGGTGGATGTCCTGATGACGCACGATGTGTGCGGACCGGGCACGATTGGCGTCTTCAAGCGCGAGTTTGGCCAGGCGGCAAAGGTCTGGGATCCAAAGAAACTGGTCATCATCCCGGACCATTACATTTTCACCGCCGACTCGTTGTCGAATCGCAACGTGGACATCCTCCGCGACTTCGCCCGCGAGCAGGAGTTGCCGTATTTCTACGACGTGATCGACGACCCGAACGGGCACTGGCAGTTCGACGCCTCGCGCGGACAGCTCAAACAGCAGTACGGCAAAAACTACACCGGCGTCTGCCACACCACGCTGCCGTGGAAAGGCCACACGCGGCCGGGCGAAATCCTTTTCGGCACGGACTCGCACACCTGCATGGCGGGCGCGTTCAATCAATTCGCCACCGGCATCGGCAACACCGACGCGGGTTTCATCCTCGGCACGGGCAAGCTGCTCATCAAAGTGCCGGAGTCCATGCGCTTTTACCTCGAAGGCGCGATGCAGCCGGGCGTGATGGCGAAGGACGTGATCCTGCACGTCATCGGCGACATCGGCTTCGACGGCGCGAC
>CAYQBV010000326.1:0-5169 GCA_964415705.1 uncultured Chthoniobacter sp. | reverse complement strand
GGCCTCGGCCTCGGCGCTGCGCTCAAGCTCGACCTCAAGACGCTCATGGAAGTCTTCTCCCAAACCGGCGCGAACAGCCGCGTGCTCGCGACCGACGGCGAGGACATGGTCAACCGCGACCACTCCTGCTTCTTCAGCGCCGCCCACGCCGCCAAAGACAGCGGCATCGCCCTCAAGCTGGCCAAAGAGCAGAAGCTCAACCTGCCCCTCGCCACCGCCACCCTCGATCAATACACCAAGCTGACCAAGCTCGGCCTTGGCGGCCTCGACAAGAGCGGCATCGCCGAACTGACCTTCAAAGGCCGCGGGAAGAAAAAGTAACGGGCTTTCCGCTTCGAAGGATCATTCGGCTTCTAAGGGGCAGCGACATCAGCCGCGAAGCGGCCCGTCCCACCCCGTCATCCTGAGCGAAGCGAAGGCTTTGCGCAGCGCAGTCGAAGGACCTCTAACTCCCGGCGGGGGCGAAGGCGGCGGCCGGTTGGCGGGATGACGGCTGAGGCGTACGCAATGACGTAGATTCGTCATTCCGATTTCCTTTCGTCATTCTCCATGCGGCATTTCCTCTCCCCGCCTCCGCCCGCGAAAAGATAGAGGTCCTTCGACTGCGTTCCGTCCCGCCTTCGCCCGCACGGAACTCCGCTCAGGATGACCGTTGAATTGGCGCCCGTCTATTTCACCGGTATCGCCGTAGCTTGGAGGATGAAAAACTCCCGTTGCCCCTCCGGCTGGACCAGCTTGTGAACGACGAGGACAGAGCCGGAAGGACGAAGAACGCGACGAGCGGGCGCGCATTCGTCATCCGCTATTCGTCGTTCGTCCGCGTGTCCTTGGCGGACCGACGTTCCGGGGGAGCGCCCGCGCCCTCGCGGGCTGTCGTCGGCGCCCTCGCCGACGACCGTGCTCCCGCTCCCGCACCAGCACCGCGCCCGGCAGAGGACGGCGAGCCCAAGGCGCGCGCCAGCACGGTTTCCGGCGAGGGCACCGGAAACAAGCACGCGAGGGCGCGTGCGCTCCCCTCGCCTGCCCACGAGGGCCACTCCCCCGTCATCCGTCATTCCCCCCCGCCCTACGCGGCGTTCGCGATGTTGGGGGCCTGGACGTTTCCGAAGCGGTGACTGAAGAGGTGGACGAGGGCTTTGGCCGCCAGCTCGACAGGCAGGAAGGGTTTCGCGATGAGGTCGGTGCCGCCGCTGAGGCTGGCGTGGGTGAAGTTTTGGAAGTCGCACTGACCGGTGATGAAGATCACGGGAGTCTCGGCGTGCTCAGGGGTGAGGCGGATGCGTTCGCAGATTTCGTAGCCGTTGTGCTCGGGCATCACGATGTCGAGGAAGATGAGGTCGAAGCGGTTTTGATCGAGCACCTCCAGCGCGGTGGTGGCGGAGCCGAGGCTGAGGCTGTTCAGGCCGGCTTTTTCGAGCGCGTAGGTGATCAACTGGCGCAGCATGGCGTCGTCATCCACGACGAGGATTTTCGGCGGGATGGCGGTGAGGTCGCCGATCGGGTTGGCTTTGATGTGGTGGACCGCGGAGAGGACGTCCACGACCTGCGACATGGTGCGGAGGGTGGAAAGCGTGACGTCGCTGGGGTTGGCGAGGAGTTCTTCGAGGAGGACTTCGAGGATGTTGGCGAGCTGGGCGGCGGGGCGCAGGCCGTTGAGGGCGGTGCAGGCGGTGAGGTTCGAGGCGCTGCGGTGCAGGTGCTCGAGTTCGGCGGGGCAGCGCGTGGGGTTGGGGCCTTCGTAGAGCGCTTTCAAAGTCGCGCGCAGGTCTTCGATGGAGGTCTTCGCGAATTCGGTGAGGTAGCGCGATTGGTCGGGCGCGGAGGAGGCGACGGCGGTCGGGGCGGACACGGCGGCGGGCGCGGGGAGCAGTTCGCGGACGGCGTCGGAGACGGCCTGGGGCGTGGAGTCGATTTTCCGCAGGCAGCGATTCGCGCCGACCTCGAGGGCGTGCTCGAGGACGGCGGGTTGGTAGGAATTGGTGAAAGCGAGGACGGGGAGCGCGGCCGTGGCGGCGCTGGCGCGGAGGCGGCGGACGACTTCCACGCCTTCGAGCACGGGCAGGCCGAGGTCGAGGAGGACGACATCGGGGCGGAAACTGGCGACGAGGGCGAGGCCGGCTTCGCCATCCGCAGCGGTGGCGACGGCAAATCCATCCGACTCAAAACGCGCCTGGTAAATGGCGCAGACGATTTTGTCGTCGTCGATAATTGCGATCTTTTTCATGGGTGACAGGGCTCAGGCCGCGAGTTGTTTTTTGATCCGCTCAAGGTGCGCCGTGAGCTCCCGGTGGAGAGCCACTGCGCCGTCATCGAGGTGATCCTGCTCGGCCATTTCTTTCAGTCTAAGCAAGGGCTGGGCCATGGCCGTGAAGCCGAGCGAAAGACTGGATCCGCTGGCTTTGTGGACGATGTGGCGCACGTCGGTGACGCGGTTTTCGGTGATGGCCGCGGCGAGGGCTTCGAGCTGCCGGGGGGTCTCGGAAAAGTAGAGGTGCAGGAGCTTGCGGCGCTGGGCGGGGTTGTTGCCGGCGGCTTGGTTGAGCCGCCGCAAATCCACGGCGTCGCCGGCGGACGCAGGCGCGGCGGGCGCGGGTTCGGCGGAGGTGCCGCCGAGGACGCGGGTGATGGCCGCTTTGAGCTGCGCGACCTCGACGGGCTTGCCCACGTAGTCGTCCATGCCGGCGGCGAGGCATTTCGCGCGGTCGTGCGGCATGACGTTGGCCGTCATGGCAATGATGGGGAGCCGCGCCGGTTTCCCCCCGGACGCGGCAAAGGCGTGTTCGCGCTCGCGGATCTGCGCGGTGGCGGAGTAGCCATCCAGCTCCGGCATCTGGCAATCCATGAGCACGAGATCGTAGGTTTTGCGCGCCAGCGCGGCGAGCGCCTCGCGGCCGTTGGCGACGATGTCGGCGGTGAAACCGAGCTGTTCAAGCTGGCCGAGCGCGACCTCCTGGTTGATGACGTTGTCCTCGGCGAGAAGGATGCCGACGCGGGATTTTTCCGCGGCTCCCGCGGGCGTAGCCGCGTCTGGCAACTGCGGCGCGGCGGTGGCAGCGGGCCGTTTCCCCGCGCCGCTGAGGCAGGCGTAGAGCTGGGACTGCCGGACCGGTTTGTCGAGGCAGGCGCTGAGCCCGGCGAGGCGCTGCGTTTCCTCATCGGGATGCTCGGCCACGGAGGTGAGCATGACGAGCCGCGTGGCGGCGAGCGTGGGCTCGGCGGTGATGGCGCGGGCGAGCTTGAGGTCGTCGAGAAACGGCATCTGCATATCGAGGATCGCGAGATCGAACGGCGCGCCCTCGGTGGCGGCCTGGTGGAGCTTGAGCAGCGCCTGGAAACCGTCGGAGGCGCTGGTGTAGCGGATCTGCCAGGCGGCGAGCTGGTGTTCGAGGATGCTGCGGTTGGTGACGTTGTCGGCCACCACCAGCACGCGCAGGCCGGCGAGCCCGGCGGGCGGCGCACTCGCGGCGGGCGCACTGGCCGCGGGCTTGGCCAGCCGCACGGTGAACCAGAACGTCGAACCTTTTCCCACCTCGCTCTCCACGCCGATCTCGCCGCCCATGCAGGCGGTGAGCTGGCGCGAAATGGCGAGGCCGAGCCCGGTGCCGCCGTATTTCCGCGTGATGGACGGGTCGCCCTGCGAAAAGGAATGGAAGAGCGTGCGCCGGATTTCCGGCGGGATGCCGATGCCGGTGTCCGAGACGGCGAAGCGCAGCGTGGCGTGGCTCTCGGTCTCGCTCTCGCGCGTGACGCGGACCACGACTTCGCCGCTCGCGGTGAACTTGATGGCGTTGCTGACGAGATTGGTTAGCACCTGGCGGAGACGGTTCGGATCGCCGCGCAATTGGGCGGGCACCTCGTTGTAGATGAGGTAGGCGAGTTCGAGTTTCTTGGCGTGCGCGCGCTCGGAGAGCAGCCCGATGGTTTGCTCCACGCTCTCCCGCAGATCGAAGTCCGCGCTTTCGAAATGCAGCTTCCCGGCCTCCATTTTCGAGAAGTCGAGGATGTCGCTGATCACGCCGATCAAGCTCTCCGCGCTGGCGCGAATGGTGGCGCCGTAGTGGCGCTGCCGCGGGTTCAGTTCGGTGGCCAAAAGGAGATTCGCCATGCCGATGACGCCGTTCATCGGGGTGCGAATCTCGTGGCTCATGTTCGCGAGGAAGTCGCTCTTCGTGCGGTTCGCGTCCTCGGCGCTTTGCTTGGCGGCGAGGAGCGCTTCCTTTTGCTGCTCCAGCTCGGCGAGCGCGCCATCCGTGCGCGTGCGCGAGTCGCGCAGCGCTCCGGCGAGCAGGCCCAGTTCGTCGTCGGTGGCCGCCGCCGACCAGCTCTCGCCGGCCTCCGCGCCGTCCCGCTGCAGCGCCGCGCCGATGGCCGCGATCGGGCGGAGGACGAGGCGGCTGAGCAGCCTGTAGCCGAGCATCACGAGCAGCGCGAGCCCACCGAGGAAGATGGCGGAAAACTCCAGGCTGGCCTGGCGCACCTCCGCCTCCATCGGCCGGGTGTCCAAGTGGACCACGACCGCGCTTTCGGCCAAAACACCGTCCGCCACTGCGGCGGGGCTGAGGATGAGGGGCGACGCAAAAACAAACCGGTGCCCGGCCGTATCGAACCGCTGCTGCGGAGTCCGGAGCTGGATCGTGCGCGCGAGGTCATCGGCCAAATCCCGCCCCGGCAGCTCGCCCAGCCGCTGCCCGAGCCACACACTTTTCGTGCTCGCCAGCACCCGCGCGGGCTGCCCGCCGGCGACCACGATTTGCAGCAGGTCCGACTCCGCACCCGTCGCCATGACCAGCCGCTGCAACTCGCCCGACCGCGAGACGCTTTCGGCGGCGTAGTTCACCATGTTGGCCACCAGCTCCGCGCGCTGCCGCACCTTGCCTTCGAGCTGCCGCCGGGATTCCTGCTCGAAGTCCACAACGGCAAGCACCGCCACCGCGCCGCCGATCAGCAGGAGCGGCAGCAGCAGCTTGCGCTTCAGCGAACGGAAGACGGTGGGTCCGGTCGGCGGACTCATGGCAGCGCTTTCATTTGCCAAAGCGCGAGGTTGATCGCCGCCGGCCGATCGGCGGCGTCAACGCGAATCTCGCCGGGGCGGCTTTCGTTCGCGGGCTCCGACAGCGGCTGGGCGGGCGTGTCCGCGCCCCGGTGCGCCGCTTCGGAATGGTCGGCCGG
>CAYQBV010000325.1:0-5170 GCA_964415705.1 uncultured Chthoniobacter sp. | reverse complement strand
CCTGCTGCACGCGGTCCTCGCGCAGCGCGCCAAAGCGCTCCTCGTGCCCGTGGAAACGCAGCCGCAACCCGACGGCACCTGCCGGGTGATCGCGCACCCCGCCGTGGAGTGGCCCGAGGGCGCGAGCCTGCAGGAGATCGCGCAGCGGTGCTGGGACGCCTTCGAGCCCATCCTCCGCGCGCGTCCGGAGCTGTGGCTCTGGCCCTACAAACACTTCCGCTACCGCCCACGGAACGCGACCCGCCCGTACCCGGCGTACGCGAATGATTCCGCAAAGTTCGAGAAATTGCTCCGGGCGCAGGCAGCTGACCATCCGGGAAAAAGCGTGAAATTTTTTCCCAGTTCCCCGGCTTGAAGGTCCGGTTTGCGCTTTAAGGGAATTCTGTCAGCTTGCCGCGTCCTGCCTCACCCGCCCCATTTACCCTGATGAAACCACTTCGTTTTCTCGCTCTCCCTCTCGCCTCACTCATCGCCCTCTCCGCTCCGGGTTTTGCGAAGGATCCCGATCCGGCGCAAGTCGAAATCTCCGTGGGCAGACTGCTCGAACAGGGCCACTTCAGCCGACTGAAGCTCGACGAGAAAATCTCGAAGACTTTTCTCAAGAACTACCTCGAAGGCCTCGACTACAATCACCTCTACTTCACGCAGAAGGACGTGGATGGTTTCAACACGAAGTACGGCGCCACGCTGAGCAATGACGTGCTCCTCGGCAACACCGAACCCGCGTTCACGATTTTCAACACCTACAAAAAGCGCGTCGAGGATCGCATCGCGAAAAACAAGGCGCTGATCGAGAAGCAGAAGTTCGATTTCACCAGCGACCGCACCGTGCAGATCAACCGGCAGAAAGCCGCGTGGCCCAAGGACGAGACCGAGGCCGACCAGCTCTGGCGCGACCGGATCGAGGGCGAACTGCTCCAGGAGACGCTGAGCAAACATGCGCTCAATCCGCCGGTGAAAACGCTCAACAAGCGCTACGATCAGGTGCTGCGCTACCTCCGCGAGCAGACGAAGGATGACATGATGAAGGGGTTCCTCACGATCCTCGCGCAGACTTACGATCCGCACTCGGAATACATGAGCCGCTCGGAGCTGGAGAACTTCCAGATCAGCATGCGCCTCGGCCTGAAGGGCATCGGCGCCGTGCTGCGCTCGGAGGACGGCTACGCCAAGATCACCGAACTCGTCCCCGGTGGTCCGGCGGCAAAGGATGCGCGGCTCAAGGTCGGCGACCGCGTCTCGGCGGTGGCGCAGGGGGAGAAGGAATTCGTCGATGCCGTGGACATGAAACTCGACAAGGTCGTGGAGATGATCCGCGGCAAGGAGGACACCATCGTCCGCCTGCAAGTCATCCCCGCGAACGCCGCCGATACCTCGGTGCGGAAGATCATCGAGATCAAGCGTGAGGCGATCAAACTCAAGGAGCAGGAAGCCAAGGCGGAGATCATCGAGCGGACCGGCCCCGACGGCACCCCGATCCGCCTCGGCTGGATCGTGCTTCCCTCTTTCTACGCCGACATGGAGCACAGCGGAGCAAGCGGGGCCAAGAGCACGACCAAGGACGTGCTCGCGCTCATGAACCGGCTCAAACAGGAAAACGTGCAGGGCATCGTCATGGACCTCCGGCGCAATGGTGGCGGGTCGCTGGAGGAATCGGTCAACCTCACCGGGCTCTTCATCAAGAAAGGGCCGGTCGTCCAATCCAAGGACCAGAACGGCAACCAGCACGTCTCCAAAGATCGCGACCCCACGATCGCCTGGGACGGGCCGCTCATCGTGTGCTGCAACCGGCTCAGCGCCAGTGCGAGCGAGATTTTCGCCGCGGCCATTCAGGATTACGGACGCGGATTGGTCGTCGGGGATACCAGCACCTTTGGCAAAGGCACCGTCCAGACGATGCTCGAAATCGGGCGCATCATGCCCTTCCTCGGTAGCGGCAACAACGAAGCCGGAGCGCTCAAGCTGACCATCCAGAAATTCTATCGCATCGCCGGCGGCTCCACGCAGCTCAAGGGCGTGGAATCCGACATCCGGCTGCCCTCGATCTTCGACCAAGCCGAGATCGGCGAGAGCGCGCTCAAAGGCCCGCTGCCCTACGACACCGTCCCGGCGGCAGATTTCGAAAAATGGGACCGCTCGCTGTTCAAAACCGAGTTGAGCGCCCGCTCTGCGGCCCGCGTGACCGCGGACCCCGAGTTCGGCTACATCACGGAGGATCTCGCTGCGGCGAAAAAGCGGCAGGCGGAGAACAAAGTTTCGCTCAACGAGAAAGCCCGGCGTGCCGAGATCGAGCAGGACAAGGCGCGCAAGGAAGCCCGCACCGCCGCCCGGGCGAAGCTCAAGCAGCCCGAGGCCAAGGTCTATTCCGTGACGCTGGAGAACGTGAGCAAGCCGGAGCTGAAGCTGGTGACGGCGGAAAAGCCCGAAAAGAAGCCGGCCGAAGAGACCACGAAACCGGACGCGACTGACGAGGACGAGGAAGCGGACGTGGAAGGCGACCTGAAAGCTGCGGGGCGCGACACCATCAAGAACGAGACGCTGAACATCCTCAACGATCTCATCGGCCTCTCCCGCGCCCCGAAGCCGGCGACGGCCAGCACCGCCAAGTAAGCGGCTGCGGCTGCTCAGCCGCGCCCGAGTTTCGCGCGGACCTCGAGGCCGGCGGCGGTGGCGATTTCCACATCGCGCACCTGCAGGCCGCCGAGCCCCAGCGCGAGCAGTGGGAAGACGCGTCCCTCCAGTTTGTCGAGGTAGGGGCGCGCGAAACCGGCGGCCATTTTCGTGATCATCGCATCGCCGCCGAGCGTGAGGCCGGAGAGGCGCGCGTTGAGTCCCTCGTCCACCGCCAGATCGCCGCAGAGCGAAAGTTCCGCCGTCATCACAAAGATCTTCGCTGTCACCGCGCAGCGAAACGACAGCGCCCGCGGACCGCGCGCCGTCAGCGTCAGCTTCGTTTGGCGCACCTCCACGCCCTGCTTTTCTGCCACGCCCCGCGCGAGCCGATGCAGCAGCGCCTCCAGATCCGCATGCGCGACCGCGAGCGCGACCGCCCCGCTCTCCGCGCTGGCCAGGCGCAGCACCCCATCCGCCGCCGGCCCCGTGCCGCGAAACTCCGCGCCCGCCGCCTCCACCCGCAGCCGCACCGGCGTGCTTTCAAACTCCAGCGGCTCGCCCACCAGCGCGAAGCGCTCCGCCCGCACCACCACCACGGCCTCCTCCTCGCCCGCCGCCGGGGCCACCCGGAAATCCCGCCCGCACCGCGCCCCGCTCACATCGATCCGCAACTCCGCGAGCGCCGCCAGCCCCGCGCCCTCCGCGCACACACTTTTCACCACCACCCCCCGCGCGGCAAAACCGCCCGCGAGCGCGGCGGCGAGTTCATCGGGCGAAGTGGGGATTTTTTCGGCGGAAAGCGGAAGCATGCGCGAGCGTCCGGGGCGTGGCGGCCAGCGTCAAGCTTCCGTCGCCTCCGCCCACCGCCGGCTTGCCCTCGCGCCCGCCGCACGCTCCATTGCGTCCCTGTTTTCCATGAACCTCGACACCTTCACCGGCGGCATCTTCGACACAAACTGCTTCTTCCTCCGCGACCACGGTATCCTCATCGACGCCCCGCAGGACGCCGCCGCCTGGCTCACCACCCGCGGCTACACCGTCAAAACGCTCCTCCTCACCCACGGCCACATCGACCACGTCTGGGACGCCGCCCGCATCCAGCGCGAGCACGGCTGCCGCGTCGGCTACCACGCCGACGGCGAACCCATGGTCACCACCCCGGACTTCTTCCGGAAATTCGGCTTCGGCTGGGACATCAATCCGATCACGCCCGGCTTTCACCTCGACGAAACCCCCGCGCAAACCATCGAGGGCGTCACCTGGCAGATCCTCCACGTCCCCGGCCACTGCCCCGGCAGCCTCTGCTTTTTGGAAAAGGGCGCGGGCATCCTTTTCGGCGGCGACGTCCTCTTTGCCGGCGGCGTCGGCCGCACCGACCTCCCCGACGGCGACACCGACCTGCTCTTCACCGGCATCCGCACAAAGCTCTTCCCCCTTGGCGACGACATCACCGTCCTCCCCGGTCACGGACCCACCACCAAGCTCGGCATCGAGCGGCGTACGAATCCATACGTGGGCGACGTGTGAGTCGGGGCGCCGCGGCCAAGCGCCCCCGCGCCCTCCTTCTCCCTGCCGGGCTGCGCCTGGCCCGATTGGAAAAGCGCCAGGTTTTGCATCCCGCACATCGGGGAACGGAGCATCGGAGCGTCGCATTGCGGCGGAGCGGCGCGGAGAGAAAGTAGCTTGGGCTTCAGCCCAAAGTGGCCCGCTGATGCTCCGGTCCCGACTGCGGCTTTCGGGCGCGAGCCCGCGGTCGTTGGACTAAAGTCCGAGCTACTTTGGCCGCCGCCCGGCGGGCCGGGGCAGTGAGGCTGCTCCTGCACCGACCGAGCACGCTGGCGCATCCGTCCGGCGGCGCGGGGAGAAAGTAGCTCGGACTTTAGTCCAAAGTCCCGTCCCCTCGGCCAAGCCCCTGCCCATAGGTGGGAAAGCAGCTTGGGCTTTAGCCCAAACGGCGGCGCTGTGGACGCAAAGCCCAGCCATTTCGCGTCTCCGCTCCTCCGGACCACGTGGGAGGGAGGCGGAGCTTCGCAGAAATGGGCGCGACCAAGCGGGAGCTGGGTGACAAAGGGGGGACGAGAGCGGAATCCTTCCGTGTTTTCCCGCAATGCCGACAATCTTAACGGTATTCAAGGCAAGGATAACGGCGGCGGCGGCAATAATGTCGGGGAAATGGGCTAGGATCACCCGGTTAAAGGCAATCTTAACGCGACCAACAGTGGATATTTTGGCAATCCCAGCTCGGAGTTTGGCAGTGAGAGTATGTGGTGTCGGTAAAATACAAGCTAGGATTGCCAAACTCCGAACTGTTGCTGCCAAAATATGCACTAGAAGTGTGAAACTCCGCGCTTGGATTGCCATTACAGTTGCCCGGAAAGCCATTAAGATTGCTTTGTCTTTGGTTAAAGTTGCCCTGAGCGCCGTGAAACGTGCCGCCAAAACCATCCGCCTAGCCCATTCCGCACCATTCCTCACCGTCACCCCGCCAAGATGCAGTCTGCCCGTCACCCTCTCCACTGACCCCCGCCCCCGGACTACTTCCGCCGGCCCCGCCGCG
>CAYQBV010000324.1:0-5188 GCA_964415705.1 uncultured Chthoniobacter sp. | reverse complement strand
ACCGGGCTATCGCACGCTTCACCGTCAAGGAGGTTTCGTAACATGGCGAACTCCGACCTGAATGATCCGAACCGGGCCTATCGGCAGCCGGCAGATTTTCGCCAGACGGAGGCGCACCCCATGACCGTTGAAACCTTCGGTGCGGTCGTGGCCGAGATTTTCACCGAAGCGGAGGCGCGGAAGCTCGTCCCGCCCGATGTGGTCGCTTGGCTGGTCGAGGAAGCGCGACAACGACATGCCACGACGGGGAAACCCGGCTACACAGTCGCGCGGGCCGGTGCGGGCAATCGGCAATCGCTCGTGAGTCTCGCCCACCATTTTGACCACGAGCCCGCGAACGGGATCGTCGCAATGAGGTTTTCCGGTCCTGAGCACGCGGTGAACGGAGTCATCGCGCGATTCCTCCAGGGGATGCTGGAAATATCCGACGGGCGCAGGTTCGACGCTCGGGGCAAAAACTGACCATGATCTCCACGAACTTCCCCGCGCTGGATGAACTGCCCTTGGCCGACAAGCAGGCGCTCGCTGGCGTGGTGCTCCGCCAACCGCTCGTGTGGGTCGGCGGCAAGGCGCAGTGTGTGTGTCCAGGCCGCGCCGCGCACACCAAGCCCGACGCGGACACTGATTGTTTCGTCTATGTGGAACCCGGTGCGCCCAACGTGGATTGTTTTCATTCGGCCTGCACCAGCACCCGCGCGCTGCTCACCCATGACCTGCAAAGCATAATTGGCAAGGCACGTGTCGCCTTTAACCGACCGAAGGCGCTGGCGGCATCGTCGGCGCATGGCGCGGGCAGCCCGACTATTCTCACGCGGCGCAAATCCACCGTCGCGGCGTTCGACCCCGCCAAGCTCGAAGCCATCGCCGCGAAGATGGACGGCTTGGATGAGGCATGGTTTGCGGCCCGCTCGCCGAAGTGTGTGACCAACCGCACGCCGGCCAGTTTTCTCCATGAGTTGTATCTGCCGGGGGAGAAGGTGGTGGTGTTCGACAACTTCAAATCCCAGGGGCAGGCGCTTTGGGAGCACCGGGGCGTGCCCTTCGATGCCGGTGAGCTGGACAGCTTTCGGAAAGGGGCACTGGAGGGAGTGTGGTTTCTGTGCAACCCTGTGAACGGGGAATACGCGGAAACCGAGCGCGGCCCGAGTCGCCGCAGCTTCCGCACGGTCACGAGTTGGCGGTATCTCGTGCTGGAAAGCGACAAAGCCGACCCGGCGCAATGGTTGGCGGTGCTCGCGCAAATGCCGCTGGCGATTGTAGCGATCTACACGAGCGGCGGTAGAAGCACCCATGCACTCGTGAGGGTTGCCGCCACATCGAAGGCGCATTGGGACGCCATCGCCGCTGAACTCAAGCCAACGGTGATCCCCTTTGGAGCCGATCCGGGGGCGATCAGCGCGGTGCGGCTGACTCGGCTCCCATGCTGCCGCCGCGAAGAAAAAGGCGCGCTGCAAAGGCTCATTTATCTCAACGGACATCCGCGCCCGGTGCCCATTGCTGAACTCCCGGTGATCGCACCCGGCTGGGCCGACTGGCAACCCGCCGATCAGGACGGATTTAACGCAGGGGGCGAATTATGAACGAACCCGATTGGGACGAATTGCGGAGCAGCGAGCCACCAGACGACGCGACCGCGGACACGGCGCTCGCGGTGCTGGATAACGTGACTCCGATGCGCCGTTTTTTGGCGGCGGCACCCGTGGCCGCGACCGCACCCGAGGCACCGGAAAGCCCCCGCCCCGCACCTGGACAAAGCGGGCGTCCCGTTCTCGTCATGCCGGGGGGCGCAGTGAGTATCACCACCGCAGCGCGCGGGCTTTTTGAGGTGCTGAAAAAGTCAGGGCAGGTGTTCCTTCGCGGAAAGGCCGTGACGACACTACAGCGGGATAGCTCCGGCGCGGTCATGCTGGAACCCATTCAGCCGAGCCCCGCCCGCTCACTGTTTGAAACCTTCATCGAGCCGTGGGCGTGGCGCGCAGGCCGTGGAGGCGAGCCCGTGCTCAAACGCACTGTTATCCCGCTGGAGACAGCGCGGGCGCTGCTGGATTGTCACGTCGCAACCGAACTACTGCCACCCGTCGCCGGGCTGGCCAACTGTCCGCTCATCACGGAAATCGACGGGCAGCTTCTGGTGGCCGGCAAAGGTTATTCGCGCGAAACCGAAATGCTGATTCAGCGCGGGGATGAGCCGCCCTTGGTTCCCTTGGCCGAGGCGGTGGCGGCCATTCGCGGACTGCTGGCTGAGTTTCAATTTCAAACTCCTGGAGATGAAAGCCGGGCGCTGGCGTCATTCATCACGCCCGCGCTGAAAATGGGCAGGCTGATCGAGGGCTACTGCCCCATTGACGTAGCCGAGGCTGATAAATCGCAATCGGGGAAAACCTATCGGCAACGCATGGTGGCCGCCGTTTATGGCGAACAGCCCATGATGGTGACGCTGAAAAAGGGCGGAGTCGGCAGCGTGGACGAAAGCTTTTTTACGAAACTGGTCGGCGGCAGACCGTTCATCCAATTCGACAATTTTCGAGGGCTAATGGACTCTCCGGCGCTGGAAGCATTTATGACCGCTGAGAATTCGTTCTCATGCAGACTGCCCCACCAGCGGGAGATCGAGGTTGACCCGCGCCGCTTCAATATCGCCCTGTCATCGAACGGCGTGGAAAGCACCCGCGACCTCGCCAACCGCAGTTCCATCATCCGCATTTTCAAACGTGAAGGTGTTGAATTTGTGGACACCTTGGGGCGAATCCGCGAGCAGCAACCGTACTATTTAGGGTGTGTGTTCGCCGTGATTCGTGAATGGCACCGCCAAGGAAAGCAACGCACCGCAGATACCCGACATGATTTTCGTGAATGGGCGCAAACTCTCGACTGGATTGTGCAGGGCATTTTCGACGGTGCTCCGATCATGGACGGGCACCTCGCCGCACAGGAGCGTGTCAGCAACCCGACGCTTACCTTCGTCCGGGTTTTGGGCATCGCCATTCAACAGGCCGAGCGGCTGGGTGAAGCGTTATCCGCATCGCAAATTTACGAGATCGCTGACGAAAACGAAATCGCTATTCCGGGCTTGAAAGACGCCAACCGGGCTGATGAAGGCGCTGCCCGGAAAGTCATCGGCGTAAAAATGGGGGCGCTATTCCGCAAAAGCGACACCCTGGAAGTCGATGGTTTTAGCGTGAAACGGCAGGAAGAACAGCGGGACCGGGACGGCGGCACTTACGTCGCCAAAACCTACATCTTTTTCCGCACTACCGCACAAGTCGCACAAGGGGGTCCAAACTTCTGAAAATAGTACTGTTTTCTACGACTTTGTTACCCTTGTGCGACTTGTGCGGTAGTGCGGGCTTCTCTGTAAAGATGGCCGCACAAGGTATGAAAAGCAGCACCGCCGCCTTGTGCGAAAGCGCGTTTTTCCGCGAAAATGGAGAAGGCAGGACGCGAGACCGAAAACCGTCACGATTTCGCGCTCCATTTACGGGCGCGAGCCCATGCTCGAACGGCAGCGGCAACGGCTGGCTGGTGAACTCAACTGCGTCATCGGTCTTTCGCAACTCAACGATGACGGAAAGCTCCGGGAGTCCCGAGCCAGCGACCAGGACGCAAACGCCCTCATCGGGGTCGATACCAAGGACAGCGACGGGGGCAAACACTGGTCATCTTTCAGCGCAGCGGTGCATCGGGTGTTACCGCAGCCGTGGAGTGGCATCCTCAGTTCACCCTCTTTAGCGATGCCCCATGACCGACTGCTGCCAGTCACATCCCTTTCACGTTACACTCACCAACCAAACCAATCCACATGAACCAAGACCACCAACCACAAGAACCACCGCACACCGCCGATCCCGAACTGGCCAAGGAAACCCGAAGCAACCCGCGACTCGCGCGCGCGAGGGGGCTCTCGGCTCCCGACAGGTCACCCGTCCCCGAAGGATTGGACGACTTGGCCGACGGAGTTTTCGAGCAGGGCCTCGCCGCGAGCGACACCCGCTGGTCGAACACGGGCAAGCAGTTTGTGACCGTGCCGGACATCAAGACGCGGATCGACACTTTGAAGCTCTACCTTGCCTACCGGCACGGGATGCCCATCCAGCGTCAAATTCGAATCGAATCCGGTTTTAAGGATCGGCAAACCGAGATGGTCGAAATCGCCCGCACGCCCAGCGGGCGGGAGATGCTCCTAAAAATGGGCGTCATTGACGCCGGATGGCTCAAGGAAAACGTCTCAGACTCGAACAGCTAAACACATCGCCATGACCACACCGAAACCGCTCAGCAAAGCTCGCTGCGAAGCCCTCTACCAACGCCGGCTGCCCGTTTATCGGGCGCTGGCCACCATGCCTCCGGCGAACCATTGGCCCGACCGTCCCGCACCCTACGACTGGCGCAGGTCCGAGATTGCGATCTTTATTCGGCGGCATCTGCCTGACGCTACGAAGACCGAGGTGCGGAACATTATTCAGACGACCCAGCGCACCCTTGGACTCATTCGGTTCGACCGGACTGCAAGGCTGTGGGTCGGAACGGGAGACTTTTCCAAACTTGAGCGACGGACACGCACGGCAGTGGTGCCATCACTTTCCGCAACCTATGCGAGCGTCGCCGATGCTCTCATCGGCGCCTTCGAGGCGACCTGCGGGCGCTGGAACGGGCTCAGAAGGGCATTTGACAAAGTGCCAGACCATCGAACACGCCGTGAAGCGTTGAAGGTGTGGCTCGCCTACAAGAACAGGATGCCGCTGGCGCTCTACCGACGAGTCACGACCACTTTGAGGGAGCGCGGCATAGAGGTGCCGACGTAGTGAGTCGAATACCGCGCCCTCCCGGCCTTCGCGTCCGTGGTTTTGCGGTTAGTTCTGCTTCGGGAGCTGCCGGCGCCGCCACTTCCCCCTGGCCTAGTTCGGCACTTGCAGCCGCCGCGACAGCGCCAGCGCCTCGTAACTCAGCATCACCGCTACCCACTGGTCCGCCTCCGCCAACATCTCCTGCTCCCGCGCCTTCGATGCCTGCTGCCCCGCCTCGTCCGTCGCCGTCCAATACGCCGCCTGCACCTGCTTTAGCTCCCGCCCCATATCCCGGAGCCGATCTTGGACCTGCCGCACTTTTACCCACTCCTCCACGGTCAGACTGGCCTTGTCCCGGTCGCTGAACGTCATCGCGCCGATTGTCATTGGAGAGGGTCTGCCCA
>CAYQBV010000323.1:0-5224 GCA_964415705.1 uncultured Chthoniobacter sp. | reverse complement strand
AGCGCCGGCCAGATGGTGTGAAGCGCCTGGACGTTTCTCTTGGTCGCAGCTGGCGGATGCAGCAGGGCGAGGTGCGGATGGTCGGCCTTGGCCAGCAGGCGCTGACCCCAGCGGGCGTAGCGCGGGCGGGAGCGCGCGCCACAGACGTCGCCGCCGATGACTTCGGCGTGGCTGCGCAGTTCGCGGAGCGCCCAGGCGAGGTCGGCGGCGGTGAAAAGGCCGGGCTCCCAGTTGGTTTCAGCCTCGTCGGCGGTGAGGCAGTCAAGATCGACGGTGACGTAAAGCCGGCGGCCGGCGAGGCCGGTGGCGAACTCCCGGAAGCGCTCGCGCCAGTCGGCGGCGGTGATGCCGGGAAAGCGCCGACGCCCCGAGGCCGCGAGCCGCTCGGTCCACGGCCAGACGCGGAGGCGTCCGGCGGCGAGAGCGCGCCGGTCGATGAAGAGTTGGCCGGGCCAGTTGAGTTCGAAATTGCCGCAGCCCCAGATGGCGGCAGCCTCGACATGGGAAAACTCGAGGGCGCGGTTCAGCCACGCGCCGCAACCCCAGCGCGGCGGACGCACGTCCCAGTCGGGGTGGTTGTCGAAGGAGACGATCGTGACCTTTTCCGCGACGCGGCGCACCCACAGCGCGCTGAGATGATGGAAATCTCCCGAGCCAAAGAGCGTGAAGTTTTTCCCGCCGCCGGGCACTTCGGCCGCGAAGGACTCCAATTCCTCCATGCTGGTGCAATACCGCAGCCGCGGCCCCCAGGCGCGGGCCTCGTGATACGCGCCGGCGATGGCGTCGCGCGGCCAGGCGCCATCGAGATCGATGTGAAATTCGCCGGGCACTTAGCCGGGACGCCGCCGCCCGGGCGGGTGGTGTGGGGGAAAATGCGGAGGCACGGAAGCGCGGAGAAAATTCGCTCCGGCTACGGCACGATCTCGGTGCCGATGCCGGTATTCGTGAAAATCTCGAGCAGCAGCGCGTGCGGCGTGCGCCCGTCGATGAAATGAATCTTTTTCACGCCCTGCGCGAGCGCCTGCATGGCGCTCTCCACTTTTGGGATCATACCGCCGACGACGATCTCCTCCTCGATGAGTTGCTCGATCCGCTCGGCGTTGACCGACGGGATGAGCGATTCCTTGTCCAGCGGGTCGCGCATGATGCCGGGCACATCGGAGAGGTAGATCATCTTCGCCGCCTTGAGCCGTCCCGCGATGGTGCCGGCGGCGATGTCGGCGTTGATGTTCAAGACCACGCCATCCGCGTCCCGCGCCAACGGCGAAATGACCGGGACGTGCTCGCGGGCGACGGCAGCGAGAATTTCCTCGAGCCGCACTTCGATGACTTCGCCGACAAAACCGAGATCAACGGCGGTGGCGTTGCCCTTGGTCTGCGGCGGCAGCTTGCGGCCGACGAGCACGTCTTTGCCATGCAGTCCCACCCCGCGTCCGCCGAGCGCGTTGAGCTGGGTGACGATGCTGGGATTGATGACGGTATCGAGCACCTCCTCGACGATGCCGATGGCCTGCTCGTCGGTGACGCGCAGCCCGTTGACGAACTGCGCCTTTTGCCCCGCATCACGCATGCGCTGGGTGATCGCCTTGCCGCCGCCGTGGATGAGCACGGGGTTGATGCCCACGGCTTCGAGAAAGACGACATCGCGCAGAAAGCGCTCGATGACCTGCTCATCCTCCATGGCGCTGCCGCCGTATTTGATGACGAAAAGTTCGCCGCGGAATTTCTGGATGAAGGGCAGCGCCTCGATGAGGGATTCGGCGCGGTCGGTAGGTGGTTTGGCCATCGGGGAAAATTTAGGAAGTAGGATTTAGGATTGAGGATTTAACCGACCCACCTGCGGAAGCCACTTCCTAAATCCTAAATCCTAAATCCCCCTCACTCGCCCATGTTCAGCCGCACGTAGTCGGTGCTGAGGTCGGTGGTGAAAACGGTGTAGTCCGCTTTGCCGAGGTGGAGGTCGATGGTGATGGTGAAACGCTTTTGCGCGACGATTTCCTGAAGTTTCGCGAAGGGCGTTTTGCTCGGCATGCCACCACGCACGGCGATGATGCCGTCATAGAAAATGTCGATGACTTCCTCGCGCAGCTTCGCGCCGGAGTAGCCGAGGGCGTCCATGATCCGCCCCCAGTTTGGATCGCCGCCGAACCACGCGCATTTCGTCAGCGTGGAATTGGCCACGGCCTCCGCCGCGCGCCGCGCATCGCTGAGCGTGGCCGCGCCATTGACGTGGACCTCCACGAACTTCGTCACGCCCTCGCCGTCCTCCACGATCATGCGCGCGAGCTGCCTGGTCACATGATCGAGCGCGCGCTGGAAAATCTTGAACGCCGGTTTGCCGTGGCGCAGCGGTTTGTTCCCGGCGGCGCCGTTGGCCAGCATGATCACGGTGTCATTCGTGCTCATGTCGCCGTCCACGGTGATGCGGTTGAAGGACTGCTCGACGGAGACGCTGAGCGCGCATTGGAGCTGTTTTTTGTCGATCACCGCATCGGTGGTGATGAACGAAAGCATCGTCGCCATGTTTGGGTCGATCATGCCCGCGCCTTTCGCCAACCCGCCGATCCGCACCTTCTTCCCATCGATCTCGCACTCCACGGCGATCTCTTTGGCAAACGTGTCGCTCGTCATGATGGCCTGCGCCGCGCGATTGCTCCCGTCCGCCGTGAGCGCCGCCGGCAGAGCGCCGATGCTCGCCTCGATCTTCTCGATCGGAAGCTGCACGCCGATGCGGCCCGTCGAGCAGACCATGACCTGCCGGGCCTTGATCCCCAGCGCCTTTCCCGCGGCCTCGGCCATGCGTTTGGCATTCTCGATTCCCACCAGGCCGGTGCAGGCATTCGCGTTGCCCGCATTGGCCACGATCGCGCGCACGTCGCCGCCGCGGAGGTGCATCATCGAGACGCGTACCGGCGCGGCCTTCACCCGATTGGTGGTGAAAGTCGCCGCCACCACCGACTCGTGCGCCGAGTGAATGAGCGCGATGTCCGGTCGGTCGGCGTTGCTGGCCTTGATGCCGCAATAGACGCTGCCGGCGAGGAAGCCTTGCGCGGCGGTCACTCCGCCGGGGATTTCGAGATAGGACATGGGCTGAGTGGGTTCCGGTTTCGTCACGGGAAAGATGGGGCCGAAGAAAACGCATCCCGCCCGCGAGGACGAGCACGATTCCCGAAAAAATCGCGACTCAGAGCAGCGCCGTCGTCTCCGGCCAGCCGCACATCACATTGAGCGACTGTACCGCCTGCCCGCTCGCCCCTTTCACGAGATTGTCCTCCGCGCTGAGCAGGACGATCCGCCCGGTGCGGGGATCGGACCGCCACGCCACATCCACGAAATTCGTGTGCGTCACGTTCTTCGTATCCGGCGTCCCCGTTTCACCCAGCAGCCGCACGAACGCCTCGCCGCCATACGCCTCCGTGAGCGCCGCGCCAATCTCCGCGCCAGTCACGCCCTCGGCGGGAGTCGCCGTGATCGTCGTGAAAATTCCCCGGTTCACCGGGATGAGATGGGGGAGAAACGTCACCGTCACCCGCTCACCCGCCGCCGCGCTCAGCTCCTGCTCGATCTCCGCCAGATGCCGGTGCTTCGGCACGCTGTAGGCGCGCACGCTTTCATTGCACTCCACGTAGAGCAGCTCCGTCTTCGCGTTGCGCCCCGCGCCGCTCACCCCGCTCAGGCTGTTGATCACGATGCTCGCCGGCTTCAGCAGCCGTTTTTTCAGCAGCGGATAAAGCGGCACGATCACACTCGTCGGGTAGCAGCCCGGCGACGCGATGAGCTGCGCTCCGCGAATCCGCTCCCGGTAAATCTCCGGCAGCCCGTACACGCTGCTCGCCGCCAGCTCCGGCGCAGGCAGCGGCGCGCCATAAAACTCCTCATAAACCGCCGGATCCTTGATCCGGAAATCCGCGCTCAGATCGATCACCCGCAACCCCGCCGCCACCAGCGGCTGCGCAAACTCCGCCGCCACCCCATGCGGCAGCGCCAGAAAAACAAACCGCGCCCCCGAAGCCACAATCGCCCCCACCTCGCTCGCGATGAACGCCAGCCCCGCGAACGGCAACCCGGCGAAGCGCGGGAACACCGCCCCCACCGTCTGCCCCGCGAGCTGCCGCGAAGTCAGCGCCACCAACTCCACCCCCGGATGCCGCCCCAGCAGCCGCACCAATTCCTCCCCCGAATACCCGCTGGCCCCGACGATGGCGACTTTTTCATGATTCATAGGCGGGCATTTTAAGAGCCGGCCGATGGATGAAAACAGGAAACTCTCCCGCGTGGAAAATAGCGCTTCCCTTTCCCCCTCCCCCCGCTAGTCTCCCGCTCTCAAATTTCGGGCCGTAGCACAGCTTGGTAGTGCGCTTGAATGGGGTTCAAGAGGTCGCGAGTTCGAATCTCGCCGGCCCGATACATTGAGAACAAGTCTGGCAAAGGATTCGCGGGCGACGGCCGATTTCGGAAAAAACCGGTGGTGGCCCCGCGTGGTGGCCCCTATGCTAGAGGCGTTATGCACAACGCCCCCGTCAAAAAAGCCCGAGGCACCCGCAACCTGCTCGAAAACGTGGCCGCCAATCTCTACCGCCACCGCGAGAACGGCAGCTACTACGGCATGAAGAAAATCGGCGGACGGCGCTCTCTCCACGCGCTGGAAACCAAGGACCGCTTCACCGCCAAGGCCAAGCTGCGCGACTGGCTCGGCGAACTCGAAGACACCGACCCTGGCAACGCCGACCTGACCCTCGCCGGCCTGCTCGAAAAATATCAGGCCGCGCGCACCGACATCGCACCCGCGACCAAAGTTGGCGAGGCCGGCCGCATCGCCAGCTTCCGCGCCCTGTTTCCCCGTCCGATGGACACGCTCGTGGCCCGCGTGCGCAACTCGGATCTGGCCGCGTGGCTCGGCGTCGTCGGCCAGAAAAACGGAGAGCCCAAACGCGCTTCCACGCGCAACCAGAACCGCGCCTTTGTCCGCGCGCTCTTCGATTTCGCGGTGGCCGACCGCGCCATTGCGCAAAGCCCCTTCGACGAAAAAATCTGCCGCAAGGCCCGGCGCGACCCCATCAAGCGCGTGATCCCGACCGAAGACGAGTTCGAGGCGCTGGTGGCCGAAATCCGCAAGCCCGGCTGGAAAAAAGTCAGCGGGCAGCACGGCGGTCAGCGCCCGATGTTCCAGCACGAAAGCGCGGACTTCGCCGAGTTCCTCGGCCTCGCGGCAGTGGGCCAGGCC
>CAYQBV010000322.1:0-5233 GCA_964415705.1 uncultured Chthoniobacter sp. | reverse complement strand
GGAGACGAGGGCGGGCGGGTCAACGTGGGCGGTGTCGGTGAACATGGTGCGTGTTTCGGTTGGTTGGTTTTCGGAAATGAGATCGCTCGGCGCGCCTCACGCGGCCTTGCGTTTCGTCGGGCGGGAGGCGGAACGGCGCGGCGAATTCTCCGCGGCCATGGCGGCGAGGACATCCGCGAGCGTGCGGCGGGCGAGGGCGGATTCGAGGGCGGACTGCGCGGAGGCGAAGACCTCGTCGAGCACGCGCTCGATCCCGGCGCCGACGGGGCAGCGTTTGTTCGGCTGTTGCGGATGCTGGGAGAAGGGCACGCCCGTTTCGACCGCGCGATAGATGACATCGAGCCGGATGTCCTCCGGCGCAGCGACGAGCGTCGCGCCACCGCACGAGCCTTTCTGCGTGGTGATCAACCCCGCGTGCCGGAGCCGCGTGAGCAGGCGGCGGATGATGACCGGGTTGGTATTCACGCTGCCCGCGAGCAGGTCCGAGCAAACTCCGCCGCTCTCGCGCTTGAGAGCCAGCACGGCGAGCACATGAACGGCAAAGGCAAAACGGCAACTGGAGGCCATGAAGTGGCGGTTATGTAACTTTCGGGGTTACAGTTGTCAACGGTCGTGGCGGAGAGGTGGCCACAAAACCCAACCGTCATACTGAACGGAGTTTCGCCGTGGAGAGACGGGGAGCGCGGGCTTCCAGCCCGTTGGAGCCGGCATCCTGCCGGCGACCCGCGCACGTGATTGCGGTCGCGTAGCGGTCAGCGTTCCGCGCGTCATCCGCAGCCGGCAGGATGCCGGCTGCCACGGGCTGGAAGCCCGCGCTCCCCTCACTGATGCGGCGAAGCGTTACCCGCCAAGTGCGCGGCGACGAGTTGCTCCAGCGCGATCCGATCCGTTTCGCCAAACGCCCCGACCGCGTAGCTGTCGATGTCGAGCACGCCCGTCACGCGGCCATCCCGTGCGCGGACTGGCACGACGATCTCCGAAAGATCGCGCGGATCGCAGGCGATGTAGTTCGCGCCGAGTTCGCGGACATCGCGGACGATCACCGCTTTTCCCGAAAGCGCCGCCGCGCCACACGCGCCGTGCAGCCCGATGGGCGAACACGCCGGCTTGTCGCGCCGCGGGCCGAGCGTCATCTCGCCCTCGCCCAGCAGATAAAACCCAACCCACGAAACCGGCCGGTGCTCCCCGAATTCCTCCCAAAGCGCGTCCACGATGATCTGCATGCGCGCCTCACCCGGCACAGCCGGCGTGATCGCCGCGCCGATGGCGGCAGCAGCGCGGGCGTAGCGGCGGGCGAGTTCGTCGGTCATGGGTGCGGTGGAGTGTTCAGTGTTCAGTGTTCAGTGTTCAGTGTTCAGTATTCAGTGCTTAGAATCTTGAGCAGGACTGAACACCGAATACTGAATACTGAATACTCTTCCCACCAATGCACGCCCGCCCGCACACGACCCGCCCGGCGTTGTGCAACCCGCGGTGAGACGCGCGCCCAGGCTGGGAACACGCTAATTTTCAGCCACCAACATTTTCATCCATGAGCACCAGCATCCACCGCCTCGACCTCGCGCCCTACGGCATCACCGTCGAAAACGTCCACCGCAACCTCTCGCACGCCGTTCTCTACGAGCACGCCATCCGCTACGAGCCGCGGTCCTCCATCGCCGACTCCGGTGCGCTGTGCGCTTACTCCGGCGCAAAGACCGGCCGCTCGCCGCAGGACAAGCGCGTGGTCAAACATCCCGCCTCGGAAAACGACGTGTGGTGGGGGTCGGTGAATTTCCCGATGGACGAGCACGGCTTCCAGGTGAACCGCGAGCGCGCCATCGACTACCTCAACACCCGCGAGCGGCTCTACGTGGTGGACGGCTTCGCCGGCTGGCACCCGCAGCACCGGCGGAAAATCCGCGTCATCTGCGCGCGGCCGTATCACGCGCTCTTCATGCACATCATGCTCATCCGCCCCACCGAGGAGGAACTCGCGAGCTTCGGCGAACCCGATTACGTGATCTTCAACGCGGGCCGTTTCCCGGCAAACCGCCTCACCGAAGGCATGACCTCGAAGACCTCCATCGACCTTTCATTTGAGGAAAGGCAGATGGTCATCCTCGGCACCGAATACGCCGGCGAAATGAAGAAGGGCGTCTTCACCATCATGAACTACCTCATGCCGAAGCAGGGTCTGCTTTCCATGCACTGCTCGGCCACCGCCGACGCGCAGCAGGAACATTCGTCCGTGCTCTTCGGCCTCTCCGGCACGGGCAAGACCACGCTTTCCGCCGACCCGAAACGTCGGCTCATCGGCGACGACGAACACGTCTGGGGCGACGACGGCATCTTCAACATCGAGGGCGGCTGCTACGCCAAAGCCATCGACCTCACGCCGGAAAACGAGCCCGACATTTTCCACGCGCTCCGCTTCGGCAGCGTGCTGGAAAACGTGGTCTTCGACGACGAGGGCCACCACGTCGATTTCCACGACACCAGCATCACGCAAAACACGCGCGGCGCGTATCCGATCGAGTTCATCAAGAACGCCAAGCTGCCGTGCGTCGCCGGCCATCCCACGGACATCATCTTCCTGACGTGCGATGCCTTCGGCGTGCTACCGCCCGTCGCGAAGCTCACCACGGAGCAGGCGATGTATCACTTCATCTCCGGCTACACCGCCAAGGTCGCCGGCACCGAGATGGGCGTGACCGAGCCGTCGGCGACCTTCAGCGCGTGCTTCGGCGCGCCCTTTCTCGTCTGGCATCCGGCGAAATACGCCGAGCTGCTCGCGGAGAAAATGCGCGAACACCAAGTCAACGTGTGGCTGATCAACACCGGCTGGAGCGGCGGCAGCCACGGCGTCGGCGCGCGCATCAAACTCAAGTTCACCCGCGCGATCATCGACGCCATCCACGCCGGCACCCTCGCCAGCGCGCCCACGCAGCCCGACCCGGTCTTCGGCTTTCAGGTCGTCACCGAAGTCCCGCACGTGCCCGCGGGAATCCTCATTCCCGAGCGCACTTGGGCCGACAAATCCGCCTTCGCCTCGACCGCGCGCAAGCTCGCCGGGCTCTTCGTCACGAACTTCAAGAAGTTTGAATCCGGCGCGACCGCGGCAGTCAAAGCCGCCGGACCGAAGGTGTAGGCGGTCGCCCCCAAAATCCGTCATCCTGAGCGGAGCGTAGCGGAGTCGAAGGACCTCTAACTTTTCGCGGGCGGTGGGGAGCGCGGGCTTCCAGCCCGCAGGAGTCGGCATCCTGCCGGCGACCCGCGCGTGTTTCAGTCCGCGAATCGGTGGCTTGTTCACGCGTCATCTGCAGCCGGCAGGATGCCGGCTGCGACGGGCTGGAAGCCCGCGCTCCCCTTCTCCCAACGGCTGTGATTTGCCCCTCGTCCAGCAGGTGTGCGTGGGGTAAACAAACGCTGTGCGGCGAAATCTCCGCACCGCACGCCCGTTCCCGCCTTCCCCATGAAAACCATTCCCCTGCTCCTCGTCACCACCTCCCTCGCCCTCGCCGCCGCGCCGCCGGAGCCGAAGTTCACCGCCGTCACCCTCGACGACAAAATCCAGATCGGCTACGGCCTCGCCATCGCCGATGTGGATGGCGACAAAGCGCCCGACGTGCTCCTCGCCGACAAGCGGCAGATCGTCTGGTATCGCAACCCCGGCCCCGCGAAAGCGCGCGAGCCCGGCGCGTGGACGAAGCACCTCATCGCCGAAAACCTCACCGAAAAAGACAACGTCTGCCTTGCCGCGCAGGACCTCGACGGCGACGGCAAATGCGAACTCGCCGTCGGCGCCGAATGGAACCCCGGCGACACCGAGAAGAGCGGCGCGGTCTTCTACCTCATCCCGCCCGCCGACCGCACCCAGCGCTGGGAACCTGTGAAGTTCCCCAGCGTCGAGCCGACGACGCATCGGATGCGGTGGGTACGGCTCGGGGCAAAAGATTGGGGTCTCGTAGTCCTCCCGCTACACGGCCGCGGCAACAGGAATGGCGAAGGGGCGCCGGTGAAAGTGCTGCTCTACCGAAAACCACCTAATCCGAAGGGTGAGTGGAAGAGCGAGCTCGTCAATGAGTCGATGCACATGACGCACAACTTTGATGTGCCTCCCGCTGAGAGCATAGGCAGCGACTCGCGACCGGAATGGATTACAAAGCTTTTTGTGGGCGGGAAGGAAGGCGCTCTCGGGTTGTTCAAAACCTCCGATCGTGCGTGGCGAGGCGTCCCGGTCATCACGGTCGCTGAAGGGCGCTCGCCGGGAATTGGTGAGATCCGCCGCGGATATTTACAAACTCCGCGGCGCATCAGTTTTATGGCAGCCATTGAGCCGATGCACGGTAACGATTTGGCCGTTTACCTACCAGGAGCCGCTAGTCTTGAGCGCCGCGTCCTCACCGACAAACTCATCGAAGGCCACGCCCTCGCCTGCGGCGATTTGCTCGGCGTGAAGAGCGACCAGATCGTCGTCGGCTGGCGCGGCAATCCCCCTGGCATCCACCTCTGGACGCCGCTCGACGCGACCGGCGAGAAATGGCGCGACAGCGCGGTCGATGACGGCGGCATGGCCTGCGAAGACCTCCAGCTCGGCGACCTCGACGGCGACGGTCGCCCCGACATCGCCGCCTCCGGCCGCGCCACGAAGAACGTGAAGCTCTACTTCAACGACACCCCGCGCTGACCATCACGAGCTGCAAGCGCAGGCGAGGTTGGCGCGCGCGACCGGACGGATGGCGTCGGCGGGAGGGTGCGGAGCCCAAAGTTACGCCGTCATTCTGAACGGGAGCGGCGCACTCCAGGGTGCCGGATGTCCGGCGCGCACAGCGCCAAACTTTTCCGCTGGGCGCGCGGCACACCGCCGCCTTGCCATCCATTTGTGCGCCTCCAGCGCAGCCACCGGTCGGCACCCAGGAGTGAGCCGCTCCGAATCGCCCGGCACCGCTCACCATTCACGGAAGGCCCTCAGGTCAGCGCGGGCGATCCACCGGGAGCATCCGCCCGTTCACCTGCCAACGTTGTTTTGCGATGGCCATTCACACCCTTCGCCGGACGCAGATCGTCGCCGCCCCGCTCGGCGGGTGCTGGGCGTTTTTCTCGAACCCTCGGAACCTCGCGCTGATCACTCCTCCGGGGCTCGATTTCCAGGTGCTCAGCGAACTGCCGGCGGCGGTGTATCCGGGGATGATGATCGAGTATCGCGTGAGGCCCCTGCTCGGGATTCCGGTCCGGTGGCTGACGGAAATCA
>CAYQBV010000321.1:0-5241 GCA_964415705.1 uncultured Chthoniobacter sp. | reverse complement strand
ACCAACCGCCGCACCGGCTCACCCCCGCCCCGCCCCGCCCGCCTTCCCCCACCGCCGGAGTCCGGCCCGGCGCTCCCGCGCTCAGTCGGAATGGATAGCGGTCATCGGCAAAGTGGCGCGCAGCTCAGCCACCGCCGCGGCCGGGAGCTTGGGGCATTCGACGAGGTGGAGCGTTTGCAGGCCGGAGAGGCCCTTGAGAGCGTCGAGGTTGGCGTCCTTGCAGTCGCTAATAGCCCCGCCCGGTCGTGCGGATGATTTCCCGCACGCGCGCCATCCGCGCCGTCAGCGCCGGATCGCCCGCCCACCCGCTCACCGGTTCCTCCAGCCGCTGGCTCCAGTTCGTGTCGCTCACTGCGCCGGGTACGTTGAAACGCTGCGCCGTGCCAAAGAGATCCGTGATCATGTAGATCGCCATCCACGCCTGGCTGGCGAAAAGCGCGCGCAGCAACCGCTCGTGGACTTCCTCCGTGTAGGGCGTGATCCGCGGCACCTCAAAGCCCGCCCAAGCCGCCAGGGCGCGCACCTCGCGCCACGCCGTATCGCGCGCCGCGTGCGTCTCCGGCCCGCCGGTTTCCGCGGCCGCGATCTTCGCCATCCAGCCTTCCCACATCGCGCGCAGCGGCTCGAAATCATGCGTCGCATACGTCGTCACCGAGAGCCGCGGATACGCCGCGCCGGGCGTCATCCCGCCGGCCGGCTCCGTCTCCCAGTAGGGAATCTTGAATCCCGCGATGCCCAGCCGCGCGAGGCACGGCCGCACGTAATCCGGCACCACCCCGAGATCCTCGCCGATCAGCCGGAACGCCCCGCACTCCTCCAGCAGCACCCGCAGAATTTCCTCACCCTGCGCGCAGTTCGCGGCCTGGTGCTCCGGGGTGTCGTCCTCGTGCGGCACGAAATGCGGTAGCTCCCCGTCCGTGCGCGCCTGCGCCTCCTCCTCCGTCAGCGGGAGAAATTCCGCGTTGCGCTCCGGCCGCCACGGGAACCCGTAGATGCGGAAAAAGCCGAGAATGTGATCGATGCGAAACAGGTGGAAACACGCCCGCACCTTGCGCACGCGCTGCCGCCACCAGTCCCAATCCCGATCCCGCAGCGCCGCCCAGCGGTAGAGCGGGATGCCCCAGTTCTGCCCCCACTTGTAGGTAAAGGGATCCGTTTCAAAAACCCGCTCCGGCGGACAGCCGCCGCTCCACGTGTGATCGAAAATCTCCGGCCGCGCCCACACATCCGCGCTGTAGTAGCTCACGCCAAAAGGGATGTCGCCCATCAGCGCCACGCCTTTTTTGTCCGCGTATTTTTTCACCGCCGCCCACTGCTCCCACGCCAGCCACTGCACATAGCGGCGGAAGCGCATCCGCAGCTCCACCGCCCGCCGCCGCCTCGGCGACTGCTCCGCCAGCCAGGCCCGCGCGCTCACCGCCGTGCGCTGCTCCGCCGGCCACCAGTCCCAGCGTTCCGAGCCCCCGTGCTCCTCCATCAGCGCGCGAAAAAGCGCGTAATCCTCCAGCCAGTCCGCCTCCGCGCGGCAGAACTCCCGATACCGCCGCAGCCGCACCCCGTGACTCCGCCACGTCCGCGCGAGGAAGTTCTCAAACGCCTTCGCCAGCAGCCGCTCCTTCAGCGCCTTCACCGCCGGATACTTCACCGGCCCGACCCGCAACCCCTCCAGCCCCGTCCCCGCCGTCACCTCCGCGATCTCCTCCGCGCTCAGGTCGAGCAGCGCCGTCGGCGTGATCTCGATCGTCACCGGCTCCAGCGCCACCGAGGAGATCGCATTGTAGGGCGAGTGATCATTGCCCGTCTCATTGACCGGCAGGAGCTGCACCATCGTCAACCCCTGCGCCGCCGCCCAATCCACCAACTCCCGCAGCGCTCCCACATCGCCCACCCCCAGATCATCCTTTCCCCGCAGGGCAAAAAGCGGGGCGAGCAAGCCGGCGAGCGGTCTATCGGGCGAGAGTTCCATATTTGATGCGCACGATTTTCAAACAGCCCCCGCCCCGCCCCGCAAGCCCGGAAGCACAATTCCTCACGGTTCGCGGAAGGATGCGGGCATTGGTGGTTTCGGCACCGGCGCTGGGGCCTTCTTTGCTCAAGAGATGGTGGCACGCTTCTTTGAGTTGGATGTCGGTCTTGTCGCCAGCAGCGGCATGACCGCGCGGAATCCTGCCTGCCGGGAGAGGGCCGAGGCGAAACGCCTTGACGCACTTGTGCGGGTGCGAGACTGCTCGCGTCTCGCATTTCAACCAACGCAAACATGCCCATGAAAATCTCGAATCTATCCCGAAATGCGGCCATCCTATGGGCGGCGGTCGGTCTGCTCGCGCCGCTCACGCGGGCGGCAGAACTGGAATTGGCGAAGGATGCGCGGGTGGTGTTGCTCGGGAATGGGCTGGGTTCGCGGATGCAGCGCTACGGGCACTTTGAGACGGAGCTGCATCGGCGCTACCCGGAGCACCATCTGGTGATCCGCAATCTGTGCGATGAGGGCGATACGCCGGCCTTTCGTCCGAATGCGGGACGCAAGAGTCCGTGGGCGTTTCCGGGGGGTGAAAAGTTTCGCAAGCTGGTGGAATCGAACGACAACTGGGGCGGCAGTTCCGGGGATGGGCGCTTTCCGGAGCCGGATGCGTGGCTGAAGCAATTGAAGCCGGACATCATCGTGGCGTTCTTCGGTTTCAACGAATCCTTCGAGGGCCCGGCGGGGCTGCCCAACTTCAAGGCGGAGCTGGAGGCGTTTGTGACGCACACGCTCCAGCAGAAATACAATGGCCAGGCCGCGCCCAAGCTGGCGCTGGTGTCGCCGACGGCGTTTCAGGATGTGTCGGCGCTGTATGGGACGCCGAAGGGCACGACGCAGAATGCGAATCTGGCGCTCTATGCCAAGGCCATCGAGGACGTGGCGGCGGCGCACCAGTTGCCTTTCGTAAATCTGTTTGCGCCGACGAGCGCGTGGTTTGCCCAAAGTAGCAAGCCGCTCACGCGCGACGGCGCTTTGCTGACCGATGAGGGCTACGCCCGGCTGGCCCCGGTGCTGATCGATCAACTTTTTGGCACCCGCAAGCCGGTGTCGAAGGTCAGCGCGGCTGAGCTGAAGAAGGCCGTGGATGACTTCGCGTGGATGTGGGTGAGCTACTATAAGATTCCGAACGGAGTGCATGTTTATGGTCGGCGGCACGGGCCGTTTGGCCCGCAAAACTATCCGGCGGAACTGCGCAAGCTGGAGCAAATGGTGAACCTTCGCGAACAGGCCATCTGGGCGCTGGTGGTGGGCGAGAAATTCGACGTGGCGGCGGCGGATGCGACGACGGAGACGCTCCCGGTGATCGGGAAGGTGGATCCAAATATCAAATACCTTTCGGGCGAGGAGTCGTTGAAAACCCTGGCGGTGCCATCGGGCTACAAGATCGAGCTGTTTGCCGATGAGAGTAAGTTCCCCGATCTGGCGAATCCGGTGCAGTTGTCCTTCGATAACAAGGGACGCCTCTGGGTGGCGACGATGCCCATCTATCCGCACTACCAGCCGGGCGATCCGCTGCCGAACGACAAGCTGCTCATCCTCGAAGACACGAATGGCGACGGGAAGGCTGACCGGCAGACGGTCTTTGCCGACAAGCTGCATCTGCCCATGGGTTTCGAGTTATCCCACGATGGGGTTTATGTGTCGGAAGGGACTTCGTTGCTCTTTTTGCAGGACACGAATGGAGACGACCAAGCGGATGTGCGGGAGATCGTGATGAGCGGGTTTGACGACCACGACACCCACCACGCCATCTCGGCCTTTTGCGCCGATCCTTCCGGGGCGATCCTGCTGGCTGAGGGTACGTTTTTGCGCAGCCACATCGAGACGGCCTACGGGCCGGTGCGCAGCTCCAATGGCGGCTTTTTCCGCTACAATCCCGAGCGGCGACATCTGGAAAGAACGGTGCGCCTGTCCATTCCGAATCCCTGGGGCATCGCCTTCGATCAATGGGGCGAGGATTTCTTTTCCGATACCTCGGACCCACCGGTGCGCTGGATGCTGCAAGGCTCGGTGCAAGTGCCGCTGGGCAGCTTCAACCCAACGCCGCCGAACCTGCTGTCCGTTCAGGTGCGACCCACGGCCGGGTTGGAGTTTGTCTCCAGCCGACATTTCCCGGATGAGGTGCAAGGCGACTTGCTGATCAACAACACGATCGGTTTCCAAGGGACCAAACAACACACGATGGCGGATGAGGGCACGGGTTACGTGAGCAAGTTCCGGCATGACTTGGTCAAAGGATCGGATCGCAATTTCCGCCCGGTGGATATGGAGTTTGCGCCCGATGGGTCGCTGTATCTCGTGGATTGGCACAATGCCCTGATCGGCCACATGCAGCACAGCGCGCGTGATCCGAATCGCGACCGCACGCATGGCCGCATTTACCGCATCACTTATCCCGAGCGCCCGCTGGTGAAGCCCGCCAAGGTGGCCGGCGCGTCCATCGAGGAACTGCTGAAGAATCTCGAACTGCCCGAATACCGAACCCGCTACCGCACCCGCCGCGAGTTGCGCGGAAGAAAGGATGCCGAGGTCCTGGCTGGGGTGGGTAAGTGGGTGCAGGGCTTGAACAAGGCCGACGCGAACTATGAGCACCATCTCGTGGAGGCAATGTGGGTCACGTGG
The DNA here is from genome assembly GCA_964415705.1 of uncultured Chthoniobacter sp. Lineage (GTDB taxonomy): Bacteria > Verrucomicrobiota > Verrucomicrobiia > Chthoniobacterales > Chthoniobacteraceae > Chthoniobacter. Next base: position 596 of record CAYQBV010000321.1, on the reverse strand, counting down.
GGGATCAACCAGGTGAGCGAACCCATCGTGCGCACCCTGCTGCAAGCGAAGGATTACCGGGCGCGCGCCGCCGCCGTGCGGGCGCTGCGTTACAACGGGCAGCAGATTTCCCAGCAGACCGAACTGCTGAAGACAGCCGCAACCGATGAACATGGGCGCGTGCGGCTGGAGGCCATCGTGGCCGCGTCGTGGCTGGAAAACGCCGCCGGACGCAGCGTGCTGGAAGCCGCCGCCGCCTCCAAGCCGCCGACTGGCGAGGCGATGGACAAATGGATCGCGCCGGTTTTCAAAACCGCGTCGGCCTTCCTGAATGGTCAGCAGATCAAGGCCGAGCCGCCGCCGGTCTTTGAAACAGCGCTGACCGGAGCTGCAAAAGAGCAGTTCCTCCGCGGGGCCGAGGTCTTCCTGCGCGATGGCCATTGCGCGACCTGCCATCAGAAAGATGGCAACGGACTGCCCGAGGCGCAGTTCCCGCCGCTGGCCGGCAGCGAGTGGGTGCAGGGCAGCGAGGACCGCCTCATCCGACTCACCCTCCACGGCCTGATCGGCCCCATCGAAGTCAAAGGCGTGAAATATCCCGGAGCCGTCCCGATGAC
>CAYQBV010000320.1:0-5279 GCA_964415705.1 uncultured Chthoniobacter sp. | reverse complement strand
CAAAGCCTCCCGGAACTCCGCTCAGCATGACGGCGTTTTTTAACTCAGTCCGGGGCGAGGCGGGTGGCCCACGATCAGCGCCCGATGATCACGTTGACGCTGGCAGTCGCGGCGAGCATCTTGCGCGAATGAGCACGATCACCGCGATCCTCGAAGCCGACGCCGACGGCACACTGCACCTGCCGCTGCCGGCGGAGTGGCGCAAGCTGTCCATCCGCGTGAAGGCGGAACTGGAGCCTGTGGAGTCGGCGGCGCAATCGTCGCCAGGAGAAGAGTCGCTCAAAGGCTTCGGCTGCCTGCGCGGCAAGATTCGGATGGCACCGGATTTCGATGAGCCGCTGGAAGACTTCAAAGACTACATGGGGTGAGGCTGCTCCTCGACACGCACGCGCTGCTCTGGTTTTGCGAGGGAAATTCCGCCCTCAGCGCTGCGGCGCGCGGGGCGATGGAGGATTCCACGAATGAGCGCTACGTGAGTCATGCGACGCCTTGGGAAGTGGCGATCAAGGTTTCGCTTGGCAAACTCGATCTTCAGGTGGGGTTCGATGATCTCTTTCCCGGGGTGCTGAACGCCAACGGTTTCAAGTTTCTGCCTTCCGCACCCAATCACTACCGCGCGCTGATTCCGCTGGCGCGGCACCATGGCGATCCCTTTGACCGCCTGATGATCGCGCAGGCGCAGGTGGAGGGGCTGACGATCATTACGGGCGACGCGCAGTTTTCCGCCTACGGCGTGCCGCTGCTGTGGTGAGATCCCGGCTGCTGCCGTCTCGTTCCGCTGCTTCGGAACGAGAGAAAACCACGCCGTCATCCTGAGCGGAGCGGAGGCTTTCCGCAGCGCAGTCGAAGGATCGCTGGCTCACCGCGGGCGGAGGCGGTCTGGCGAGATACGCGCGCCATCACTCCCACCGCCTCCGCCCATTTAGAGTCAGCGATGCTTCCCTCCGTTCCGGTCGCAAAGCCTCCCGGAACTCCGCTCAGCATGACGGCAGGTTTTTTTAGACAAAACGCGGTCGCGTTTTCAAAACAGCCGCATCTGCGGCTTCATGTCGGCCAGCGCCTGCGCGGCTTTCTTTTTGTTGCGCGGTTTGCCGTGCTTTTGCGGAGCGGGGGCTTCGGCGATGGTGGGTTTGCCGTCGGCGTTGAGTTCGTGCTGCTCGAGGTTGGAGAGGATCTCTTTCGCGCGCGAAATGATCGACGCAGGGAGGCCGGCGAGGCGGGCGACCTGGATGCCGTAGCTTTTGTCGGCGCCGCCTTTGATGATCTTGCGGAGGAAGATGATCTGGTCGTTCCACTCGCGCACGGCGACGTTGTAATTGCGCACGCCGGAGCGGGTCATTTCGAGTTCGGTCAGCTCGTGGTAGTGGGTGGCGAAAAGGGTGCGCGCCTTGGTTTCGTCGTGGAGAAACTCGGCGACGCTCCAAGCAATGGAGAGACCGTCGAAGGTCGAGGTGCCGCGGCCGATTTCGTCGAGGATGATGAGCGAGCGGGCGGTGGCGTTGTTGGTGATGTTGGCGGTTTCGTTCATCTCGACCATGAAGGTGGACTGGCCGCGCGAGAGGTCGTCGTTTGCGCCGACGCGGGTGAAGATGCGGTCGGCCAGCCCGATCTCGGCGCTCTGCGCGGGGATGAAGCTGCCGATCTGCGCCATGAGCACGAGCAGCGCGACCTGGCGGATGTAGGTGCTTTTGCCGGCCATGTTCGGGCCGGTGAGGATGAGCAGGCGGTTTTTTTCGCTGTCGAGGAGCACGTCGTTGGGGACGAATTTTTCCTCGATGAGCGCCTGGTCGAGCACGGGGTGGCGGCCATCGGCGATGACGATGCGGAGGTCGTCGCTCAGCACCGGGCGGCAGTAGCCGAAAAGGCGCGCGGTCTCCGCGAACGCGCCGAGCACGTCGAGCGTGGCGATGGCGGCGGCGGTGCTTTGCAGCGGGGCGAGTTCGCGCATGACCTCGTCGCGGAGCTGGAGGAAAAGCTCCTGCTCCAGAGCTTTCGCGCGCTCATCCGCGCCGAGAATTTTGCCCTCCACCTCCTTCAACTCGGGCGTGATGAAACGCTCGCCGGTGGCCACGGTTTGCTTGCGGTGCCAGTGCGGGGGAACCGAACCGAGATTCGCTTTCGTGACCTCGATGAAGTAGCCGAAGACCGACGTGAAGCGGACTTTCAGCGACTTGATCCCGGTCTCCTCGATGGCGCGCTGCTGGAGCTGGGCGATCCAGTCCTTGCCCTCGCGCGCGGCGTTGCGCAGTTCGTCGAGCGGGGCGTGGTAGCCGTCGCGAAACATGCCGCCTTCGCGGGTCAGCGCGGGCGGTTCATCGACGATGGCCTTCGCCAGCAAATCGACGAGATGCGGGAGCGGATGGAGGTCAGCGAGGATGGTCTCGGGTAGGGTGAACGTCCCGCCGGACGGCCTTTCCGCGGCGGGAGACCGTTCGGGCAGGATGCCCGAACCGGCGGGCGGGACGCCCACCCTACCCGGGAGGGACGCCAGCGCGTCGGGGCGCGGTGCGGCGACGAGCGCGTGCAGGTCCGCCTTGAGCTGCGGGATTTGCTCGAGCGAGGTCCGCAGCACCTGCAAGTCGCGCGCGTTCCCGCCGGTCTGGGTCAGTCGCCCCACGGTGCGCTCCATGTCGCGGATGGACTTGAGCGTTTCGCGGATGTTGCCGAGGAGAAAGGGCTCGGCGAGGAAGTCGGCGATCATCTGCTGTCTCGCGCCAAGGGCGCCAAGGGCGCAAAGGGGATGCAGGATCCAGTCGCGCAGTTTGCGCGCGCCCATCGGCGTCACCGTGCGGTCGAGCGCGCTGAGCAGCGAGGTATCGCGCCCGCCGCCGCGCGCTTGCACGAGTTCGAGGTTCGCCTGCGTCGTCGCGTCGAGCACCATGAACTGCGAGTTCTGATAAACCGCCAGCCGCGTGATGTGGCCCAGCGAGCGCCGCAACTCCGTTTTCAGATAATGCAGGATCGCACCCGCCGCGCCGATGGCCGCGGGCATGGCGTCGCAGCCGAAGCCGTCGAGCGACTGCACTTTGAAATGCTCACGCAAAGTGAAGTGCGCCTGCTCGTGGAGAAAGGTGTAGCCGTCGCGCGCGACCACGCCGCGGAGCTCGCGGAACTGCCCGGCCTGCTCCTCGGCGACGAGCACCTCGGCGGGCTGGACGCGGGCGAGTTCATCGGCGAGCGCGGCGTCGTCGGCCAGTTCGGTGACGCGGAAATCGCCGGTCGTGAGATCGACGAAGGCGAACCCGAACCCGCCTTTCGCCCCAGCGTAGATCGCGGCGAGGAAGTTGTTCCGTTTCGCATCGAGCAGGTGCAGGTCCGAGACCGTGCCGGGGCTGACGATGTGCGTGACTTCGCGCTGCACGATCTGCCCTTTCACCGGCTCGCTGACCTGATCGCAGATGGCCACCCGCCGCCCCGCCTTGAGCAGTCGCCGGATGTAATTCTCCGCCGCGTGATGCGGGATGCCGCACATCGGCACAAGGTTCCGCTTGGTCAGCGCCACGTTGAGAATGGCCGACGCCTCCTTCGCGTCCTCGAAAAACATCTCGTAGAAATCCCCGAGCCGAAACAGCAGCAGCGTATCCGCCGGCAGCGACCGGCGGATGCCTTGGTATTGCTGCATCATCGGGGTCAGGGTTTCGGACATCTGCGGAGGTTAGGAGCGGGCCTCAGTGCGTTCAAGCGCGCTGGCCTACTTTTCCGCCACGCAGTAAAGGAAGTGTTCGCCGCGGAGGTAGAGTTCGCCAGCGGCGAGGGCGGGAGAGGCACTAAAGGTGTCGTCGAGGTGGTTGGCGGCAAGGAGGGCGTTTTCGCGGTCGTGGCGGAGGACGACGGTGGTGCCGTCGCGCGCGGTGATGTAAAGGCGGCCGGCGGCCCCGACGGGGGAGGCAAAAATGAAGTCGCGGAGGGCGGGGAGGCGGAGGGGTTCGCCGCGGGGCTGGCCGGTGGCGGGGTCGAGGCGGAGGAGGATGTTTTGGTTGTGGCGGAGGAAGTAGAGAGTGTCGCCGTAAAGCAGCGGGGAGGAGACGTAGGGGGTGAGGCGCCGGAGTTGCCAGACCACGGCGTCGGTGCCGGTGAGGTCGCCTTTCGCGCCAGCGAAGCGGATGGCGAGCATGGCCTGCTGCTGGTAGCTGTTGCCCGTGATGACGAGGCCGCCGGACTGGACGGGCGAGGAGACGACGTTGTCGGTAAGGCCGGCGCACTCCCAGAGCTGCGCGCCGGTGGCGAGGTCGTAGGCGCGGACACGTTTGGTGGCGCTGACGACGACCTGCGGGCGGCCTTCGCTTTCCACGATGAGCGGAGTGGACCACGAGGTCTTCTCGTCGCGCGCGACTTTCCAGAGCTGGCGGCCGGTGAGCTTGTCGAAAGCGTAGAGGAACGACTCACCCTCGTGGTCCCAGCAAACGACGAGGGTGTCGCCGTGGAGGACGGGCGAGCTGCCTTCGCCGTGGGCGTGGTGGGTCCGCATGCGGCCGAGATCCTGCTGCCAGAGGATTTTGCCTGTGAGGTCGAGGCAGTAAAGGCCGCGGGAGCCAAAGAAGACGTAGAGGCGCTGGCCGTCGGAGGTTGGGGAATTTGAGGCCTGGCTGCCGGTGTTGTGCCCGCCTTCATGGGGGAATTCCTCGCGGACGACGCGCTGCCAGGCGATGCGGCCGTCGCGCCGCTCGATGGCAAGGACGACGAACTGGTGGCGCTGCGTCACGGGCACGCCGTCGTGCGCGCCGGGTGCGGTGTCATAGACGGGCGGCTGCGGCTCGCCGGTGGGGACGGCGGCGGTGAGGTAAACGCGGTCGCCGACGATGATGGGCGTGGAGTGGCCCTGGCCGGGGAGCGGGATTTTCCAGCGGAGGTTTTTCTGCTCGCTCCATTCCACGGGCGGCTGGGCGTGCGGCGCGACTCCGGTGGCGAGCGGCCCGCGCCACTGCATCCACGCGTCCTCCGGGCTGGCAGAGGGTTTTCCCGCGAGGGCGGAAAGGGCGGTGAGGCCGCCGAGCGCGACGATCTGCGAAAATCGAAGCGCGGTCATGGGACGCGGAGACCCGCTACTTCAGCATGTTCTCGAGCGAGCTGTCCGCCTCGGCCCCGAGCTTGGTGGCGCGCTCGTAATACTGGCGGGCCTTCTCCTTATTCGGCGGCGTCTGCGTGGCATAGACGACGGCGAGGTTGAAATGCGCGTCGGCATAGCTGGGGTCGAGCGTGCAGGCGGTTTCGAGTTCCTTGAGCGCGGACTCCTGCCAGCCTTTGCTCGCGGCGGTGATGCCGAGGTAATTGTGCGCCGT
>CAYQBV010000319.1:0-5283 GCA_964415705.1 uncultured Chthoniobacter sp. | reverse complement strand
GCCCCTGGCCTTCGCCTTGCCCCTGGCCTTCGCCTTGCCCCTGGCCTTCGCCTTGGCCCTGGCCTTCGCCTTGTCCCTGACCTTGACCTTCGCCGGGTTGGCTGCCCTCGCCGGCACCGCCGTTGAGGAGTTGATCGAGCGCGTCGAGCAGGCGGGCGAGTTCCTTTGGTTCGCCGGCCGACGGTTGCCCGGCACCCGGTTGGCTGCCTTCGCCGGGTTGATTCCCCTCGCCCGGCATGCTGCCTTCTCCTGGCATGCTGCCCTCACCGGGTTGCTCGCCCGGCGCGGGCGCGGCGTCCTGGGCGGCGTCCTTTAAGGCGGCGGCTTCGCGGGTCAGTTCGGCGCTGGCTTTCTCCACGGGAGCTTGGGCATCTGCGGATTTTTCGGATTCGCGGATCGCTTTTTCGGCAGCGGTTACTTCCTTGTCGGCGGTCTTGGCGACTTGCGCGGCGAGGTCGCCGAGCTTTGCCGCGGCGTTCTTTTGGTCCAGTCGCTCGGCGTGGCGCGCGGCGCGTTCCAAATTGGTCGCGGCCTGGCTGGCATCGTTTTTCACCGGTCTCTGATCGAGCGCGGCCGGAGCCAGCCGGGCATTTTCGGGCGCGCCCTCGGGCAGCTCTGCGAGCGCCTGGTCGCGTTCTTGCGCGTCTTTCGGGTCGGCGGCTTCGGGCGGCTGCGCTTCTTTGACGGCCTGCTCGGCCACTTTTTCGGCGGCGGCGTTTTCCGCCTTGGCTGCGCGTTCGAGCTGATCCTTGGCGGTGGCAAGGGCGTCCTGGTTGATCTGGTCCAGCTCTTTCCGCATCTCGGGATTTTCGGGGAGTTTCGACTCCAGTTCCGCGAGCAAATCCTCGGGGGTCTTTTCCGCGAGTTCGGCGGCGAGTTCGGCCTGCGTGAATTGCTCGTCGATCTCGTCCTTCAGCCCCATCTCGGCCTCGGCCTGGCGCAACTCCGCGCGCGACTCCTCCACCTTCCGACCCGTGTCGAGCGCCTCGAAATGCCCGGCGATGCGGTTCAGCGCGTCCACGAGTTTCTGCTCCTGCACGAGCGCGCGGTCGAGATCGCTGCGCTGCTGCCCGGTGTCCCCGCCGGCCGTGGCCTGCCGGAGCGCCTGCTCGGCGGCGGGTGGCGGTTCTTTGAGCAGCGCCAGCGCATCGTCGGCGTCGCGCATGCGGGCGCGCTGATCTTTCCGCAAGACATCCTGCACATTGGCGTCAGCGCGGATGAGGTCCTTGAGCGCTTCGAGGCGGCCATTGATGTCCTGCTGCCGCGCGAGCTGCGGGAACGCGCCGGCCTTGATTTCATCGGGCTTCGCGGTCGGGGTTTTCTCTGCGAGCTGGCCCGTGTCCTTTTTCAGCGCGGCTTCTTCCCTGGCCAAAGCAAGCGCGAGTTCGCTCACGGTCGGCGTGAGTTTCGCGAGGTTTTTCCGCGCGGTTTCCATGGGGCCGCGCAAGTAGCCGAGCGCCAGCCGCACCCGGGTCGCCAACTGCTCCACGGGCTGGCGCGCGCTGCGGGGCACGTAGCTGAGCTTGCGCCGCTCGCCCATTTCCACCGCGGCCGTGGCGAAGGGCTGGCCCGCGGGAATCCCGCCGAGCAGCGCCGCCGCGGACTCCGCCGCCTGGCGGGCGACGGGATCTTTCAGCCCGAGCTGCCGGAGCTGATCGGGCGCCATTTGCAGGCGGGTGGTGAGCCACGCCCAATCGCGCGGGGCCGAGGTCCGCACGTGCGGCATTTGCAATTCCCAGCGCTCCGCCGTGGCCAGCGCGCCGAGGCCGTCCGCCAGCTCCTGGAGGTCGTGCCCGCCTTCCAAAATGCGCAGGCTCTGGCTGAGCACGTCAAGACGCGCGGAGGTTTTTTCCGGGCCGTCGCCGCGCGCGAGCGTGAGCACCGCGGGCAGCGCGACGGTGGCCCGGCGGAGATCGCCGACGAAGGCGTTGTCCGCCGCGGCGCGCGCCTCTTCGAGGTCGGCGTGCGCTTTGCAAAGATCGCCCGCACCGGCCCAACACGCTCCGAGCAAAGTGCGGCGGTCGTCCGCGGACAGCCGCGGCTTTTGCGCGATGACGGCGGCCTCCGCGCGCAGCCGGTCCACGGCCTCGGCGGTCGGCCCCAACTCGGCGAGCGCGAGGCGGTGCATACTGGCCACGGTATCCGCGGAACTTTCCACCGGGCCGGCGAGCCAACCGCGCCGGGCGCCCGCCGCCTCGCGGGCCAGCGCGGCGAGACGCCCGCGCGCGTTCACGGTATCCTGCAGGACGATGCCGAAGAACTTGTTGAAGTCGCGGAACGCCTCGAACAACTGCGCGCCGGGCGTTTCGCGGGTCAGGGCCGTGGCGGTCGTGTCGCGGGTCCAAACGAAAAATTTCCGCTTCAGCGCGATCTCCGCGTTGGCCGCGATCGGGCCGGCGTCCTTGATCAGCGTTTCGAGCGCGGCGTCGAGCGTGGTGGTGACGCCGAGCAGCGCGTGCAGGCGCACGGCCACGCGCTGCCAGTCGGCGGGCGACTTGCATTTCAGCGCGAGATCGCGGATGCGCCGATGCTCGGTGGAAAGCACGAGGCCCAGCTCCGTGGCGCGGTCGATCTGCTCGGCGGAGAGATCGAACCGCGAGGTGAGCTGCGCCACCTCGGTCAGTGCCATCGCGCGGGCCGCGCCGAGGTGCAGCGCGCCCACGAGATCGCGCGCGGCGGGCGGCGCGGGGTTGGCGGAGAGCATCTCGAAGCACCGGCGCACCGCCAGCGCGGCGTCGATGTTCGTGCGACTGAGCAGCCGGCCGAGTTGGACGAGGTCGGCGCTTTCGTGATTGGCCGGTGCTTCGCGCAGCGGGCCATCGAGCGCGAGCCACGCGGCGGAAAGCTTCGCCTCGAAATCCGTTAGCGCCGGCCCGACCGCCGCGATCGCCTGCTGCCGCGCCGCCGCGGACGCGCCGGGTTGGTCGAAGCGGGCATGAGCCAGGCCCGCCGCGTCGTCCAGCGCCGCGCCGGAAACTGCAAGTGCTTGCACCGCCACGCCCAGCGCCTGGCGGCCGGCCAGCCCGGCGAGCCGCTGCATTTCGAGATCGGCCACGACCATGATCTGCACCGCGCGCGATTCCGACTTGCCGCCCTTGAGGTCCGTGGCCACGAGCTTCGTCGTGATGAGATCGTTCGCCTTCACGCCTTCCGCAGCGAGGTCCCAATCGCGCTCCACTTTCGCGTTCAGTCCACCGACTCCCGGGAGCACGACTTCCTTCCACGCGCCGTCATTGATCCGCACCATCTGCACGACCCGCGCGAGGCCCACGTCGTCACTCGCGCGCCCGGCCACTTTCACGAGTTCGTTGGCCGGCGAGATGAGATCTTTCTGCGGTTCCTCGAGCACCACGGCGGGGAGGTAATCGAGCACCGCGCGCAGCTCATACTCCGGGCTGAACTTGTTGATGAACCCCGTCTTTTTCGCCACGAGATGCACGCGATACGTCCCGCCAGAGCTCAGCGGCACGCGCGCCGTGAGCCGCCCATCCGGCAACGCCACGAGCGGAATCGCGCTCGTCTTCCTGCCCTGATCCAGCCGCAGCTCGCCGCCCGTCACCGGTTGGTTCGTCGTGATCATCAGCTCGACCTCCGTGCCTTCCAGCGCGGCAAGTTCGCCGGTCGTCTCCCGCACCGTCTGCGGCGGGCGGTGGGTGTCGGCAGGAAAGTGGTAGGTCTTTTCAAAAGCGGTCTCGTGCGGGCGCGCCACCGCGCTCAGTTCGTAGCGCCGCGTGAGCGCGTCGCCCGCCTGCACGCGATAGCGCACCGTGTCGCGACCGATCTGGATCGTCGTGGAAAAGCGGTCGCCCCCGAGCGGCGTCATCTCCACCACGCGCCGGCCTTCCACCGCACTCTCCGCCTCCAGCTTCGCGGCCTTCGCCTTTTCGCCGCGCAGCTCCACGACCAGCCGCACCACGTCGCCGTGCGCCACGGTCTGGTCGCCGGGCCTTGGCTCGATGATCTCCACCTGCGTCGAGGAAACGCGCTCCAGATTCGCGCCCGGCATCAGCGCCCGCAGGAAAAGCGTGCCGAAGCGGAAGTCGCTCAGCACCACGAGGGAGGCCACCGCGTAAACGATCACCGCCGCCACGCCGATGGACCGGCGGATCAGCGCCACCGGCAGGAGCGCCGTCATTTCCAAACCCTGCATCCGCGCCGAGACATCCGTCTGCAGCAGTTCGCGGAATTGCGCCGAGTCGAAAACCTCGCCATGCGTGCGCCCGAGTTCCACCGCCGAGAGCAAATCCTCGCGCAGCTTCGGCTCTGCGTGCTCGACGAGCCGTGCGATCTGCCGCTCGTCGGGCGCGTTCAGGAGCTGCGCCACGCACTGCCGCCACGCGATGGCCACCACCGCCGCATAAGCCATCGCGCTGAGCGTCCACCGTACCGCATCCGGCAGGAAAAGCGCGAAATCCACCGTCGCCACGACGATCATCGTGCCGAGCAGCATCGCCGCCGCCGCGAGCACCCCGCGCAGCAAAATGAGCTGCCGCCGTCGCCGCGCGAAGGCCTGGAGTTTCTGCCAGATGACGGGATCGGGATGGGTGGTCACGAGTGGAAGGTCCGGGAGCGCAGGTTGCCCGAGTCCAATCGCGCCTTGGGCCATCCCTTAGTCTTTTTTCATTTTTAAACTGGCCTCCGGCGCGGACCAGTTTTGCCCCCCAATTCCATGCCCCTAATCCGCCGCCTATCAGCGGTGCGGCCGCTCCCAGCGGCAGCGCGAAACGCGGAGCCACGGTGACGATGACCATCACGATGCCCAACGCGCCGCCACTCCCGCCGGCGAATATCGTGCCGACGAGCGACTTATTCGCCGGAACCATCGCCGGGACCACGATCTCCCGGAGCCGCCGTGACGCTCCCGGCGGCGGCGCGCTCCCGGATGCGCGCGAGCGCCCAGGCCGCGTGTTCCGCGATGAGCGGCTCCGGGTCTTCCGCGGCGCGCGCGAGGGCCGGCAGATCGTCGGCGGTGCCGGTGTTGCCGAGCGCCACGCAGACGTTGCGGAGAAATCCGCGGCGTTTGATGCGCTTGATCGGCGACTTTTTGAAAAGCGCACGGAAGCCGTCGTCATCGAGCGCGAGGAAATCGCGGAGCGTCCAGTCGTGGACGAACTCCCGCGCGGCAAATGCGGTCTCGGTCGAGCTTTGCGCGAAGCGGTTCCACGGGCACGCGGCGGCGCAGTCGTCGCAGCCGTAGATGCGGTCGCCGATGAGCGGGCGCAGGTCTTCCGGGATGCTGCCCTTCAGCTCGATGGTGAGGTAGGAGATGCAGCGGCGCGCATC
>CAYQBV010000318.1:0-5314 GCA_964415705.1 uncultured Chthoniobacter sp. | reverse complement strand
GACCTGCTCAAACCCGTGGCCGACCGCCCCAAAGTCTTCTACCGCGGCTACGATGTTTATGACCCCGCTAATCTCGGCTTCATCGCCACCGGCCCCGAAGCCGAGCGCGCCGGCTGGCGTCACGACGTGACCGTGCGCGGCGACAGCAACATCGGCCACACCTACGGCGTCGGCCTCAGCGCGGAGGAAAAGACGGCGCTGGTGGAGTTTTTGAAGACGCTGTGAAAGGCGCGCGGCGCGGCTACTCCAGGACCACCCCGTGCTCGCGGAGGGCGGTGCCGGTTTTCCGGTGGTATTCGCTGACGGCCTGATTGTAGTCGGCGCGGGCGCGGAGTTGGGCGGCTTCGGCTTCGATGAGCTTTTTCTGCAACTCGAGGACGACAAACGTGGTGCCGGTGCCCGCTTTGAGCCGCTCCTGGCCAGCATCGAGGCTGATCTGCGCGAGGCGCATGGACTCGGCGGTGGAGGCGATGCGCTGGCGGGCGGTGACGATCTGCCCGCTGGCGTTGTCCACGTCCACGACGATCTGCTGTTCGAGCGCCTGGAGGGCGACGAGGCCTTTGGCACATTCGAGCTTGGCGGCGTTCGCCGCGCTGCGGGCGTCGCGGTTCGGGATGGGGATGCTGACGATGGCGCCGAGCGTCCAGGCGGTCTGGTCGCGTGAGCCGACGCGGCGGGCGCTGGAGCCGTAGTCGCTGGCAAAGCCGAGCAGGGCAAGGCTGCCGGTGAGGTCGAGCCGGGGGAGCGCCTGGTTTTTCGTGAAGGCGAGGGTGATTCGGCGGTTCTCGAGGTCGAGGATGGCCTGGCGGTAATCGGGCCGCAGAATGAGGGCGGCGCGGATGCCGCCGGGCACGTCGGCGCGGAAGGCGGGGGAAGGCGGCGGGGCGATTTCGACGCGGACCTCCAGGAGGCGTTCGAGGTCGTTGGTCACGAGTTGTTTCAAAAGGTTTTCGTTATCGAGAATGGCGCGCTGGGCGAGGATGACCCCCTCCTCGCGGGCGGCGACTTCGGCGCGGGCCTCGGCGACATCGAGCCGCGACATGACGCCGATTTTCACGCGGGCTTCGTTGTCCGAAAGGAGCTGGCGGGCGAGTTCGCGGGAGCGCTCGGCCACGCGCAGGCCTTCGTGCGCGAGGTGGAGCTGGTTATAGACGAAGGTGGTCTGGGTGATGATGTCGATGACGCGCTTTTTCAGCGCCCACTCCGAGACCATGACGTTGTTCCGCGCGATGCGCACGCTGGCGAGATTGGCGGCGGGACCAGCGCCGCGGAGGAGCGGCTGGCGCAGGGTGAGGCTGGCGGTGGTGGTGATGTCGTCGGCAAATTGGGTGAAGATGCCGAGGTCGTTGCGCGAGCCGAAGCCGAGGTCGTAGCCGAGGCCGAGCGGGGTGGCGCCGCGGAGCCCGGCGGAGAAGTTGTCCAACCGGTTGACGCGGCGGACGGGCAGCCGCACCCCGGCGTCGAAGTCCCCGCGCTGGGAGGTTTCGTCGCGCCGCACGCTGAGGTCGAAGACGGGGTCAAAGCGCCCCAGCTCGCCGGTCACGCGCTCGCGGGCGATGCGCGGCTCGAAGCGCTGGACTTCGATGGAAAAATTCCGCGCGAGCGCCGCATGGAGGGCGCTCTCCGCGGTGAGTCGGAGCAGGGTGGGGCGAGGAACGGCGGTGCTGTCTCCGGCGAGGGCGGCGAGCGGGAGGAAGACGAGGAGGAAAAAGCGGGCGTGCAAAATGGGCGGATGGTGTTCTTCGCACAACCCCGGCGGGTGGCGGAATCTTAAATGTGGCGGGGGGAATGACAGGGCCATCGCATCAAAACGAGCGGCAGGTTTGTCATAACTATAATGTGTACTCTTACGGGGGATTGGAGAGAAACTTGGGATGCCCGAAACCAACCGCCTTCGCCAGCGCTTCAGCCAACTCGAAGACCCGCGCCTCGCCCGCCGCCAGCGCCATAGCCTGCACGACATCCTGATTGTCGCGCTCGACGGCAAGACGCTGCGCCGCAGCGGTGGCGCAGGGCAAAGCCCCGTGCATCTGGTCAGCGCCTGGGCGGTCGGCAACCGGTTCGTGCTCGGCCAACTTCGCACCCCGGAGAAAAGCAACGAACTGAGCGGAGCCAGATAGCCAAAGAGCGGAGCCTTTGCCCGCAGGGCAGCGCCGGAGAGTGCCGGCCAATCACCGCCGTGCCCGAACTGCTGCGCCGGCGGCATCGTCACCCTCGACGCCCTGGGCTGGCCCGCGCCATCCGCGGGCACTGGGGCATCGAAAACTCCCTGCACTGGGTGCTCGACGTCGCCATGAAGGAGGACCAGTGCCGCGTGCGCACCGGTCACGCCGCCACCAACCTTGCCCTCAATCTCCTGCGCCAGGACACCACCAAAAAACGCGAAGTGCGCACCAAACAAAAAATCGCCACTTGGGATCACCGCCACCTCCTCAAGCTGCTTTTAATTTGATGCGATTGCCCTGGCGCCACTTTCCTCACGGAAACCACGCGGCGCCCCGGAGGCCGTTCGACGAACGAACTGGCTTTGACTTGGAAATCACTCCATTGCCCGTATTGGGCATTCCCGCATTGACACTTCCCGCCCATTTCCACGCAATCCGCCGATGAAATTCGAACCCCTCGATTTCGCCAAAATTCGCACCTACCCGGTCGCGGAACGCGCGAACAAGGTGAACACGGCAGCCTTCACGACACCGCATGTCGCGGGCGGTTCGCTGCGCGCGTTTCTCGCGGGGCTGCCGGATTTTCTCGCGGTGCAGGATTTCAAAAAGATCGTCGCCGCCATGGCCGCTGCCGTGCGCCACCAGCGCCCGGTCGTGCTGATGATGGGCGCGCACCCGATCAAGGTCGGCCTGAACCCGGTCATCACCGCGGCGATGCGCGGCGGACTGCTTCACGCCGTCGCTTTCAACGGCGCGGGCGCGATCCACGATTTCGAACTCTGCTACCAAGGCGAGACCAGCGAGGACGTGCAGCGCGGGCTCGACGACGGCAGCTTCGGCATGGTCGATGAGACCGGCCGCCACATGAACGCCGCGCTCGCCGACGGCGTGGCGCGCGGGCTCGGCGCGGGCCGCGCGCTCGGCGAGGCGGCCATCGCCGCGCAGTTCCCGAATCTCGCCCTTTCCATCCTCGCCACCGGCGCGGCGCTCGACATTCCCGTGACCGCACACATCGCCATCGGCACCGACATCATCCACCAGCACCCGACGACGAACGGCGCGCATCTCGGCGAGGCCAGCTACCGGGACTTCCAGATTTTCGCCGCCGTCTGCGCGCAACTCGAGGGCGGCGTCGTGCTGAATGTCGGCAGCGCCGTCATTATGCCCGAGGTTTTCCTCAAGGCTCTGACCATCGCCCGCAACCTCGGCCACAAAGTCGAGCGCTTCACCACCGCGACCTTCGACATGACCCGCCACTACCGCCCTTCGGAAAACGTCCAGCGCCGGCCCACGAAGCTCGGCGGCCAGGGCTTCTACCTCGTCGGGCACCACGAGATTATGCTCCCGCTACTGTTTGCCGCTGTCACCGAGGAACTCGCTAAATGACCCGCGACCGCGTTTCCCAACTCCTCGCTGCTTTCCAAACCAAGCGCCTCCTCGTGATCGGCGACCTCATGCTCGACGAGTTTCTGTGGGGCAAAGTCTCGCGCATTTCGCCGGAGGCGCCGGTGCCCGTGGTCGAGGTCGTGAAGGAAGAATATTTCCCCGGCGGCGCGGCCAACGTGGCGCGCAATCTCGCGGAGTTTTCGCGCGGCGTGCGCATCATGGGCGTGACCGGCACGGGCACGCACGCGGACCAACTCAAGGCGCTGCTCACCGGCGAGGGCATCAATGTGGACGCGGTGCAAGCGCACGCCTGCTACCAGACCGTGGTGAAAACGCGGATCATCGCGCGGCAGCAGCATGTGGTGCGGATCGACCGCGAGAAAAAGTTGCGCCTCCAGCCTGAGCACGCCGCCGCGGCACTCGCGCAAGTCGAGGCGCTGCTGCCGGAGATCGACGCCATCATCATCGAGGACTACGGCAAAGGGATGCTCTCACAGGACTTTGCCGCCGCCGTTTGCGAGCGCGCGCACCGCGCGGGAAAGATCCTCGCGGTCGATCCGAACCCGAACAATCCCCTCGCCTGGCAGCACGTCACCGCGATCAAGCCGAACCGCGCCGAAGCCTTTGCCAGTGCGGGTCTGCCGCTCACGGAGCCGGTCGATCCACCGCCCGAAGACGCCGCGCTGCTCGAAGTCGGGCGCGTGCTCGCGGCGAAATGGAAGACGGACAATCTGCTCATCACCCTTGGCGAGCATGGGGTGATGCTTTTCCGCGACGACGCGACGCCCTACCACGCGCCGACGCGCGCCCAAAAAGTCTTCGACGTGAGCGGCGCCGGAGACACGGTCATCGCGCTTTTCACTCTCGCCCTCAGCGCGGGTGCCACGACCTCGGAAGCCGCCGAGTTGGCCAATCACGCGAGCGGGATCGTTGTCGGGAAGCTGGGAACGGCGACGGTCTCTCCGGACGAATTGCTGGCGAGTTTCGCCGCGTAGGCGGGCTGGGCAATTCGTCCTGCGTGCAGCAAACTCCGCCCCCGGCGGCCGAGTTTTGGAGCCGTTGCGTTCAGCCTGGCTCAACCGATTTTCTGCGTCCCCTTCGATCCCGCCAAGGGCGGATGCGAGGGCATCACCGATGTCCGCGGATGCATGACCACTGCTGTCGGTTTCGGCACGACCACCGGGACGGCCGGGGCGCTGGGCTGTACTGCACGGGGAAACGGCCGGACCCCGCTGCTGGTTTGTGCCGGTGCCGCGGTCACCGGAACCAAGCGGGCCGGTGGCGTGGCCGGCCTCGGCGGAGGAAAGGAGCGGACCGTCGGGGCGGCGACCGGGATCGCTGGCTTCACTGCGGGCACGGGCGGCCGTGCCACGGGCGCTGGGACGACGGGTGCAGGCGAGCGAGTGAACGGAACAACACCCGGACGGCTGAAAGAAATGGGGTTGGCTGGCGCAGCGAGGGGCGCCGCCTGCACCGCAGGCGGAGCAGGCAAGACTTCCTCCAGCAGCGGGACGCTGATCTCGACAGCCGGAGCGGTATCCGCCACGGGCGCGTCAACCCAAGCGACCGTTTCCTCCCGAGCCTGCCCCTTGGCCAGCTCCAGCTTTGTCGCGTCCCAAGCTCTCTGGAGATTCTCACGATCCCGGCGCAAGATAGCGACCTCGGCCTTCAGCCGGGCCACCTCCTGCTCCAAGCGCGTTTGGCCCTCCCGCAAGACCTCGCGCTCGGCCACGACTTTCGTGAACTCCTCCCTCGCCACCCCG
>CAYQBV010000317.1:0-5366 GCA_964415705.1 uncultured Chthoniobacter sp. | reverse complement strand
GCGCCCAGGGCGGGACCACGCTCAAGCTGGGCCTCCCGCCGCCGCACCGGGCGTGATGGCAGCAGATCTGGGCCAAGCTTTTGAGCCCGCTGCCCAACTGCCATGCAGCCGCCCAAACCCCATGAAAACCACCTCAAAATCGCGCGCCAACGGCATCGATACGGCTGAGCGGAGTTCCCGCCCGCCTTCGCCCACGGCGGAACTCCGCTCAGGATGATAGTTTTGGGATACTGCGCTTCGCGCATCCGCACCTTTCATCCATCATCCCTCCCCAATGAATCTTTTCCTTACCGGCACCGACACGAATGTCGGTAAGACCTACGCCGCCGCCCTGCTCATTCGCGCCCTGCGCTCGGTTGGCCGCGATGGTGTCGGCATGAAGCCGATCTGTTGCGGTGAGCGAACTGATGCGGACGAACTCCATACCGCCAGCGACCGCGCGATCACGCTCAATGAAGTAAACCCCGTCTGGCTGCGTCCGCCCGCCGCGCCCTACACCGCGGCGATGATCGAGAATCGCCAGATCGACCTCGCGCTCATCCGCGAAACTTTCGCCCGCCTGCGCGGCGCGCACGAGTCGATCATCGTCGAGGGCGTGGGCGGCTGGCTGGTGCCGATCACCCGCGACTATTTCGTGGCGGACCTTGCGGCGGAGTTCGCGTTACCCGTCGCGGTGGTCGTCGCCAACCGCCTCGGCGCGCTCAACCACACGCTCCTCACCGTGCAGGCGATCCGCGCCCGCGGGCTGAAATGCGCGGGCTTGATCCTCAATCACACCCAACCGCCAGCCGAGTTGCCCGACCTCGCAGCGACCACCAACCGCGCAGTGCTCGGAGACCTGCTCGACGTGCCGATCCTCTTCGAGATCGCTCACGGCCAGCGGCACATCGCGCTCGCCGGTGGCGGCCAGGCTTAGCCCGTCCAGGGATTCACGAGGATATCGACAAACATATCCACGCCCGTGCTGTGAAAGCCGGTGCGCTGGGCGAAGCCGCCGTCGGCGGCGCGGAGTTTGAATTCGTTGGTCCTCATGATTTTCGGCGGGCTGAGTTTGCAGTTCAGACCGGCGTCGCAGAGGTTCGATTTGAAGTTGCCGACCACTATGTTGCTCAGCTCGCCGATGACATCGTTGAGGTCTTCAGCGGCCGGTGGGAATCCCATGATTGTCGTGGCCGCGGCAATCGCGGCGGCGGGAGAAAGGCGGAGGTTGACGCAGCCGGTCGCTTTGCCGGCGAAAGCGACTTCGCCGATGACATGCTCACCGTCCAGGGTCGGCAGGATGCCCGGCGCTACGTCGGTGAGGTCGATGGCGAGCATGGTTTGAAAGGTGCGCTGCACCGCGCGGATGAGCGGGTCGGTGATGGCCAGCAGCAGCGCTCCGCCGATCCCCGAGCGCATGAGGGCACCATCCACGGTGGTGATGGTGTAGTCCTCTTCGCAAGTGGCGCGGGGATTGGCGGCCCCGAGGAGACGGCGGGTGAGATTCGCATCGCCGCAGATGATTTTCGCGATGTCCTGCAGCGGCGCATCCTGGCGCGAGACCAGGTCGGTGAGGCTGCGGACATTGGCCGGGAGGTCCTCGAAGCCGTTGGTGGCGGCGATCTGCTCGGCGGTGGCGTTTTCGCTCATGGGTCGGATGGGTAAAAGGCTAGGCGGCGACGGCTTTCGGCGTGAGGGTGAAGACGCGCGATACCTTCTCGACGAGTTGCTCGTCCCTGAAGGGTTTCACGAGGTAATCGCGCACGCCGAGTTTGGCGATGAAGGCCACGTTTTCCCGGCCGGACTCGGCGGTGAGCATGATCCCGCCGTCGATCACCGGCCTGGTGATGTCGAGGACGATGAGTTTGGGTTTTCGGCGGCGGCGGCCAGGCCCTCTTCGCCGTTGGCGGCCTCGAGGACGGTGGCTTCGTAGGTTGCAAAGGTGCGCTTGACGATCATGCGGATGGTCTTGCTGTCATCCACGCTGAGGATTTTGGCTGGCATAGGTTGGATTAGTTGAGTTGCCGATGAACCTCCCCGGCGAAACGGGCGCCAAGGCAGGCAAAGTGGAATTTTTCCACGCGCGCCCCGGGCGGCGGCTCGACGGCAAATGCGCCCCGAATCGCCGGCGGGGTACTCACGGCACAGACAATATCGGCATCATTGAGTCGGGACTTTAGTCCGCAGCCGATCATTTTGCTCAATTCCCCGACGACGTCATTTACGTCACTATCCCCGGCATCCTGGCCGGCGGTGCATTACAGCATGGCGCGCGTGATTTCCCGGGCCTGCGGCTCCGAAAGGTGGATGTAAACCGTGCCTGTGACCGTCTCCCCGGCGATACCGACCGTTCCGGCGGGGTTTCGAGAGACGCCGTGGCGATGGCCGCCCGCAGCCCCAGCATGGTGTCGAAGACGTTGAAGACGATTTCGCCGATGTGCCGGGCGGTCTTGAAGTAGGTGGTGGTGTTAGTCATGCGAAAGCGGGTGTTAAAACTCGATCAACCCCCGATCTCCGGGTCGCTGGCGCGAGCGTCGGAAAGCATGCGGCGGATGACCGCGGAGTCGTCCACGATGCGGACTTTGATTTTAGGGTTCATGGGTAAAGGGATTGAGGTCCACGAAAAACACGAACGCCACGAAAAGGGAAATGCCCGGGGAGTTGCGCCCTGTAAGGATCGATGGCTGCCTCCCCGGTGTTTTTTGTGTCCTTTCGGGTCTTTCGTGGACCTTGTGAATGGGGCTTTATCGGTCAATCGTCTTACGCTGGGGCGCTGAGGGCTTCATCGACCTGGAGGGAGGCGTCGTAGGCGGAAATGATCAGCACTTCCATATGCTGCTTCGTCAACCCCATGGCCTCGACCACGGCCTCCTTGGTGCGCAGCGCATAGCTGCTCCAGCCGGGCGACGAGCCGCCCTCGTGGGCGATCATGTCGGCGATATGGACGATGGAGGAAAGCTCAAGACGCGGCTCGACCGGCGGGTTGTGATGGTTGGCCACGGCTTCGACGAGGACTTCGGGGAGCTTCCATTTCCGTAGCAGGCACGCCCCCACTTCGGCATGATCCGCACCGATGACTTCGCTCTCCGCTTCCACCAGAGAGCGTCCGCCTCTCTCGACCAGCTCCCGGATCAGTTCCTGGCTGTCCGCATCGAGCGCATAACTCACGACCAGTTTGCCGATGTCATGGATCAGCCCGGCGGTGTAAGCGACTGACGGATCGGTCTGCGACGTATGCACTGTGCGGACCACGGTCTGCGAGAGCAGAGCCGTGAGTAGCGAATGTCGCCAGAGGGCTCCGTCCTCGATGAAGTAACCGGCCAGGTGACTGCCCAACGCTCCGCCAAAGGTCACTGCCATGACGAGTCGATGCACTTCCTCATAACCCACGTGCAGGATCGCCTGACTGATGGAGCTAACCGGGGCAGCCAGTTCGAACGCGGCCGAGTTGCACAGCGCCAGGACCTTGGTGCTGAGGACGCCGTCCTGTTTCAGGATGGCGATGATGGCTTCGTTGTCCCGGCCGTCGCCGGCCAGGAGCTGGAGCAGGCGGGTCGCCGAGGGGGACGGGACCGGCAGGTTGGGGGTTTTCGCGATGAGCTCTTCCGCATTCATATTGGGTAGGGACTTTTGCCTGGGATATCCAAAGTGAGAGTGCCATGACCGAGATCGAGCCGCACCGTGGGGCTTTCGTGCCCGCCTGTTTCGCTGGCCGCCAGGGCGACGCCATTGGCAATCAAGAGCGGCGTTCCCGGGGTTGGTGTTGCAAAAGGTAAAGCATGACTAAGGGTTCTTGCGGTAAATGCCGGGCTTGAGGGCGGGGAGGGGTGCTTGATCCCGGGCAGGCTTTCCGAGTGGCCGACGACAAAGTAACCACGGGGGGCTAGTTGGTTGATGAGCTTCAGCACCAGCTCCTGCTGGGTGGGTGTGTTGAAATAGATCATCACGTTCCGGCAAAAGATGACGTGCTGGTTCGGCTGCACAGGATCCTGCGCCTGGAGCGCAGGTTCAGGCGATGAAACTTCACCTGGCGGGTCAGCGTCGCCTTGACCTTGTAAGGGCCGGCGAAATCGCCCGTGCCTTTCTGGAAATAGCGCGGCAACCATTCCGGCTGCGGCAGCGCGATGCGGGACTCCTCGTAGATGGCGGCCTGCGCTTTGGCCAGGATGCGGGAGGAGATGTTCGAATCCTCGATCTGCCAGTGAAAGGAGCCATGGGCGCGGGCATACTCTGCCAGGACGATGGCCACGGGGTATGGCTCCTCACCGGAGGAACTCGCCGCGCTCCAAAATTTGAAGGGCGCGCCTTCGCGCGTCAGCCGTGGCACCCACCCGGGCAGGGCCACGGCGCGGAGAAAATTCAGTTGCTCGATTTCGCGGAAGAAGTGGGTGTGGTTGGTCGAGATGCAGTCCACGAGCTGGTCGATCTCCTCCGTGCCGCGCGTAGATTCCAGGTAGGCGCAGGAATCCTCATCGGAATCGAGATGCAGATGGCGCAGGTGCTTGGCCCGCCGTCCGCTGACCAGCGCCTGCTTGTCGTCGCCCAGCCGGATGCGGCTGGGCTCATAGACCTTGTCCGCGATGAATTCGTAGGCGTGGTGCGAGAGGGTGGGAGTGGCAGTGGCGAGGGTGGCGATCATGGTGGTGAGCTAGGAGAGGCTGCCGCATTCCGCGGGCGGGCGCGCGGAATGAGAGCCCAGCCTTGCGTGCAGGTTGTGTGCCAGCGTGGCGGAGGTGAACGGTTTTTGGATGAAAGCCTGGCCGGTGTTCCGCACGCTCTCGCTGACCTGCCGACCGCTCATCCCCGGCATCACGAGGTCGGTGATCAGGAGGTGAATCGGCCCGGGGTGCGCTTCGCAGAGCCGAATCGCCGCCTCCGCCGCGCGCCGGTCGGCGATCTCGTCCTGAAACCTTTCATGGGCGGCCTGGAGGAGTTCCGTCTGTTTCCGCACGGGAATGCTGATGCTGCGTGTGATGAAACTGACGAAACCAACCGCCGCCAGCAGCGCCAGGCAGGCGACGACCAAGCTCTTTGCCCGCCGCGCCGTATTCCGCGGCGGTGCTGCCCGAGGTTTCCTCGCTGGCGAGGCGCCGCGTCAGAGCGATGAGCGCTGCCGCCGCCGCTGCCGCGCTATATTCTTCGAGAGCGGGAGGCTGTCTTGTCTGCAGGGTTGTGCTCGTCCCGTGGAATTTTTGGTCTTCGTTCAAGGCCGTTTGCAGGCTGCCCTAGATCCGGTCCAGATCCGACTCCTGAAGCAGAGCGGTTTGAACGGCAAGTTGCTGGCGCTCGATGGCCGGGATGGCGGGCTGTTCAAAAATCGCCCGAGCAGTTCCTGCAATTGCGGAGCGAGTGAGGTGGACATGGGCACGTTGTGCATGGCAGGGGTG
>CAYQBV010000316.1:0-5411 GCA_964415705.1 uncultured Chthoniobacter sp. | reverse complement strand
CGCCGCGCTCGCGCTCGCCGCTTTCCCCACCCGCGCCGAAGACCCCGCCCCACCCGCCGCCGACTCCGTGGTCGTGGATGCTCCGACCGAGGCGGTGATCAATGGCGCGCTGCGGTTTCTCGCGGAGCAGCAGGCGGGCAATGGCTCGTGGGCGACGCAGGGGCGGAAGGGCGAGCATGCGATCGCCATGACGGGCTACGTACTGATGTGCTTCCTCGCCAGCGGCAATCTGCCGGAGGAGGGCGATTACGCGAAGCAGGTCAATGAGGGGATGAAGTTCCTGCTCGATTCGCTCCTGCCGGACGGGACCTTCCGCGGCGTGGACGGCGGCCGCTACATGTACAACCACGGCATCGCCACGCTCGCGCTCGCGGAGATTTACGGACAGACGAAATCGCCCGCCATGCGCACGAAGCTCCAGCGCGCCATCCAGCTCATCGTGACCACGCAATGCGCCAAGGGCCCGCACGCCGGCGGCTGGCGCTACCGACCGCGTCCCGAGGACGCGGACATCTCGGTGACGGTCATGCAGGTCGTCGCGCTGCGGGCGGCGAAAAACTGCGGGCTCGACGTGCCACAGCGCACCATCGACGACGCCATCGACTACGTGAAACGCTGCTCCACGGGCGGCGGCGGCTTTTCCTACCAGGCGGGCAACAAGGACCCCGGCTACGCGCGCACCGCGGCGGCGATCTACTCGCTGCAAGTCTGCGGCCTCTACGACGACCCGCTGGTGGCCGGCGGCTCGCAGTATCTTTTTGGCAAAGTGAACGAGGGCGGCCAGTGGTGGACCTACGGCTCGAACTACGCCGCGCCCGCGCAGTACATGATCGGCGGCGACACGTGGAAACGGTGGTATGCCGTGATGCGCGAGAAGCTGCTCAAGACCGTGAAAAAGAACGGCGAGCAATCCTCCTGGGAAGGCGAGGTCGGCGCGGTGTATTGCACGGCCGTCCATGCCACGATCCTCGCGATGCCCTACCACTACATCCCGCTTTACCAGCGCTGAGACGCTGGAAATTCGAAATCCGAATATCGAAATCCGAAACGTGATTTTGGCTGCGCAAACATTTCGGTGTGAGTGGGGTGGCAGTCGGAAAGAACAGCCCGTCGTGATGAACGGAGCGCTCCAAAGTAGCTTGGACTTTAGCCCAAACTGCTGGCGACTTTGGGCTAAAGCCCAAGCTACTTTGCTGCGCCGCATCTCGAGATTTGCTGTGCGGACATCAGGTGCCGTCACCCTCGCCCTCACTTCGTCCGTCCAAGCCGCGAGCGTGGAGACCTTCGATGGCGTGAAGACCGTCGGGGCGATCACTCTCGATTTCGGGCAGATCATCGTGACCCCGACCGGCGGCGCGGCGGTGAAGATCGATCCCGCCGAGGTGCTGTCGGCGCAGTTTGCGGACTCGGTGCCGGCGGAGAGTTTCGCGCCCGGCGTGCTGCTGCGCAATGGCACGCGGCTGACGGGCCCGTTCACCACGCTGACCGAGCCGGTGGTGAAGTTCGACCGCTACAAGCTCAGCCTCCCCGGCGGGGAAATCGCGTGGGTGATCTACCAGCCGATTTCCCCGGCCGTGGCCGCGAGCGCGCCGGTGGGGAAAGTGGGGGCGCTGCTCGGCGGGGGCGATTTTTTTGAAGGCACAATCAAGGCCGCGGACGACAAGTCGGCCAAGGTGCTCAATCCGATTTTTGGCCCGCGCACGCTCGTTGGAGCCAGCAAGGATTTGCTCGCGCTGATCCTGCGCGATGCGCGGCGGAGCACGGCGCTTTTCGAGGTGCGGACGAAAGACGGAGCGCTCTTCGGCGTGGAGGTGCTGCCGATGGACAAGACGGGCGTCAACCTGCGGCACCCGCTTTACGACAACGTAAAAATCGAGCCGAAAGACATCCTCGAAATCCGCGCCGGCCCCGGCCGTTTCCAGCCCCTCACCGCACTCAAGCCAGCGCGCGTCGATCCGCTGCCGGGGCGCAAGCTGGAGCATTGCTTCGCATTGGACAAATCGCTCGGGGACGTGCCGCTCGACAGCCTCGGCGCGGCGCACGGCAAAGGCTTCGAGTCTGCGGTCGGGGTCGCCGCGACGTGGGAAGTGCCCGCCGGTTTTAACGTGCTCAACGTCCTCGTCGCCGTCCCGCCCGGCGTCCCGCCAGCCAACCGCCTGATCTTCGCCATTTACGCCGATGGCCGTCCGATCACCCGCAGCGCCCCGCTTTCCTCCAGCGACAAACCGACCCCGCTGCGCGCGCCACTCGGCCCGGTGCGCAGCATCTCGCTGCGCGTCGAAGCCGGTTTTCCGACCACCGCGACCGGCTCCGGCCTCTGGCTCGATCCGGTGCTCATCCGCAAGTAGCCGCCCATCTTTCCCCTCGTAATCGCAATCGTAATCTTAATCTTCATCCCCAACGCCAAGCCCCCTGCCAGATTAAGATGATGACTATGATTACGCTCAAGAGCCCCGCCGCGATCCTGCTCGCGAGCCTCACGCTCGCGCTCGCGGCGCTCGCGGAGGAACCGCCTGCTCCCGCGAAACCCGAGGAGCCGGCCAAGCCCGCCATCCGCGAGGTCTCCCCCGGCGTTTTCGAGGTCGGCAAAGTGCGGCTCGATCAAAAGGCGCTAACCGTCTCCTTCCCCGGCAAGCTGAACATGGAGCGCGGGCTGCTCGAATACCTCATCGTCAACCCCAAGGGCAGCGCCCACGAGAGCCTGCTCGTGACCGATGTCGGCGCGACGGACATTCACACGGCCATGCTGCTGCTCGGGGCGAAAGGCGGGGCCATCACCGCCGAAGCCCCGCCGCCCGCCCAGCTCGACGACCGCTTTTTGCGCGCCGCGCCGAAGCTCACCGGCGACACCGTTTTGATCAGCGTGAAGTGGAAGGAGAAGGATGTGGAGAAGACCGTGCCGGTCGAGGACTGGCTCTACAATCAGGAGAAGCAGCAGGCCATTGAGCACGGGCCGTGGATCTACAACGGCTCGATCGTTTACGAGGGGCGCTTCCTCGCGCAGATCGATGGCAACCTCGTCGCGCTCGTGACCATGCCCACCGCGCTGATCAACAATCCGCGCAAGAACAGCAACAACGACCAAATGTGGAACGCGAACGAAAAGGACACGCCCAAGGTCAATACGCCCGTCGAAATCATCTTCAAACTCGTCCCGCCCACCGATCCCAAAACCAAAACCAAGCCATGAAAACTCCGCTCCTCCTGCTCACCGCCACCGCGCTGCTCGCGCCCGCGCTTTTCGCCGCCGAAGATCCCATCCCGCGCGATGGCCGGAAGCTCTCGCTCCGCAACGAAATCCAGCTCGCCATCGACAAGGGTCTGCGCTTTCTCAAGACCCAGCAAAAGGACGACGGCTCGTGGAGCGACGCCGACCCGAATCACCCCGCGCTCACCGCGCTCCCGCTCGTGGCTTTCCAGCGCGAGCCGAGCGGCCGATACCTCAAGGAGCAGCCGGAGTTCATGCGCAAAGGCTACGCCTTCATCCGCACCAAAGTGCAGCCCGACGGCGGCATCTACACGAAGGGCCTCTCGAACTACAACACCTCCACCGCGCTCATGGCGCTGCTCAACAGCGGCGACCCGAAGGACGAACCGATGCTCAAGGCCGCGAAGGATTTCATCGTCAGCCAGCAGGCCAAAGGGCTGACCGATCCCTCGCTCGACGGCGGCATCAGCTACGGCCCCACCGGCACCAGCCGCCAGCATCCCGATCTCGACAACCACCTCGTCGGCCTCGAAGCCCTGCGCGCCTATCAGGCCGCGCGGAAAAACGTCGAGGGCGAAGGCAAACAACTCAACTGGCAGGCCGCGATCGAGTTCATCAACCGCTGCCAAAACCTGCCCGCGACCAACAAGGAAAAATGGGCGAGCGGCGACGAGCAAAACAAGGGCGGCTTCGTGTATTTCCCCGGCGACAGCAAGGCCGGCGAAATGAAACTCCCCGACGGTCGCTTGGCGCTGCGCAGCTACGGCAGCATGAGCTACGCGGGCCTGCTCAGCTTCATCTACGCCGACGTGAAAAAGGACGACCAGCGCGTGGTCGCCGCGCTCGATTGGCTGAAGAAAAACTACACCCTCAAAGAAAACCCCGGCATGGAACGCGCCGGCCTTTTCTACTACTACCACCTCATGACCAAGGCACTCGCCGCCGCCGACGTGAAGACGCTCGAAACACCCAATGGCAAGGTGGACTGGGCCAGCGAACTCGCGCTCAAGCTCATCAACACGCAGGCCGGCGACGGCTCGTGGGTCAATGACACCGCGCGCTGGATGGAAAAGGATCCCGTGCTCGTCACCACCTACTGCGTGCTCTCGCTGGAGATCATCTTTCACCGGCTCTGATCTGCGTCCTCGTCCATAAGCGCTCCTGGCGCGACCCGGGGCCGGTGGTCAACGTCGGCGTCCACAACGCGCACGGCTACGCCGCCGCCGGGTGCGAAACGCATTTCGTGGTCGGGCGCGGCGCGGAGTCCGATACCGACGACGACCTCCGCCGCTACTACGGCCTCGCGCCGCGCGCGGAGCTGCACATTCACCGCGTCGCCCGACGCAGCCTCTTGGGCGCAAAGTCCACGCTGCCTATTTTCTGGTACGCCTACCGCCTCATTCGCCGGCTCGCTGAGCGCGGCGAAGTGGCCGCCGTCGCGCGCGAGCCGAGCTTTCTCCCCTACCTCGCGCTGCTCAGCCGGCACCCGCGCATCCGCACCTGTTTCGAGGCGCACAATTTCTACGCCGACCTGAGCTGGCGCACCGACCGCCTCCGCATCCAGGACCGCCACCAGAGCTGGCTGGAGCAGCTCTGCCTGCCGCGGCTCACTGGCGTCGCCGGCATCGTCGAACCGCTCGCCGCGCTCTACGCGAAACGCTTTCCCGGCCTGCCGTGCGCCGCGTTTCCGCTCGGAGCCGATCCCGTCGCGCCCGGCGATCCCGACGCCCGCCGCCTCGCCCGCCGCGCCGTCTATGTCGGCCACCTGCACACGCCGAAGGGCGTGAAAACGCTCATCGAAGCCGTCAGCCCCGCCGAAGGAAACTTGCGCGCGTCATTCTGGGGCGGCTCCGACGAGCAGACCGCGAAATTCGCCGCGCGCATGCAAGCCAAGCACCTCGACGACCGCATCGAGTTCTCCGCCTTCCGCCCGCCCGACCAGCTCCAGCGCGCCCTCGCCACCGAAGCCAGCGTCGGCGTCGTCGCCCTGCACGACACCTTTTACAACGCCCACCTCACCTGCCCCGCCAAGGCCCTCGACTACCTCTCCCACGGCCTGCCCGTCATCGCCAGCGACCTGCCCTCCACCCGCAGCCTCCTCGGCGACGCCGCCCTTTACGTCCCCCCCGCCGACGCCCCCCCCCTCCCCCCCGCCCCCCTCCCCCCCCCCGCCACCCCCCCCGCCCCCCCCCCCCCCCCCCCC
>CAYQBV010000315.1:0-5413 GCA_964415705.1 uncultured Chthoniobacter sp. | reverse complement strand
ACTCCGCCCCGAGCCAGCCGAGCGCCGCGCCCGTGGTGAGGATCTTCAGCGAGGAGGCCGGGCACAGCGCGGTCGCGGCGAGCGGCGAGGCGAAAAGCATCGCGCCATTTGCATCGAGCAAGCAGAAGCCGAGGAGTGCGCCCTCCTGCTGCGGACCGGCCGCCCACTCGCGAAAGATGCGCTCCACCAGGCGCTCTGGCACCGGCGCGCCAGCCGGGGCGGAGACTGGAGCGGGCAGTGGCCGCGCGCTGGGCCGGTCCGCACTTTTTTCCCACCAGAGCCACGCCAGCACCGCCGCCACCACCCAGCCGGAAAGGCGCAGCAAGAAGCGAAGGACGACGACCGGAGATCGCGGGGAAACGCTCACGACACTGCGATACCTCCGGTCGTTCCGCCGCGCGAAGGCTCCGGGCCTACAGCCCCTTGTGACTGCCGTCGCAGAGCGCGCCGTTGCCGCTGTGCTTGCAGCCGCAGAAATACACCGTGCCGTCCTTCTCCGCCTTGTAGGGCGTGGGCGCGAACTCCGAGCCTTTGTGCGAGCCGTCGCAAAACGGCTGCCCTTTGCTTTGCCCGCACGAGCACCAGTAGTAGGTCTTCCCGGCCTCGACGGCGACGGGCAGCGGAGATTTTTGGGAGATGATGGGCTGGCTCATAGAGATGGTTGCGGTTGAAAGGTGAAGGTCGCACCAGAGCGGATTTTCCCGGGCAACTCGAACACTTTCTCCGCAATTTCCCATTCGCTCCCGTTCGCTCGCGTTCCCGAAGTTGGCGCAGCGCCTTGGGGAATGGAAAAGGATCGGGACGAAGATGGGCGAACGTGCCGGGGCTTTCGGCCTTGCGAAGGCGACGCTGCGAGCCTATTTCGTGGCCATGCAAAACGACCTTGGACAAACCCGGACGGGGATGGATTTGGATTTGGTCTTGGTTGGCCGTCAATCCTGACCGAATCACTTTTGCGTGACCGATTTTCCAACGTCCCCATAGCTCAACTGGATAGAGCACGCGTTTCCTAAACGTGTTATCCCCGTTCAAGTCGGGGTGGGGATAGGAGGGCCGGTCGTGGCGCTTATCGCACCGCTGCGAATTTCGCCCGCACCAGTTCGCGGAGCTTTTCCTGCACCGGCTCGTTGCCGAGGCGCTCGAAGACTTCGTTCAGGAAGCCGAAGACGATGAGGCGTTGGGCTTCATTTTTCGGGATGCCGCGGGAGAGGAGGTAGAAAAGCTCCTCCTGCTCGATCTGGCCGCAGGTCGCGCCGTGGGTGCAGCGGACGTCGTCGGCTTCGATCTCGAGGCCGGGCGCGCTGTTGGCTTCGGCTTCGTCACTGAGGAGGAGGTTGCGGACCTTCTGGTAGGCGTCGGTGCGGTGTGCGCCGGGGTCCACGCGGATGAGGCCGGCGAAAATCGTGCGCGCGGTGTCGTCGAGTGAGTTTTTGTAAAGCAGGTCGCTTTGCGTGTTCGGCACTTCGTGGATTTGCAGGGTGCGGGCATCCACTTCCTGCGCGGCAGCGGCGACCGTCACGGCGAGCATGTCGCTGCGCCCGCCCGGGCCGCGCAAATGGCTCACGCTCTCGCTGCGGACGTGCTGGCCGCCGAGCTGGACGAAGAGCGATTTCGACTGCGCGTCGCGGCCCACGACCGTGGAATTCATCTGGAAACTGTGCGCCGTGCGGCTCCAGTTTTGCACGCAGACATAGGTGACGTTGGCGCCGGCGCCGAGCCAGAGATCATTCACGGCGCAGGCCAGGCCGGGCGCCGCGGCGTCGGCGCTTTCGTAGTAATCAATGAGCGTCACCTTCGCCATGTCCTCGGCGATGATCAGCGTGTGCGGAAAGACGGAAGCGTGCGCACCATGCATCCAGTGGAACGCCTCGATCGGCAGGTCGATCTCGACCCCGCGCGGCACGTAAAGGAACGTCCCGGCGCGCACCTGCGACGCGTGGAGCGCCGCGAATTTTTGCCCGCCGAGAATCGCTTCCTCGCGCATGAAATGTTTGCGCAACAGCTCGGGGTGCTCGGCTACGGCTTGCTCGAGCGGCAGCCAGAGCACGCCTTGCTGGCGGAGCGCCGCGCCGAGTGTTTCCTGCGCGAGCAGTTGGTCATTGGCGAAAACCATGCGCCCGGCCACGGCGTCGAGCCCCTCCGAACGGGCGAGCAATTCCTCGCGCGCGGCATCATCGACCGACTGGGCCTGCAGGTAGCCGCTCAGGTCGAGGTCCTTCACTTTCGCAAAGCGCCACTCCTCGTCGGTGCGCACCGGCATCGGCAGCGCGGTGAATTTTTCCCAGGCCCCGGCCTGCTCCGGCGACGCCGGTCCCGCGCTGAGGATGGGCGTGGTCGTCGTGGGCAAAACTGCTGCGGATTCCAAAATCGCGGTACTCATGGGCTAGCCGACGCTGCCTTCCATTTCGAGGTCGATGAGGCGCTTGAGTTCCACGCTGTATTCCATCGGGAACTGGCGCACGAGATCGTTGACGAAACCATTCACCGAGAGGCTCATGGCCTGCGCTTCCGTGAGGCCGCGCTGCTGCATGTAAAAGATCTGCTCCGCAGAAATCTGCGAGACGCTGGCCTCGTGCTGGCTGGAGTTGCCCGTGCCGCGCACGGTGATCGCCGGATACGTGTCCGTGCGCGCCGTCGAGTTGATCAGCAGCGCGTCGCACTCGGTGTTGTTCTTGCAGCCTTTGAGGTGCTTCGGGATGTGGACGAGTCCGCGATACGTCGCGCGCCCGGTGCCCACGGAGATGGACTTCGACACGATGTTCGAGGTCGTCTCATCCGCGGCGTGAATCATCTTCGCGCCGGTGTCCTGATGCTGCCCGTCGCTCGCGAGCGCGATCGAGATGACCTCCCCGCGCGCCTTGCGGCCTTTCAAAATGACGCCCGGATATTTCATCGTGAGCCGCGAACCGATGTTGCAGTCGATCCATTTCACCTCGGCTTCCTCGTGCGCGATGGCGCGCTTGGTCACGAGGTTGAAAACATTCGCCGACCAGTTTTGCACCGTCACGTATTGGATCTTCGCACCCTTCATCGCGACGAGTTCCACGACCGCGGAGTGCAGCGTGGCCGTCTCAAATTTCGGTGCCGTGCAGCCCTCCATATACATCACCTCGCTGCCCTCATCGGCGATGATCAGCGTGCGCTCGAACTGGCCGAAGTTCTCCGCATTGATGCGGAAGTAAGCCTGCAGCGGGTGCTTCACTTTCACGCCCGGCGGCACATAGATGAACGACCCCCCGCTGAACACCGCGCTGTTCAGCGCGCTGAATTTGTTGTCGCCCGTCGGGATGACTTTGCCGAACCACTTGCGGAAAATCTCCGGGTGCTCGCGCAGTCCTTCCGTGGAGCCACAAAAGATCACACCCTGCTCGCCGACCGCCGCCTTGATGTTGGAATACACCGCCTCGGAATCGAACTGCGCCTCGACGCCCGCGAGGAATTTCCGCTCCTGCTCCGGGATGCCGAGCCGCTCAAACGTGCGCTTCACATCTTCCGGCACCTCGTCCCACGAGCGCGTGGGCTTCTGTCCGTTCGCGAGGTAGTAGCGGATGTTTTCAAAGATGATGTTCTCCAAATCCTTCGACGCCCAATGCGTCGGCATCGGCTTGGATTGGAAAACCTCCAGCGCCCGATGGCGAAACTCGCGAATCCATTCGGCCTCGCCCTTGACCTTCGAGATGTAGTCGATCGTGTCCTTCGTCAGGCCGGTGCCCGCGTCAAAGGTGTGGCTTTCGGGATACGAGAAGTCGCCGCGCGTGCGGTCGATGTCGATTTGGCTGACAGTTTCAGTGCTCATGGGTTGGCCTCCGGGTTAGGCGAGCGCGGGTTCGCCGAGTTCGTCTTTAATGAAATCGTAACCGCGCTCTTCGAGTTCGAGCGCGAGTTCCTTGCTGCCGCTGCGGACGATCCGCCCCTCGACCATCACGTGCACCACGTCCGGCACGATGTAGTCCAGCAACCGCTGGTAATGCGTGATCAGCAGCACCCCGAGATGCGGCCCGCGCAGCGCATTCACGCCCGCGCTCACGATCCGCAGCGCATCGATGTCCAACCCCGAGTCCGTCTCATCCAGCACCGCGTAGGCCGGCTTCAGCATCGCCATTTGCAAAATCTCGTTCCGCTTTTTCTCTCCGCCGGAAAAGCCCTCATTGACCGACCGCGCCGTGAACGAACGCGACATCTCCAGCTTGTCCATTTCCGCATACATCTGCGCGTAAAACTCCGTCGCCTCCACCTCTTCGCCCTCCGTCTGCCGCGCGTTTAGAGCCGCGCGCAGGAAGTTCGCATTGCTCACGCCCGGGATTTCCATCGGGTATTGGAAGGCGAGAAAGAGTCCCTTGCGGGCGCGCGCATCCGGCTCCAGGCCGAGGATGTTTTCGCCATCGAGCAGCACCTCGCCCGCCGTCACCGTGTAGTCCGGGTGGCCGCCGATCGCTTTGCTCAGCGTGCTCTTCCCGGAGCCATTCGGCCCCATGATGGCGTGGACCTGCCCCTTCGGCACATCGAGCGTGAGCCCGCGGATGATCTCCTTGTCGCCGATGCTGACGTGGAGGTTTTTGATCGAGAGTGAACTCATTTGGATTTTGTCGTTTTGCGCGCCGCGGCTTTCGCGCATTTCGGACACAGTCCGCGGAAGGAAATTTCGTGATGGGAGATCGTCACCTCCTCGGGCAGCTCCCAGATGTCGTGCGCCCGGCGCTTCGCCCGCAGCGGGATGTCCGTCACCCCGCCGCAGCCCTCGCAGAAAAGATGCGCGTGTTCATCGAGATTCGGGCAGTAGCGCGCCGACTCGCGGTCATGATTCACCGTCTTGACCAGACCGCAGCCGGTCAGCGTCTCCAGGCAATTGTACACCGTTGCCAGCGAGATCGAAGGCACCTTGCCCTTTACCCGCATGAAGACCTCCACCGCCGTCGGGTGATCCCGCCTGTTCATCAGGGCATCATAAACCGCGCGCCGCTGGTCGGTGAAACGGAATCCCTTCTCATGGATCGTCTCAGCGTAGGACTTCGGTTCAGGTTTGCGGCTCATGGCAGGGGCGCAGCGTCCGGCTACCGCCAAGGCATATCAAGAATAATTCTAAATAAACTTCCACCTCCGCCGAAAGCAGCCGTGAACAAGAGCGGGACTCGGCCATGGCGGGAAAAACGGCATTGTCACGCCCTCGACTTGGTCGCGAAGTTTGCGCCATGAAGCCCTGCGCAAAGACTGCCCGCCTGGCGGCGACGATCGCCCGCCGCATCCAGTTTCCGCGTGGGTTCTCGCTGATTCTTTCCGCCGGATGGCTGGCCAGTGCGGCGGCAGGTGCGGAGCGTCTGGCGGATCTCTCCGGCGTGTTCGAGGCGGCTTTCAATCACGACGGTTCCCGGGTGCTGGTGCGGACGCGGGAAGGCGCTTTGGGGTTGTGGAATGT
>CAYQBV010000314.1:0-5427 GCA_964415705.1 uncultured Chthoniobacter sp. | reverse complement strand
CACCAGACCTTGGTTGGGCCGGTGGTGAAGCCCGGCGCGACGTTCGCGGTTTCGTCGGCGCAGGTGACGGTGCTGGAGGGAAAGAGCGCGACCTTTACCGCGCAGGCAGGCGGGGCGCAGAAAGTTTACTGGTCGCTCGTGCGCGACGGCCGCGAGACGATCGTGGCGGCGGACCGGTTCTCCTTCCAGTTCGACGCGGGGCGTGTGACCGGCGATGACTTCGTGACACTACGCTTCAAGGCGGTTTCCGCGAACGAGGTCAGAAAGCAGGACATCGGGACCACGATCAAGGAGGACATCGCTGAACCAGTCTTCACGCTCAAAGCGCCGCGAGCGTGGGATGGCCGCAAGACGATCGAAGTCGTGCCGCAGATCAGCAACGTGAAGGCGATGCAGGCGAAAGGCGCGGGGGAGCTGAAGACGGAGTGGAGCGCGGGGCCGTTCGCGGTGATCAAGGAAGTCGCGCCGGGAAAACTCATCCTCACGCGCGCGCAGAACAGCGGGAAGCTCACGGTCACGGCGACCATCAGCAACGGCGGCAAGCCGGTCACGCAGTCGGTGACCATCGACGTGAAGGAGCCGAAGCGCGACGCCTTGGTGGCACGCACGCCCGCGAAGGATGAGAAGCCGGAGGATGGACAGTTCTACGCGCGCGACGACAAGAACGAGGGCACGCTCTTCTACAACGGGACGCTCGACGCGCCGGCTGACGCGGTGTTCCTCCAGCTCTATGCGGACGAGAAGTTGATCAAGACCGAGCGGGCCAAGCCCGGCAAAGACTTGTCCTATGCGTTCGCGATGAAGCTCAAGCCGGGGTTGATCAAATACAAAGTGGAGTTCGGCACCAAGATCGGCGCGCAGGAGGCCGTGCGGCACACCGTGACCAACCTCGTTTGCGGCGATGCCTTTATCATCGACGGCCAGTCCAACGCGCTGGCGACGGATACCGGCGAGAAGTCGCCGCCGGAGATGCACGAGTGGATTCGCAGCTATGGCCGGCCTTCGCAGAATCAGAAAGGCAATCAAGGCAACCTGTGGTGCAACCCAGTGTGGAAAGCCCAGAACGGCGAGAAGGCGGAGCTCGGCTGGTGGGGCATGGAACTCGCCAAGCGTTTGGTCGAAAGCCAGAAGATGCCCATCTTCATCATCAACGCTGCGGTCGGCGGTACACGCATTGACCAGCATCAGCGCAGCGCCACCAACGCGACCGACCTCGGCACCATCTACGGGCGGATGCTCTGGCGCGTGCAGCAGGCGAAGCTGACGCACGGCATTCGCGGCATCCTCTGGCATCAGGGCGAAAACGATCAGGGCGCGGACGGGCCGACGGGCGGCTTCGGGTGGGAGACGTACCACCCGTTCTTCATCGAGATGGCCGCCGCCTGGAAGCAGGACTTCCCGAACGTGCAGCACTACTACGTTTACCAAATCTGGCCGGACTCGTGCAGCATGGGCGGACGCAATGGCTCGGGCGATATGCTGCGCGAAAAGCAGCGCACCCTGCCGCAGCTGTTCTCGAACATGAGCATCCTGTCCACGCTCGGCGTGCGTCCGCCCGGCGGCTGCCATTTCCCGCTGGTCGGCTGGGCGGAATTCGCGCGCCTGATTCAGCCGGTCATCGAGCGGGACCACTACGGCAAAGTGCCCGCCGCCTCTGTCACCGCCCCCAATCTCAGTCGAGCTGCCTACGCCGGTGCCGCGATGGACACGATCACCCTGGAGTTCGATCAGCCCGTGGTCTGGAACGAGACGCTGGCCGGGCAGTTCTATCTCGACGGCGAGAAGGACAAGGTGGCGTCGGGCAGTGTCACCGGAAATGTGCTCACGCTGAAATTGAAGGAGCCTTCCTCCGCGACAAAGATCACCTATCTCAAGGAGATCGCGTGGAACCAGGACAAGCTGCTCAACGGCGCGAACGGCCTCGCGGCGCTGACGTTTTGTAACGTGCCGTTTGTTCCGCAGAGGGTTGTCCCATGACAGGGCGGACGGTCAGAGGCTGCGGCCTCGCGCTGCGAAAGCTGGCCCGAGTTGTCCTCGCCAGCGCATTGCTTGCTCCGCTTTCGGTGCTGCCCGCCGCCGCGCCGGACACCTCCGCGTCCCGGCCCAACATCATCCTTTGCATGACGGATGATCAGGGCTGGGGCGATGTGGGCTACAACGGCTTGAAGAAGATCCAGACCCCGAACATTGACGCGATGGCGGCGGCGGGGCTGCGATTCAACCGGTTCTACGCGCAACAGAGCTGTTCTCCGACGCGTGCGAGCGTGATGACGGGGCGGCATCCGAACCGCATGGGCGTTTTCTGGCCCGGCATGAAGTTGCGCCAGGAGGAACTGACCATCGCGCAGTTGGTGAAGCGGGCGGGCTATGTCACCGGGCATTTCGGGAAATGGCATCTCAACGGCGTGGCCGGACCGGGCAAGGTGATGCCCGATTCCGATCCGCTTGCGCCGCAGAATTGCGGGTTCGACGAGTCCTTTGCGGTCAGCAATTACTTCGAGACCAATTCCACCTTCGGTCGCAACGGCACGGCGGAGAAGACGGTCGGCGACGGCTCGGATGTCATCGTGGGCGAGGCGCTGAAATTCATCGCGAAGGCGGCGGGACGGAAGCAGCCGTTTCTCGCCGTCGTGTGGTATGGCAGCCCGCACGCGCCGCACCAGCCGTTGCCCGATGACCTCAAAACTGCGGGCGGCTCGGCTTACTACGGCGAACTTGCCGGCGTGGATCGCAGCCTGGGCGCGCTGCGCGCGGGCCTCCGCCGGCTCGGCCTCGCCGATGACACGATGCTGTGGTTCTCCAGCGACAACGGTGGCTGGCTCGATCCCAAAAAGCCTGACGCCCACGGCACGAACCTCGATCTGCGCGGACGCAAGGGCGACATGTGGGAGGGGGGCATCCGCGTGCCTGGGCTGATCGAGTGGCCCGCGCGGATCAAGCCGTTCGTGACCGACATTCCCGCCGGCGTGGTGGATATCTTCCCGACGCTCGCGGATCTGCTCCGGATCAAACCGGAGCAGCCCGTGCCCTTGGATGGCATCAGCCTGTTGCCGCTGATGGAAGGGAAGATGAAACAACGCCCGCAGCCGATGGGCTTCTGGCAGTTTGCGGGGGACCAGCGGAACCTCACTCCCGACTCCGGCCCCTCCGCCTGGAACGACAACCGTTACAAACTCGTGAAACCCAAGCCCAACCACTGGGAGCTTTACGACCTGGTCGCCGATCGCTCGGAGAAGAACGACCTCGCGGAGCGGCATCCCGAAATCACCGCCCGGATGAAAGCCGGACTGGAGCAGTGGCAGCAGTCTGTGATCCGCAGCTATCACGTCAGGGACTACTGAGAGATCGACTATGAACCCATCCACCCTTCAGCACACGCTCCGCTTTGCCTGCCTCCTGGCTCTCGCCGGACTCACCCTGCCCGCACCCGCCGCCGTGCTCGATAAGGACCGCGCGCTCGCGGCGCAGACCTTCTGGGACAATCGCGACTGGGATTGGTACAAGGCCAACATCCCGTTCTTCGAGTGCCCCGACGCGGACCTGGTCACCACCTACTATTACCGCTGGGAACTCGTCACCAAGCACCTCACCTACGGTTCTCCGAACAGCGGCTACAGCTTCACCGAGTTTACCGATCGTCCGTTTTGGAGCGGTGCGTACGGCGCGATTAGTTGTCCGGCCGGGCATCAGCTTTACGAAGTGCGCTGGCTGCAAGACGCGCGTTATGCCCGCGACTATGCGCGCTACTGGTTCCGCACCCCGGGCGCGCAGCCGCGCAATTACGGCTGCTGGATTACCGACGGCGTCTGGGCCGCGCACGAAGTTCATCCGGATGATGCCTTCGTGAAGGATCTGCTGCCGGACTTGAAGAAGAACTACGAGGCCTGGGAGAAGAGGCAGTTCGTTCCGGAAGTCGGTCTCTTTTGGCAGAACGGCCATGACGACGGGATGGAGTTCAACATCAACAGCCGTCAGACGAAGGATATTTTGCGCGGGGCGAACGGCTACCGGCCGGGCTTCAACGCCTACATGTATGCCGACGCGCTGGCCATCGCGCGCGTCGCGAAACTGGCTGGCGACAATGCAACCACGAAGACCTATGAGGCGAAGGCCGCCTCGCTCAAGGAGAAGGTGCAGAAGCTTCTCTGGGATCCGAAGCGCGACTTTTTCTTTCCCATGTCCATGCGCGATGAGACCGACAAGGACGGCCACGTCGTGAAGAAACACACGCTCACCTACCAGTCCGGCCAGTTCGCCGGCAACGAACACGGTCGCGAGGAACATGCCTACATTCCGTGGCAGTTTAACCTGCCCGATCCGGGATTCGAGTCGGCTTGGAAGTTCCTCATGGACCGCGAATACTTTTTCGCCGACTACGGCCCGCTCACGGTCGAGCGACATGACCCGATGTTCCTGCTGAAAACTTCCTGCTGCTGGTGGAGCGGCCAGTCCTGGCCATACTCGACCGCGCAGACGCTGAAGGCGCTGGCCAACCTGTTGCAGAACTACCAGCAGAACGTCATCAGTCGCGCGGACTATCTGAAGCTCCTGCACATCTTCGCCATCTCGCATCGCAAGAACGGCCAGCCCTATCTCGCCGAGGCGCTGCATCCCGACACTGGCTCCTTCGAAGGCCACGATGGGTACAATCACAGCGAGCATTACTTCCACAGCAGCTTCAACGATCTCATCATCACCGGACTCGTCGGCCTCAAGACTCGCGCGGATGACGTGATCGAAATCGACCCGCTCGCGCCAGCGGATTGGAATTACTTCGCGCTCGATGACGTGCCCTACCGCGGCCATCGCCTGAGCATTCTCTGGGACAAGGACGGCTCGCGCTACGGCCAGGGCGCTGGTTTGCGCGTGCTGGCGGACGGCAAGGAGCTCGCCGCCTTGAACACGCTCGGCAAGATCACGGTGAAGCTGCCGCAGGCTTCGAATCAGTCGCTACGCCCGGCGACGCGCCTGAATTACGCGGTCAACAACGACGGTGATTATTTCCCGCGCTTCAGCGCCTCCTCCACGGATCCGAAAACACCGCTCACCAAAGTGAACGATGGCCACGCCTGGTACACGATCCATCCGCCCAACCGCTGGGCCACCGCGGCATCCACCAACGCCACCGACTCGATCGCCGTGGATTTCGGCACACCACGCCGCGTGAGCGAGGTGAAGCTTTGTTTTCTCGACGACGGCACAAACATTCTCGCCCCGACGAAGTACGATTTGGAGTTCCTCGATGGCGCTTCCTGGAAACCGGTTCCGAACCAGCAGCGCACGCCCGTGCAACCGACCGGCCACCGTGCGAACACGATCCAGTTCGCCGCGCTCGACGTGCAGAAACTTCGCGCTGTCTTCACCCACGCCGGCGAAGGGAGGACTGGCCTGAGCGAGTTCGAGGCCTGGGGCGAAGGATCGTTACCC
>CAYQBV010000313.1:0-5432 GCA_964415705.1 uncultured Chthoniobacter sp. | reverse complement strand
CGCCGCGGGCGCCGAGGAGTTGCCCCCAGCCGCCCGCCTTTTCCACCCGCTCGCCGCGCCGCCCATGCACCGCTGCGCCGGTGCCCGCGATGACCGCGATCCCGTCCTCCGCGCCAAACGCCACCGCCAGCCCCGAGTCGCGGTCGCTGCCAATCGCCAGCACCGCGTGCGGCCACGCCTTTTCCACCAGCCCGCGGAGCCGCGTGCGATCCTCGTCCGTCGCGCACCCCGCGAGAAAAACCCCGACGTGCGTGGCGTCCGCCGGAAGCACCGCGAAGAGCCGCGCGAGCGCGTCATCCGAGGTCAGCCGGAGGTTCGAGCCGGAGAGCTGGCCCTGGCTGAGGATCTTCTGTTCATCGGCCTCGCCGGACAGCAGCACCCACTCAGTTTTGGTGCCGCCGCCTTCAATTCCGAGGATGCGCTTTAGACTTTCCATCCCCCGACTATCGTGAAAACTCCCCGCGCACTCAAACATTCCCATGAACCGCCCCGCACCGAAATGGCTCCGCAAACTCGCCTGGTGGGGCGTGGGCCTCTGGGCGACCGCGATCACGGTGCTCTCCTCGATGAGGCCGGACCAAATCCAGGAAGTCGCGCCCTTTGAAATGTGGGACAAGGCCGCGCATTTCAGCGCGTTTTTCGTCGGCGGAATCAATCTCGCCCTCGCGCTCTGCTGGAGCACTGGTTGGCCGTGGAAACGCGTGATCGCGGTCACGGCCATCGCGCTTTGCGTCTTCGGCGCGGCCGATGAAATCCACCAGCTTTACACCCCGAATCGCTTCGGGGCCGACGTCTTCGACTGGAGCGCCGACACCCTCGGCGCGCTCACCGGCGCGCTCCTCACCGTCTTTTTTTATGCCCGATATTTCCATCCGTCTCTCCCAGCTCCGGCGCGAGCTTGAGGAGCACAACCGCCGCTACTACGACGAAGCCGCGCCGGCGATTTCCGACGCGGAATACGACGCGCTTTTCCGCGAGGTGCAGGCGCTCGAAGCCGCGCACCCGGAGCTGATTACGCCCGACTCGCCGACCCGGCGCGTGGGGGGCAAAGCGACCGCCGGTTTCAAAACCGTGCGTCACGCGGTGCCGATGCTTTCGCTCGACAACCTCTTTGCCAAAGACGGCGCGGAGGCGCTGCAAAAGTGGATCGCGAGCGTGGAGAAACTGCTGCCCGGGGAGCCGCTCGAATGGCTCGTGGAGCCAAAGATCGACGGCCTGGCGATCAACCTGCGCTACGAGGATGGCCTTTTCACGACCGGGGCCACGCGCGGCGACGGCGAGACCGGCGACGACATCACCGACAACCTCCGCACCATCCGCAGCATCCCGCTGCGCCTGCGCGGGCCGGACGTGCCGGCCGTGCTGGAGGTGCGCGGCGAGGTGTATCTGCCAGTCGCCGGGTTCCGCCGCATCGTCGAGGAAATGATCGCCGCCGGCGAAGAGCCGTTTGCCAACGCCCGCAACACCGCCGCGGGCACGCTCAAGCAACTCGACCCCGCGACGGTGGCAAAACGCCCGCTGGAAATCGTGCTCTACGGCCTCGGCGAGGTGAGCATCGCGCCGCCGCCCACGCAGGTCGCGATGCTGGGGTGGCTGGCGGCGCTCGGCTTGCGCACGCCGAAATTCACGCGGCTCTGCGCGACCGCCGACGAAGTCATGGCCGCGATCAACGAACTCGACGCGATCCGCGACAGCTTCGGCTTCGAGACGGATGGCGCGGTCATCAAGCTGAACTCCCTCGAACAGCGCGAGCGCGCCGGCTTCACCTCGCGCGCCCCACGCTGGGCCAAGGCGTGGAAATACGTGGCGGAAAAAGCCGAGACGCGGCTGCGCGCCATCACCGTGCAGGTCGGCCGCACCGGCGTGCTCACGCCGGTCGCGGAGCTGGAGCCCGTGCTTTTGCGCGGCAGCACGATCAGCCGCGCCACGCTGCACAATGAGGACGAAATCCGCCGCAAAGACATCCGCATCGGCGACACCGTGATCATCGAGAAAGCCGGCGAGGTCATCCCCGCCGTCGTCAGCGTGGTGCTGGAAAAGAGGCCGCCGGAAGCGCCGCCGTTCGATTTTCTCACGCATCTCGGCGGGAAATGCCCGGCCTGCGGCGGCGCGATCCGGCGCGATCCAAACTTCGTCGCGTGGGTTTGCGAAAACGTGAACTGCCCCGCGCAACTCACGCGCCGGCTGGAATACTTCGCCAAACGTGGCGCGCTCGAAATCGACGGCCTCGGCGAGAGCGTCGCCGACGCGCTGGTCGAGCGCGGCCTCGTCCGCGATCCGCTCGATCTTTTCGACCTCCAACTGGAGCAACTCGCCCCGCTCAACCTCGGCACCGAGGACGAGCCGCGCACCTTCGGCGAAAAGAACGCGCGCAAAGTCCTCGACGGTATCCAGCGCGCCCGCGAACAGCCGCTCGCCCGCTGGCTGCACGCGCTGGCGATTCCCGAAGTCGGCGAAAACACCGCGCACGATCTGGCGAAGTTTCACGACTCGCTCGAAGCCGTCCGCGACTCGGCGCTGCTGCGCGACGTCGTGGAACTCGACCGCCTCCACGCCGCCGCCGAGGAGGCCAACCCGCGCGCCCGCCGCCACAAAGATCTCAGCGACCTCGACCGCCAGCAACGCGCCACGCAGCACGCCGAACTGCTCGCCGCGGCCAATGCCGGCGGGCGGCGTTTGCTCGACGCCGGTTTCGCCAAGCCCGCCAAAAGCAAAGGGGCGACGGACGCCGACGCCGTCTTCGTCGCCGGTCCTGTCGTCGCCCGCGCCGCGCTCGCGTGGTTCGCCTCCGACACCGGCCGCGCCGTGCTCGCCCGCCTCCACGCGCTCGGCATTTCGCCGAAAGGCGGCAGCGCTGCCGGCGGGCAGTTGCTCGCCGGCCAGACCTTCGTCCTCACCGGCACCCTCGAAACCATGTCGCGCAACGAAGCCGCCGAAAAGATCCGCGCCCTCGGCGGCAACGTCTCCGGCTCGGTCAGCCGCAAAACGCACTGCGTCGTCGCCGGCCCCGGAGCTGGCTCCAAACTCGACGAAGCCCGCGCGCTCGGCATCGCCGTCCTCGACGAGGCTCAATTCGTCGCCCTGCTCGGCGCGTGATCGAAAGCCCCCCGCCGTCATCCTGAGCCGTATCCATGCAGTTGAAAAAGGGGAGCGCGGGCTTCCAGCCCGCAGCAGTCGGCATCCTGCCGGCTGCGGCTGGCGCGTGGAGCGCTCACCGGTGCGTGAACCGGATCACGCGCATGGGTCGCCGGCAGGATGCCGGCTCCAACGGGCTGGAAGCCCGCGCTCCCCTTCCGCCCGGAGAAAAGTTAGAGGTCCTTCGACTGCGTTCCGTCCCGCCTTCGCCCGCACGGAAGTCCGCTTAGGATGAGACGGCTTTTTGCCCGCTCGTTCCCAAAGCGGTGCGCTAACTTTTGGAAGAGCATGGCTTTTCCCAAAACCTCCCGGCACGCTCCGCCGCTTTCATGTCCTCCATTCGCACCGCTTTTGTTCTCGGCGCCGGCCTCGGTACGCGTCTGCGCGCGATCACGCTGCGCCGCCCGAAGCCGCTCATCCCGGTGGTCAACCGCCCGCTCATCACCTACGCCTTCGACCACCTGCTCGGGGGCGGCGTCGAGCGACTGGTCGTGAATACGCACTGGCAGGCGGAGCGTTACGCGGAGTTTTTTCCGGACGCCAGCTACCGCGGCACGCCGCTGTTTTTCCGGCACGAGTCGCCGGAGGTATTGGAAACGGCAGGCGGCATCTGGAATGTCCGCGACCTGCTCGGGGACGAGCCGTTCATCGTTTATAACGGCGACATTTTCACCGACCTCCCGCTCGCCCCGGCGCTGCGGGCCCACCGCGAAAATGGCAACGAAGTCACGCTCGTGCTGCGGTCGAAGGACGGTCCGCTCCAGGTCGCGTGCGACACCGCGAGCGGTCGCGTGACGGACCTCAGCCGGCGGATCGATCCGGCGAGCGATCTGCGTTTTCTCTTCACCGGCATCTATCTCGTGAGCCCCGAATTCATTCGCCGCATCCCGCCGGCGACGAAGATCAGCGTCGTCCCCATTTTCTGCGAAATGATCCGCGCCGGGGCGAAACTCGGCGGGGTGGTGATCGACGACGGGAGCTGGCGGGATCTGGGTTCGCGGGAGGAGTATCTCGCGGTTCACACCACGCTCGCGGCGGTGGGCGCGGGCGGCGACGCGTGGATTCACCCGACGGCGCACGTCGCGCCGGATGCGCGGCTGAGCGGAGCCACGGCCATCGCGCCGGGCGCGCGGGTCGGCGCGGGCGCAGTCTTGCGGGATTGCCTCGTGTGGGAAAATGCGGAGGTCGCGCCGGGCGCGCACCTTACCCGCTGCATCGTCACCCGCGGCGCGCGCGCGGAGGGCACGCAGACGGATTTCGACTTCGCCTAAAACGCCGCCATCATTTTCGCCCCATGTCCCCGCACCACCTCCCGCAAACCGTCTCCGTCCTCCCGATCGAAAAGGGCGGGTCGGGCCGCAAGTTCTGGCGCATGCACGTCGGCGGGCAGTCGCTCATCCTCGTGCGCTACGGCGAGGATCGCCCGGAGAACAAGCACTACTTCGCCATCGCGCGCTTCCTCGCCGGCGTGGGCGTGCGGGTGCCGGTCACGTATTTTCACGATGAAGCCGAGGGGCTGATCATCATGGAGGACGCGGGCGAAACCGATCTCTGGAGCCGCCGCAATGACCCGTGGCCGCAACGCCGCGCGCTCTATCAGCGGACGCTCGACCAGGCGCTGATTCTCCACCGCGATGCGCACCGTGCGCCGGGCGCGGATTCGCTGACGATCCTCCAGCCGGTCTTCGATGCAGCGCTCTATCGCTGGGAGCAGGACTACTTTTTCGAGCACTGCCTCGGCCGGCATTTCGGCATCGCGCCGGAAGTCCTCGAAGGCGAGGGCGACCGCGTCCGCCTGCGGGCGATCGCCGAGCATTTGGCAAAACAGCCGCGCTGTCTGGTGCATCGCGATTTCCAAAGTCAGAATATCATCGTGCGTGAGGGCGAGGTCTGCCTGATCGATTTCCAGGGGCTGCGGCCCGGCCTGGCGCAGTATGACATCGCCTCGCTACTGCTCGATCCCTACGTGGCGCTGACCGCCGCCGAGCGCGAGGAACTGCTCGCGCATTATCTCAGCGGCCTGCACGGCCCCGGTCGCCATGAAGCGCCCGGCTTCCGCGCGCTCTACGAACTCTGTGCCATGCAGCGGCTCATGCAGGCGCTCGGGGCTTACGGCAAACTCGGCCACGCCGACGGTCGCACGCCGTTCCTCGATCACATCCCCGCCGCGCTCCGCTCGCTGCGCGAAGTGCTCGCGGGCATCGAAGGCCTGGAGCGGCTCCGCGGCCTGCTCGCGGCGCTCTGACGGAGCGGCACAGACGGTGCCCCTTCGTTCGCGACGCGCCGTCAGCCCGCCG
>CAYQBV010000312.1:0-5438 GCA_964415705.1 uncultured Chthoniobacter sp. | reverse complement strand
CGTCATCTACGAAAACGCGGACCCGTCCGCACGGGCCGATCTCCACGAGTTTTTCGAGCGTCTCGTGTCGGAGGACGAGGATTACTACGTCCACACCGCCGAGGGCAGCGATGACACCACCTCACACCTCCGCATGGTTTTAACCCGATCCAGCGAGTCTGTTCCCATCGCCCAAGGCCGGTTGGCACTCGGCACATGGCAAGGCATATTCCTTTTCGAGCACCGCCGAGCACCACACCGCCGCTCCATCGTCGTGTCCGTGGTCGGCGTTTGACCGCTTCGGCGGTTCGCCCCGTCGAGGACCATGCGGAGGTGCGACGGCATGTCGTCGGGGCCCTCGGCGGTGTGGGTGAAGTAGTCCTCCTCCTCCGGGCAGAGGCGGCGGAAAAAGGCGTGGAGGTCGGTGCGCGCGGAGGGATCGGCGTTTTCGTAGATGACCAGCGAGGCGCTGGTGTGCTGGACAAAGACCGTGACTGTCCCGGTCTCGATGCCGCTCTCGCGGACCAACCGCGCGACTTCGTCGGTGATCTCGTAGGTGCCCTGACCGCGGGTGGCGGTGGTGAAAGTGTGGGTGCAGGCGATCATGGCCGGCGCAAAAAAGCCCCGGCTTCACGAGGAAGCCGGGGCTGATGAATTTGCGGTTGTGGATTACGGAGCCTTCGGCGCTT
The DNA here is from genome assembly GCA_964415705.1 of uncultured Chthoniobacter sp. Classification (GTDB taxonomy): domain Bacteria; phylum Verrucomicrobiota; class Verrucomicrobiia; order Chthoniobacterales; family Chthoniobacteraceae; genus Chthoniobacter. The sequence continues at coordinate 4,770 of CAYQBV010000312.1, read as the reverse complement.
CGGGCGCGGGCGCGGCGGGCGCGGGCGCAGCGGGCGCGACTTTGTCCACAGCGGCCTTGCCAGCGTCGGCGGCGGCGTCGGTGCCCTTGGCGGCGGCGTCCTTGGCGGCTCCGGCTACGGAGTCGATCGCGCCGGCGGCGGCGGGAGCCTTGTCCTTCGCGGCGGCGGCAGCGTCGTCGATCTTGGTGGTGGCGTCCTTGGCCTCACCGGCTTTTTCTTCGATCGTAGCCTTTGCTTCGTCGGCTTTCTTGGAATCGCAGGCGGCAAAGCCGAGGGCGGCAACGGCCGCGAGAGCAAACAGGTAATTGAATTTCATAATGATGGTTAGTTTAGGGTTGTTGGTTTTGCCCTCCATTTTGGGAGCGCAAGGCGCGAAACTGGCGGGCGAGCGGGATGGTGTCAATGCCTCCCTTTGGGAAAAGTCGGCGGTGCGCGCCTACTTGTTGAGCAGCTTTTCGAGCAGCGAGTTCATCCGCGCGAGCATCGTGCGCGGGTCGTCGAGCAGGCCGGCGGCGACGAGGGCGTTGTCGAAAATCTGCTCGCCGACCTCGCCGGCGAGCGCGGCGTCGGTGTGACGGATTTTTTCGAGCTGCACGAGCATCGGGTGGTCGGGGTTGATCTCGAGGTCGGGTTTGGCGTCGAGGCTGGGGCCGCCCTCGCGGTTCATCATCTTCATCACGCGCCGCATGCTGGAGGTCAGGTGCGCGTCGCTGTCCACCACGACCGCCGGGCTGCCGGTGAGCCGGTGCGAAACGCGGACCTCGCCCACGCGCTCGGTGAGCCGCTCCTTGATGAAGTTCGCCAGCATCCGCGCCGTGTCCTTGTCGAGCGCGTGGGTCTTTTCCTCGTCGAGCTTGAGGTCGGCCTTCTCCGCCGCGATGAGCCGCTTTTTGTCGAACTCCCGCAGGTTCTCCATCACGAACTCATCCTGCGGCGCATACAGAAACAGCACCTCGAACTTCTTCTCCCGGAAGATCTCGAAATACGGGCTCGCCTCCGCTGCCTCACGATTCGGCGCGAGCAGATAGTAGATCTCCTTTTGCGCCTCCGGCATGCGCGTTACGTAGTCCGGCAGCGAGGTCGTCTTGCCCTTTTCCGTGAAGGACGACTCCGCGCGCAGCAGCTTCGCCAGCGCCTCGCGATGCGCGTAATCATTGGCCACGCCCTCCTTGAGGCAGTGCCCGTGCTCGGTGAAAAACTTGTCGTATTTCTCCGGGTCGGCCTTCGCCTCCTCGTCCAGCCACTTGAGCACGCGCTTGGTCAGCACCTCGTTGATTTTCCGCAGCAGCGCCGAGTCCTGCATGGTCTCGCGCGAGATGTTCAGCGGGATGTCCTCGCTATCCACCACGCCCTTCAAAAACCGCAGCCACTCGGGAAAGAGCGCCTTCGCCTTCGGCTGAATGAGCACCTTTTTGCAGTAGAGATTCACCTCGCTCTCGCTGCGCGTCATCGTCAGTTGCTCGTAGCTTTTCGGCGGCACGAAAAGGAGCGCGCGGAGGCTCAGGGGCGCGTCGGTGGAATAGTGCAGCCGGTACTGCGGCGCCTCGGAGTCGTGGCCCACGTATTTGTAAAAGTCCGCGTATTCCTCGTCGGTGATCTCGCTTTTATTCTTCGTCCAGAGCGCCTGCACGGTGTTCACCGCGGTGCCGTTCAGCTCGATCGGGAACTGCACGAAATTCGAGTAGTGCCGGATGATCTGCTCGATGCGCGAGGCCGTGGCAAACTCCGTGTCGCGGAGCTGCAGCACGATCTTCGTCCCGCGCGCAAGCTCGCCCGCCGGCTCGATCTCGTAGCCCGTGCGCCCGTCGCTCGTCCACAGCCAGCCGGTCTCGCCCGGCAGATACGACCGCGTGAAAACCGTCACCTTTTCCGCGGCCATGAACGCCGCATAAAACCCCACGCCAAACTGCCCGATGAGCTGCGCGTCCTCCTTGCTCGCCTTGAGCTGTTCGAGAAAGGCCTTCGACCCCGAGTGCGCGATCGTGCCGAGGTTGTCGATCAGCTCACCGTGGGTCATGCCGAGCCCGGCGTCGGTGAAAGTGATCGTCTTCGCCTGGTCGTCCGTGGAAACGCTGATCGTCAGCGCCGCGTCCGGCTCAAAGATCTCCGCGCCCGAGGTCTGGAGAAACTTCAGCTTCTCCGTCGCGTCGGCGGCGTTCGAGATCAGCTCGCGGACAAAGATTTCCTTGTCGGTATAAAGAGAGTGGATGACGAGATCGAGCAGCTGCGCGATCTCGGCCTGGAAGGCGTGTTTTTCGATGGTGGACATAGGCGCGGAATCTACAAATACCGCCCGCCCGCGCGCAAGAGCGGCGCACTCCATCTTCGGAACCCGGATCATGCATTCGGTTCGCCGCGGAAAAGTCGCGCGAGCCGCGGATCTACCCCACCGCACGCACGCGCAGATCGCGGAGGGCGCGGAGGCCGTGGGCTTCGACGCGGCGGAGAGTGCGCGCCCCGGTCGTCCGCTTCGGCCCAAAATGCTCGTGCCGCGCGGCGAAGACCTCGTTCCCAGAGGTCTTCGTCCCCAGCGCCAGGCCATCGGCAAAGTAACGCACCCGGCAGCGCCGTATCTCGCGGAGTCACCGACCGTCGGCGTCCTGCCCGGAACATTGCCGCGCTCATTCTTGCAATTCGATCCTAATGGTTCGGTGCGGTGGCACTTGTTCCCTGTGTTATCCAACCCCAACCAAACAAACTCCGGCAAACCATGAAAACAGCACTCACGACCCTGCTCCTGCTCACCTCCGCCCTGGCGTTCCCCTTGCACGCCGAGCACCCACCGTCCGCAACCGCAGGCATCGAACTGCGTCTGCAGCAGCTCGATATGGACATGGCGTTCAGGCAGTATGAGCGGGTCAAAATGGAACTTTTTAAGGTCGATTTCGATCTGGCTCTCAAGGGCGCCGAGGTCTCCGATGCGGAGAAAAGTACCGTCGCCAAGAAAATCGAAATGCTGGCCAAACGGGCGGAGCGCCTGCAGAAGGAAATTCGCGAGCGCGCCGAAAAGATCGCCGCCGCGCAGAGGCAGGCCCAGCCCAAGATGAACATCGTGAAAGCCCCGGCCCCCGTGGAAATCGCCAAGCCCAGCGCCAAGCCAGAGGAAAAGAAGCCCGTCGCCGCCACCGCGCCGGACAGCAAGGCCGCTGAGGCCGAACTCGCCAACACCCAGAAAAAATTCGATACCTTGGGCGTGGAATACGCCAAGCTCCGCGAGGCCCGCGGCAAGCTGACGGAGGATACGATCGAATACGCTGCCGCGGATAAACTGGTGCAGGACACGAAGCAGGAACTGCAAAAGGCCGCCATCTTCGTCCACGCCGCCAAAGCCAAACTCAGGGAGGCCCAGTCCAAGGTGGACAGCGTGCATGCCCCGGTTCAGTTGGACCTCGCCAAACTCAGTCCCAAGCCCGAGGAAAAAAGGCCCGCCGCCGGGCCGGCGCCGGACAGCAAAGCCGTTGAGGCCGAGATTGCCGGTTCCCAGAAAAAGCTCGATGCCTTGAATGCGGAGCTCGCCAAGCGCCGCGAGGCCCGCGGCAAGCTGGATGACGACGCACCCGAATACGCCGCCGCGGACAAGCTGGTGCAGGCCATCAAGCCGGAGATGGAAAAAGCCCGCGCCGCGGTCGAGGCGGCCAAGGCGAAGCTCAAGAAGCCGTAGGGCGCGCGCGCGACGTCAGGGCGCTGGCCGCAGCTTTTCCCTCGTTCCGAAGTTCCCTCGTTTCGAAGTTGCACTTCGGAACGCACTTGTCTCCGAAGCTCTGCTTCGGCGGCGAGGGGTCAGTGAAAGAGTGAAAGGGGTCAGTTCTGGAATCTCGCTCGCGGAAGGCAGGCCCTCATTCCCGCCGGGCGATCCGCACGATCCGCAGTTCTTTGGCGAGGAAGTCGTCCCAATAATGGATTAGGAATTTTCCAAACAGTCCGACTTCCATGTCGCGTCCGTGATCGTCCCGACTCTGCCAGACGCCCTCGGCCGCGGGGTGCGTGCGCCGCTCGGCAAAAGCCCGGATGAGCGCCTGGCGTTCCGCGCCGCGTGCGGCCCGGAAGAAGTCGAAGGACTGCTCGTCGAGCACAAATTTCCACTCGGGTATTCAGCGTCCCTCGGCCAGCAACCGCCGATGGGTGTCGAGCACTTCCTCTGCGGAAACCTTGCGCCCCGCGACCATCCGCCGCATGGCGGCGTTGACCTCCTCGTGGACGTTCGCGTCGTCGAGGCGGTTGAGGATTTCCACATACTCCACGAGGGTCAGCCGCTCGGCCCGATTCATGGTCTTCAGTTCTGCTTTGATTTCAGCGAGACTCATGGTGGAAAAGTGGCAGTTCTCACGGGGCCTGCCCAATCGTTTCCTCCTGACTGCTGGCATGATGGGCTTCCGCGGAGAGCGGTTAGACCTGAAGCTGCATCCCGCCGCACGATCCGCCCGCCCGGTGAGTGGCTCCTCGACCGAGTCACCCGCGCCGCGAAGCTGATCCTTGGGCACCACGACCCCGCCGAGCTGGAGCCGGGAGGCGGGTGCCGTCACGGGAAACGCGACGATCAGGAACGCCAACTTTGAAACCGCCAGATCCGGCGGACACAGTTCGCAGGGTTACTTCCGGTCGCGACGGGGTTTGGTGGGCGCTTTTTCGACCACTGGCCGAGCGGCGGGGAGGCGCAGTTTGAGGGGGAGGATGGCGTGGGTGTCGCCGCCGTTGCTATCGGCGATGGCGAGGAGGCTGCGGGTGCCGTCGGCGAGCGGGGGGCCGAGGGCGAGGCCCTCGAAATTCACG
>CAYQBV010000311.1:0-5459 GCA_964415705.1 uncultured Chthoniobacter sp. | reverse complement strand
AATGGTGGCTAGAGCCGGAATCGAACCGGCGACACGAGGATTTTCAGTCCTCTGCTCTACCAACTGAGCTATCCAGCCATTTTCAAGAAGAAGGCTGCGGAATACGTGATGGCGAAATCGCGTGGGCCGCGGCGCAGGTGGCACTATGTCCGCATCTTTTTGATCGGCAAGGAAATTTGGAAAATGCCGGTGAGTTGCGGGTGTCTGTCGCGGTGGCGCGGGTTTTGACTTCGTGGCGCAGGGGCGTGCGGACCGGTGGCAGCGGGAACCCGGCGGACGTGGCCCGGCGTGGGCGAGCCGACTTGGGCGCTGGCGGGGAATCTGCGGAATTGCACTCCTCCGGTCGCGGCCTAGTCTGCGACTCTGATGAGAAGCATGACCGGCTATGGCCGTGGACAATCCAGCCACAATGGCGCGAAATTCAGCGTCGAGCTCAATTCGGTGAACCGGAAGCAGAGCGACGTGGTGGTCGCGCTGCCCCGCGAACTCAGCGAGCTGGAACCGCGGGTTCGCGACGTGATCAATGCGGAGGTTTCGCGCGGGCGGCTGAATGTGGTGGTGGCGTGTCATCAGAGCGTTTCGTCGGCGCAAAATCTGGCGCTGGATGCGGGGCTCGCGCGGACCTACTACCGGGCGATGCTCGATTTGCAGAAGGAGCTGAAGGCGGCGGGCGAGGTCAGCATCGAGACGGTGTTGCGCGCGCCGGGCGTACTGCGGCTGCCGGAGCAGCAGTTTTCCGCGGACGAGGCGTGGCCGCACGTGGAGGCGGCGTTGAAGGCGGCGCTGGGCGATCTGGTCAAGATGCGGGAGGTGGAGGGAAAGCATTTGGCGAAGGATCTGATCAAGCGCGTGAAGCTGGTGCGGGATGCGGTGCGGAAGATCAAGGCGCTGCAGCCGGCGGTGGTGAAGAAGTACCGGCAGGCGCTGCACGACCGCATCGCGCGGGCCGGGGTGGACTTGCCATTGGATGACGAGCGGCTGACGAAAGAGGTGATTTTTTTCGCGGAGAAGAGCGACACGGCGGAGGAGCTGACGCGGCTGGAGAGTCATTTCGTGCAGTTCGCGCATCATCTGCGGAAGCAGGAGCCGGTGGGGCGCACGCTGGAGTTTATGTGCCAGGAGATCGGGCGGGAATTCAACACGCTCGGGGCGAAGGCGAATGACGTGGAGATTTCGCAGCACGTGGTGCTCTGCAAGGCGGAGATGGAGAAAATCCGGGAGCAGATTCAGAACATCGAATGAAGCTGGAGTTTCGCCGCCGCGGGATTTTGTTCGTTGTCTCCGCGCCGTCGGGTGCGGGAAAAAGTACGCTGCTCAATGCCCTGCGGCCGGGTGCGGATTTTGTGTATTCGGTTTCGTGTACGACGCGGGTGCCGCGGCCAGGGGAGATCGACGGCGAGGACTACCATTTTCTCTCGGCGGAGGATTTCGCGCGCAAGCTGGCGGCGGCCGAGTTTCTCGAATCCGCGGAGGTGCATGGCAATCACTACGGCACGCTGCGCGCGGCGGTGAGCGGGCAACTGGCGGCGGGAGTGGATGTGTTGATCGACATCGATGTGCAGGGCGCACGGCAGATTCGCGGCGACGCGAGCACCGATATTCGCGCGTCGATCGCGGACATCTTCATCATGCCGCCGAGTCTCGATGAGTTGCGGCATCGTCTCGTGAAACGGGGAACGGAGACGCCGGAGCAAATCGAGGTGCGACTGACGAATGCGGCGACCGAGATGGAGGCGTGGCGCGACTACCGCTACACGCTGGTCAGCGGGTCGGTGGAGGAGGACTTGCAGAAGTTCCGCGCGATCATGCGCGCGGAGCGGTATCTCAGCCGGAGGATGATCCTCGCGTGACCGCGCCCGTCGTCATCGTCGGCGTCACGGGCTCGATCGCGGCCTACAAGGCGGCGGACCTCGTGAGCAAACTGGTGAAGCGCGGGTGCGAGGTGCATGTGGTGATGACGCACGGCGCGCAGGAATTCATCACGCCGCTGACCATGCAGACGCTCTCGAAGAATGCGGTGGTGACGAGCGTCTTCGCTGGCTCCCACGGCTGGAAGCCGGGGCACATCGACCTCGCGGATCGCGCGCAACTGCTGCTCGTCGCGCCGGCCACGGCGAACGTCATCGCGGAACTCGCGCACGGACTCGCGGCGAATCCGATTGGCGAGATCGCGCTCGCCACGCTCGCGCCGGTGCTCATCGCGCCAGCGATGAACGGGAAGATGTGGGCGCACGCCGCGACGCAGCAAAACGTGGCGCTGCTGAAGTCGCGCGGCGTGGAATTCATCGGTCCCGGGGAAGGCATGCTCGCGTGCGGATACGAGGGTCTTGGACGTTTGTGGAGCGTCGAGGACATCGTCGAGCGCGCCGCGCAAATCATCGCCGCGAGGAAGTAGCGCGGATTTTTTTGCGCGGCGCGCGCGGGAAAGTTTTCGCGCCGCGGGGCGTGCGGATTTTTTCGCCACCGCCGCGCAAGCCGCATGAACACAGGCTTCGCGGGCGACGGGAAGTTTGCCATCGCGCGGCGCGCGAGCGCGGTATCCGCGTTGGAATTTGCGCCCGGCGCAAAAAATTCCGACGCGCGCGGCAAAAATTCGTTGACGATTTTGCGCAATATCACTAACCAGTCCATGCATTCCGAGTGATGAACAAACCCACCCACTCCATACAATTTCCTGTGAACCGCTACTGCGGATTGAAAGGGGGGATTTTAAATGGCGATTAAGAAAACTCCTGCAAAAAAAGCCGCTGCCAAGGCAGCCCCGGCCAAGAAAGCACCAGCCAAGAAATTGGCGGCGAAGAAGCCTGCGGCCAAGAAAGCTGCACCGGCCAAGAAAGCTGCACCGGTCAAGAAAGCGGCTCCTGCTAAGAAAGCAGTCAAGAAGAAGTAAGTAGCGGTCCCCGTTACGATCAACAAGTGGGAGGAGAATTCGTTTCTCCTCCCACTTTTTTTGTAGAAAATCCCTGCCCTTCATTACCCGCCAATGCCCACCCACCCTTATCTCCAAGCCGCCATCGCCGCCGCCCGCTCCGCCGGTGCACTGCTCCGCGAGCACTTCGGCCAGACCCTCGAGGTGAATGAATTTCACGCTCACGACATCAAGCTCGACCTCGACGTGCGCGCGCAGGATCTCATCACCGCGCAGCTCCTCGCGCAGTTCCCCGATCACGCCATCTACGGCGAGGAAGGCCTCGCGGGAAACCAGGCGAGCGACTTCCAGTGGATCGTCGATCCCATCGACGGGACGGTGAATTTCTTCTACGGCATCCCGCATTTCTGCATCTCCATCGCGCTGCGTGAGCGCGGCGAGATCATCGTCGGCGTCATTTACGATCCGATGCGCGACGAGCTCTGGGCCGTGGAACGCGGCGGCGTGGCGACGCTGAATGGCCAGCCCATCGCCGTGAGCACGCGCACGCAGCTCGCGGATGCGACCCTCTCGGTCGGCTTCTCGAAATCGAAGACCACGATCTCGGCGGGGCTGCCGCTGCTGGAAAAGTACGTTATGCGCGCGCGCAAGTGCCGCCTCATGGGCAGCGCCGCGCTCGATCTCGCGTATGTCGCCTGCGGACGGCTGGATGCTTACATCGAGCAGAGCGTCAGCCTGTGGGATGTCGCCGCGGGCAAGCTGCTCGTCGAAGCGGCCGGCGGTCAGTTCGAGATGACGCCACGCGAGGACAACCCGGACAAGATTTCCGTTGTCGCGTCGAGTGGACGCATCGACCTCGAACTATGAATCTCACCGGCATCGGCTACGACGTGCATCGCTTCGCGGAAAACCGCGCGCTCATCCTCGGCGGCGTGGAGATCCCGCACACCCACGGGCTCGACGGGCACAGCGATGCGGATGTGCTCGTGCATGCCATCGCCGACGCGGTGCTCGGCGCGATCGGCGAGCGCGACATCGGCCACCATTTTCCGAACAGCGACGAATCCATCCGCGGCATCAGCAGCCTGGAGATTTTGCGCAAGGCCGGCGCGCTCGTCGGGGAAAAAGGCGGGCGCGTGATCAACATCGACGCCACGCTCATCGCCGAGGCGCCAAAGATCGGACCGCATGTCGCGCAGATGCGCGAGAACCTCGCGGCGGCACTGAAGATTCCTGTCGCCCGCGTCGGGGTGAAAGCGACGACGAATGAGCGGATGGGTTTTCTCGGGCGCGGCGAGGGAATCGCGGCGATGGCGGTCGCCAGCGTGCTGCTGCCCGACTAGAAAAATCGCGATGCGCCGCCTGCTGTTCCTCCCTTTGCTCGCGCTCCGCCTGCACGCGGCGGAGCCGGTGACGATCCCGCCGATCCAGTTCACGCATCGCACGCTGGCCAACGGCCTCGAAGTCTATGCCGCGCAGGATCACTCCACGCCGACGGTGGCGATCAATGTGTGGTATCACGTCGGCTCGAAGGACGACCCCGCGGGGCGCAGCGGGTTTGCGCATCTTTTCGAGCACATCATGTTCAAGGGGACGAAGCGCACGAAGCCGGAGACGATTGACCGGCTGACCGAAGACGTGGGCGGTTTCAACAACGCCTACACCGCGGACGACGTGACGGTTTACCACGAGGTCGTGCCGTCGAATCATCTCGAGCGGCTGCTCTGGGCGGAGGCGGACCGGATGGCGGGGCTGACCGTGGATGAAAAGAACTTCCGCTCCGAGCGCGAGGTGGTGAAACAGGAGTATCTGCAGCGCGTCGAGGCCGAGCCGTATGGGCAGTTCGGCGAGGAGATCATCAAAAAGTCGTTCGCCGAGCATCCCTACAAACGCCCGACCATCGGCAACATTTCCGAGCTGAACGCCGCGACCATCGCCGACGTGCGCGCGTTTCACGCGGCCTATTACCGGCCGGACAACGCGACGCTCGTGGTGGTCGGCGATTTTGAGCAGGCGCAGTTCGATGCGTGGGTGGACAAATACTTCGCGCCCGTGCCGAAACCCGCGACGCCGGTGCCGCGCGTGACGGTGAAGGAACCGGCGCGCACGAAGGAGCAGCGGCTCGTGCAGTATTCCGCGAGCGTGCCGCTGCCCGCCGTGGCGGTGACGTATCTCGGCCCGGCGGCGCGGAGTGAGGACGCGGCGGCGCTGGAGGTGGCGCAGGAGATTTTGGCGGGCGGCGAATCCTCGCGGCTTTACCAGCGGCTCGTTTATGAGACGCAGCTTGCGCAGAGCGTGGACTTCACTGCGGACCTGCGGGAAGACGTGGGGCTGATGCTGTTTGAGATCGTGCTCGCGAGCGGGAAGAGCGTGGCCGCAGCGGAGAAGGTGCTGTTTGACGAGATCGGGAAAATCAGCGCGAAGCCGGTGACCGCAGCCGAGTTGGCCAAGGCGAAGAACCGGCTGATGACGGCGCGGCTGCTGGAACGTGAGACCTGCGAGGGAAAAGCCGCGGCGCTGGCGCAGGCGGCGGTCGTGCTCGGCGACGCCGCGCGGGTGAACACGGAACTCGGGCGTTTGCAGGCAGTGT
>CAYQBV010000310.1:0-5471 GCA_964415705.1 uncultured Chthoniobacter sp. | reverse complement strand
CAAATCCGAACTCGGTGGGTGTGGCCGGCGAGGACGACGCTGGCATGGCCACGCCGATGGTCGAGGAGACGCCCGTGTTTGTGCCTCCGGCGGAATCTTCGTAGGTCACCGTCGAGCCGAAGGCGCCGGCCAGGTCGATCCCATGCGCCTGCAAGCGGATGCCCTGCCCGCGACTGCGTCCAGGTTCGTCCGTGCTCTGGCAGTAGTGGAGCGGATCATCCCCGAAGAGGATTTGCGCGAAAGCATGCACGGCGTTCACTCCGCTTTCGGTCGTGGGTGGTGCCCCGTCTTCCTGAATGTCAATGATGTCCCAGGGCAGCTCCCAAGTGCCATCATCCTCGATCACACCCCAGGACTCGTCCGCCACGCGCACGCTCCACCGGCAGCGCCAGCAGCAGCAGCCGGTGCCGAGCCAGAATTTGTCGGCGCTACTCGCCGGCGTCGTCTTGTCCGGTTCTTCCGTGTTCAGCTTGCGGGGTGTCACCGGAGTTTCGCGCGTCCAACTGCGGGTGAAGGTCTGCTCGGGCCAATTCTTCACAAACGAGCCTCCCGTGACGAGGTTGTGGATCTCTTGGTGGGCCGAGGCCACCAATTCCAGACTGAGGGACGAAGCGGCGTTGAGCGCGTCCCGCCACGCGGCGCAAGGCAGGATCATGTGAACGTCCAGACCGGGTAAGTGCCGCCGCACAACTCGAAGACCTGCGAGCCTCCCAGCTCATAGGTGCCCACGGAAACGGAATCGCTGGTCACCGTGAGGGTGGCGAGGCGCACGTAAAAGATCGTGTAGAGCGTGGGTGCCGGCGGATCTGGCGACGACGTTTTCTCCACGGTGACGGCCGTGATCCGCCCGTCTTCGTTCACCGTGACCTTGAGGTAGAGCAGCTTGTCACCCACAGCCACGGTCAGCTTGGGCGCCGGCGAGGCATCAAGGCGTGTCCCGTCGATCTTTGGCACCGCATCGCCGGGGTTCAGCTCGGCATTGGTGCCAAAGGTGCCCGAGTTCACGCCAATCTTCGGCGCGCCATCCTCGGTGGCGCTGTATGGCTGGAGCGGAAGCAGCACTGCGGCCCCCAGGGCGGCGAGTCGCCCGGCCCGCACCGACCAGCCATCCGGCGACCGGCGAATGAAGAGGCCCGTGCCGGCGGCGACATTCTCCCCGGAAAGCAGATGGCGCAGGAGATCCTGCATGGCGTTGACGCGCGCGGCGGTGAGCACTTCGTCCCAAGCCATGCCCGGCCGCACCGGGGTCAGTAGTTCGAGGGCGGTCATGGCGACTTGTAAATCTTCGGGTTCCAGCCCCGGCGGCCGCTGCACCGCCATTGTTTGGTGATCTGATACACGTAGCCGCGCCGGGTGAATTCGCAGGACAGGAAGAGCCAGGTGCGGCCCGTGCCCATGCTCGGCGGCGAACCGTCCGGCGTGTCGATCGCCCCCACCTTTTTGAGATCCGTGGGCGGAGCCTTGTCGAGATAGGTGTGCCTCCAGATGACCTGGGAGGCATCGAGATAGGATTCGATGCCGTAGAATGAATCCGTGGCGGCCGGGTCGGCATTGTCGAATCCTTGGAATTTGAAAAAGGCGGTGCCCGGAACGGCCACGAAGACGGCCCCGTTTTTCCACTTCGTTGCATCACCCGATGGCTTGCCGTCGCTGGCGAGTTTCTCGCCGGTGGAAAAGTCCGGATGGGTCTCGATGGGTTCCTCGCCCGTGGCTTTGACGAGCGAGTATTCATGCTGCCCCGGCAGGATGGCGCCCGCGTAGTCGCTCTGAATCCAGCCCCAGCCGTCCGCTTTCCAGATGCGGTTTTTCTCGCAAAGCATGACGCTAAAATCCGGGTGCGCGGAATAGAGCACGGGCTTGAGCGCCAGTTCCTGCCCGATCACGCACTTGTAGGTCAGCGTGCCGGTGAGCAGGCCCAGCTTGTCCTCCTCGACGGGCGAGCTGGCCTGAAGGATGAGCCCCGGATTGGCCGGGAAATAATCGAGGTCGGTCGGGCTCATTTGATGCGGCCCGCGCCCGCCGGGTTCTTGGTGTTCTCCGCGATGATTTCGAGGAGCTGCCGCTGGCGGACAGTCTCCTCCTTGAGCGCGTTGAAGTTGTTGGTCGAGACGTTGCCGCCGCCGCCGATGCGGGCCAGCGAGGAGACGATCGCGGGAGCGGACGCGCGGGCGCCCTGCACCTGATCATGGATGTCCGCCGCCGCGCTGCGCCGGGCGAAGTCGCTGGCCTCCGCGCCATAGATGCCGGCGACCTGCGCCTTGCGGAGATAGCCGCGCACGGTGTCTTCGTCAGCCATGCGCTGCCCCTTTTCCAAGTCGCCGGGCCTGAGCCCGCGCGCCAGTTCGCGCTGCGTGAGCTGGCGACCCTCGGACTGGCGGAAAGCCTCGGCCTGCAAGGCGCGTCCGCCCGCCCGCTGCGCCTGCTCGCGACCCACGGCGGCGCGGGCGTCGGCGGGCGCATACCCGGCGAGGGTCTTCTGCCGGTAGCTTTCGCGGTTGGCTTGGGCGTCAGCCTCGGTGAGCGCCGCTTTCTTCGCCGCATCGGATTCCGCAAAGCGGCCCGCGAGCGCCAGCCCGGCGCTCCGCTGTTCGAGCGCGAGCACGCGCAGATGCGAGGCGTCGGCGGCGCGCTCGATGGCGGCGCGCTTGTGCGCGAGCGCGAGGCCTTGTGCCTCGGCCAGCGCCCGGTTGCGCGCGGCCTCGGCTCCTTGGGTGTCGCCGCGCGCCAGCGCCGCCTCGATCTCCTTTTGCGCCGCCTGGATGCGGATGGCCGCTTCCTCTTCCGCGCGCTTCATTCCCTCGCTGCGCAGCGCGGCCTCCTCGCGCGCGGCGTCCAGCCCGATCTGCCGCAGGTGCGTCATGCGCTCCTCATTGTTCGCCTGCTCCCGGAGCGCGGCCACGGCGCGCGGGTCGCTGTTGGCCTGCACTTCCTCGCGCCGCAGCGTTATTTGCTGCTGCGCGGCGGCGATGGCCTTGCCGTCGTAAACCGGCGAGCCGTTGCGGTCCTTCAAATCGCGCATGTCCTGCACCCACTGTTCGCCCCGGATGAGTTCCGACTTCGACTCGCGTTTCGCGGCGGCGATCCCCGCCAGCTTGCCCTTGTCCCCCACCGCTTCCTTTTCGCGGTCCGCCCAATGGGCGGTTTCCATCGCGTATTGCGCGCCCTCATTCACCATGCCCGCCTTGCGGTCGGCTTCGGCGCGGATCTTCGCCACCTTGTCCGAGCCGCTGGCCCGCTCGATCGCGAAATCCCGCTGCTGCTGGTCGAGGCCGAGCTTCACCCGCGCCCGGTTGCGCGCCACTTCCTCCATCCCCGACGAGGGAGCCATGTAATCGCGGTGATAACCGCCAAGCCGGCTCGCGATGTCGCCCCGCGTGGCGGCGAGCCCCCGCACATTTCGCCCGGCTTCGGTGCGGGTGGCTTTCGCCTCGCCCGCGTCCTTCACCCCGGCGGCGTCGAGCTGCGCCTGGGTGGCCTTGCCGCCGGCTTTGATCACGACATCAATCGCCGCCAGTTTTTTGCGGGCTTCCGCGAGGGCGTTGGTGGAGTCGATGAGCGCCTGCTGCGCGTCGTCCACGCTCTTGATGTCCTTGATCTGCTTGGTGAGCTTGCCCTGCATCTGGTCGTTGGCGTCCTGCAGTTCCTTGACCGCCTTTTTGTTTTGCTCGATGCGCTCGTTCCATTGCCAGAGCGCGGCGAGCACGGCCGTGATCGCGACAACGATCAGGCCGATGGGATTGCTCACGAGCCCGGCAAAGAACGTCCGCACCTTGCCGCCCGCCGCCGCCGTGGCATTGCCCATCGCAGTCGCCGCGCCCGCGCCGCGGATGAGCGTGGCGGCGTAAAGGTGGTGCGCCCGCGCCGCCAGGAGATCGCCCGCCGTCGTGGCATTGATCGCCGCCAGCCGCGCCACCGCCGCGCGCTGGTAGAGCGTGCTGGCGACGGTCGCCATGCTCAGGCCGCGCGCTGCTTCGAGAGCCGCCGCGCCGACCATCCACAGCGCCCGCGCCCCGGCGATGAGTCCCGCCGCGCTGAAGCCCGCGCCCAGGAGCACGAAACCCTTGGCCAGAAAACCCACGGCGGGCGCGAGCCCCGGAATCATCGAGCCCCAGCGTTTCAGCGTGCCGGTGATGCCCTCGCCCATCGTCGTCACGCTGGCGAAGGTCTTGCCCAGCGTCTCCATGACGGGCGTGAGATTCTGCGCGATGACGATGGCGTTCTGGATGCCCTTGGCCTCGCTTTCGAGGAAGGGTTTGCCGAACGCCGCCGCCATGACATCGCGCGCGTTCTCCAGCTTGTGCTGCAATTCCCCGATGCTCTCCGCGCTCTCCCGCGTCGTCTTGGTCGTGGCCTGCATCCCCGCCGCGACGGTCTGCCAAACCGCGGTCAGTCCCGCGCCGCCTTCCTGCAAAGCCGCCGCCTCGCGGACGGTCTGCGCGGAGATCGCGCCCATGTTTTCCAGCTCGCGCGCGGCCTGCGCCACGGGCACGCCACCGGCCAGCTCGCGGTGAAACTGCGCGTAGGCCACGGCGGCTTCGCTGATGCCGGTGCCGGTGCCCTTGGCGATGTTGCGGACTTCTTCGAGGTTGCGGCCCGAGGACAGCGCGCCGCGCCCCATGATTTCCAGCGCCCGCTGCGCGGCCACCACTTCGCCGAGCGGCAGCTTGAACTTGTTCGCGAAGACGATCAGCTCGCCGAGTTTGGCCCGCGCCGCCTCGATGCCGCCGACCAGCGGCTCAAGCTGGCCCTGGTAGAGTTTCAGCCGCGCCATGCGCTGCCACGCGGCCTCCAGCGCGCCGCTGTCCTTGACGATGCCCTGCACCACGCCGCGCACGCCCATGAAGGCCGCGCCGAGGGTCACGGCCATCGGCGTGAGCCGCCAGATGGCGATGTCCTTCACGGCGTTGGCGAGCGCCCTGGCCTTGCCCTCGCTGCTCGTCAGCGCGCCCGCGAGCATCGCGCCCTCGAAGACCGGATTGCCCTTGGCAAGCTGCTGCCGGATTTTGTCAAACGCGGCCATCGGGAGAGGTTTCTGGTTTCTGGTTTCTGGTTTCGGGAGGCGTGTCGCCGGGCTTCGGACTCGCGGCGGAACCAGAAACCTGAAACTTGGAACCAGAAACTTTTTCGGCCCGCTCCCGCGCCTGCTTCTCCTTGAGCTGGCGCTGGAATTCGCGGTCTTCCGCCGTGAGGAAATCGACCTGACTGCCGAGTGCGCCGCAGCGTTCGGTGACGGCTTGCGCGAGATACCATTCCACTTCCGAGATCGGCAGTTCCCAGCAGACCTGCGCCGGCCAGTGCGACCAGCCGATGAGTTCCGCCACCTGCCGGAAGGTTTCCGGCGGCTGCCCCACCGAGCCTCCGCCGGACGGACGCGGATTGCCCGGCGTCTTGATCGAGTAGTCGGGGCGGCTCGTGAAATCGAGGATGTAGGCGTTGAAGGCGTCCATCTCCCGCGCGAAGCCGCCGTGCGC
>CAYQBV010000309.1:0-5472 GCA_964415705.1 uncultured Chthoniobacter sp. | reverse complement strand
ACAACGCCAACGACGCGCCCGGGGCCACCGCGCAGAGCGTGACAACGGCGGAGGACACCGCCAAGGCCATCACCCTAGGTGGCACCGACATCGAACTCAGCCCGCTCACCTACGCGATCGTGACTCCACCCGAGCACGGCACCCTCAGTGGCACGGCGCCGAACCTGACCTACACGCCCGCGGCCAACTACACGGGACCGGACAGCTTCGCGTTCAAAGCAAACGACGGCGCTCTCGACTCCGCAGCGGCCACGGTCGCGATCACCGTGACGCCCGTCAATGATGCCCCCGTCGCCTTGGCCCAAAGTGTGACCGTGCCCCAGAATGTGGCGTCGAAAATCTGGCTGATCGGCGACGATGTGGAAGGCAGCACGCTGACCTACACCAGCGTGACCCAGCCCGCGCACGGCACGGTCACCAATGGATCGAAGGTGACCTACACGCCCGCGACCAACTTCAGCGGCACGGATAGTTTCACCTTCAAATGCTTTGACGGGGCGCTCTACTCGAATATCGCCACGGTCACGATCACCGTCACCGGCGGCAGTAACTCCGCTCCCGTGGCGCTGGCGCAGAGTGTCAGCACCCCGGAGGACACCGCGAAGGCGATCACGCTCGTCGCCACCGATGCCAACGGCGACCCGCTGAACTACACGATCGTCGCCCAGCCCACGAGCGGCACCCTCAGTGGCACGGCGCCGAACGTCCTCTACACCCCGGCGCCGAACTACACCGGGACGGTCAGCTTCACCTTCAAAGCCAGCGACGGAAGCGTGGAGTCGGCGCTGGCGACGGTCACGATTACCGTTTCAGGTGACAACGACGCCCCGGTAGCCTCCGCCCAAAGCGTGAGCACGGCGATCGGGGTCGCCAAGCCCATCACCCTCACCGCCACGGACGCGGACGGCAACCCGCTCACCTTCGCCATCGTCGCGCCACCCGCGCATGGCACGCTCACCGGCACCGCGCCGAATCTGACCTACATGCCCGCGACCAGCTACACGGGAACCGATCAGTTCACCTTCAAAGCCAACGACGGCAGCCTCGACTCGGCGGCGGCGACCGTGGAAATCAGCGTCACCAGCAGCTCCAATTGGCAGACCACGGATATCGGCACCGGCATGCTGGCGGGTTCCCTAGCGATTAACGGCGGCACCTTTACCCAGTCGGGCTCGGGATTGCTCACCGGGAGCAGCGACAAGTTCCGCTTCACCTATCAGATCCTCGCCGGAGATGGCGAAATCATCGCCCGCGTGCCCGTCTTTCAGAATACCGGGAACAACTCGCGGGTTGGCGTAATGATCCGCGAGACGCTCGCCACTGGCTCCAAATACCTGATGATGGGTCTGACCAGTTCCAACGGTTATCGTTGGTCGCGCCGCAGCACCACCGATGCCAACCAAACGAGCACCATCTATGGCACCGGCACGGCACCGAATTTCTGGGTGCGCCTGCTCCGGGTGGGCGGAACCATCACGGGATATACAAGCGCCGATGGCGCGACTTGGACGCTGACTGGCACGAGCACGATGACCCTGACCACGAACGTATTTGTCGGACTGGCCGTGGATAGCGGGAGCGACACCACCCTGAACACCTCGCAGTTTGACAACCTGACGCTAACCGGCGGTCTATCCGGCAATCATGCCCCCGTGGCGACGGCGCAAAGTGTCAGCACCACGGAAGACACCGCCAAGGCGATCACCCTCGCGGCCAGCGACCCGGAAGGAGCCGCCCTCACCTATGCCGTCGTCACGCCCCCCGCGACCGGCACCCTGACGGGCACGGCCCCAAACCTGACTTACACGCCGGCCCCCAACTACCACGGAACGGTCAGCTTGACCTTCAAAGCCAGCGACGGCACCAATGACTCGGCGGCGGCGGCGGTCACGATCACGGTCACTCCCGTGAACGATCCGCCCGTCGTGATTGACGGTTCCTTTGCCATCAACGAAGGCAGTTCCGTTGGCACCACCGTCGGCACCGTCTCGGCGATCGACCCGGATGCACCCGACCCGCTGACCTATGCGATCACCGCGGGAAATATCGGCGGAGCTTTCGCCATCCACAGCACCACGGGGCTCATTACGGTGGCGAGCGGCCTTGACTTCGAAACCACGCCTTCCTACGAACTCACGGTCACGGTCACCGACGCGGGCCTTCTCACCGACACCGCAAACATCACCATCACCGTGGATGACGTGAACGAGGTCCCGCAAGCCATCGCCCAAACGATAAGCACGGTGAAGGGTTCCGCCAAGGCGCTGATCCTCGCGGCCATCGACGTCGATGGCGACCCACTGATCTACGAGATCGCCATTCCACCCGCGCACGGCACGCTGAGCGGCACCGCGCCCAACCTGACCTACACCCCAGCCGCCGGTTACAGCGGCGGCGATAGTTTTAGCTTCATCGCCAATGACGGCATCTTTGACTCCGAGGCGGCGACGGTCGGGATCACGGTCACCGTCGGGACGTTCAACACCTGGGCTTCCGCCAATAGCGTGACCGACAGCGAAGCGGGAGACACCGACAAGGATGGCATCACCAACCGCGACGAATACATCATTGGGACTGATCCGAGGAACTCCTCCACAGCGCTCCTGACCGTCGCGCGGGGTGCGGGCAACACCTGCACGCTGACCTTCCTCGCCCGCGCCGCGTCCGGCATCGGCTACGCAGGACTGACGCGGAAGTATGACCTGCAAGCGAGTTCCGACCTCGCACCCTCTTCGTGGCAGAATGTGAGCGGCTCCACCGACATCGTCGGGGCCGGCCAAAACGTCGTCATCACTCTGCCCATCGAGCCGCCGCGGAAATGCTACCGGCTCAAAGTGCGGATGGAATAACCCAAAGCTTCCCTGCTCCGTTATGCCCGCCATTGTTCGCACCCTCTTTTTCACATTCCTCGCCCTCAGCGGCGCCTGCGTCGCGGCGGAAAGGCCGAATCTTCTCCTCATCATTGCCGACGATCTTTGCTGGCGCGACCTCGGCTTCACCGGCAACAAGGACGTGCGGACGCCGAACCTCGACAAGCTGCGCGGTGAGGGCATGCAACTCACCCGGATGTATAACCCGGCGACCACCTGCTCCCCCACCCGACACGCTCTTTACACCGGGCTGCACGGCATCCGCAGCGGTGCGTATCCGAACCACACCCGCGTCTTCGACGGCACCAAGAGCGTGTTCCATTATCTCAGGAGCGCCGGGTATCGCGTCGCGTTGCAGGGCAAGGAGCATGTCGCACCGAAGCCCTCGTTTCCCTACGAGCACCTCGCCGCCCCGGATGACTTCGCGACAACGCGCAGCTACATCACGCGCGACGCCGCGCAGCCGTGGCTGCTCGTCTTTGCCTCGAACGACCCGCACGGTCCGTGGGATCGCGGCCCGGCCAAACTCCACGACCCCGCTAAGCTCACCGTCCCGCCTTACCTCCACGACAACCCCGTGACGCGCCGCCGCCTCGCCAACTACTACGGCGAAATCAACAAGCTCGACGGGCAGGTCGGCGAACTGATGCGGATGCTCGACGAGGCCAAGCAGGCGGCCAATACCCTCGTGATGTTCGTCAGCGAGCAGGGCAGCAGCTTTCCCTACGGCGGAAAGTGGAGCGTCTATGACAATGGCATCCGCGCCGCCGCGGTCGTGCGCTGGCCAGGCAAAGTGGCGGCGGGATCAAGCACCGCCGCGCTCGTGCAATACACGGATGTGACACCCACTTTCCTCGCCGCCGCGGGCGTCGATCCCGCGAAGATCGACACCGACTGTCCGGATGCCAGCGGCGCGCGTGGGTTTGACGGCCGGAGCTTTCTCGAAATGCTGTCGGGGAAGACCGACAAGGTGCACGACGTCGTCTTTGCGCAGCACACCACAGTGGGCATCAACGGCTACAAGCAGCCGTATCCGATGCGCGCGGCAGTGGATGCACGCTACAAATACATCCGCAATCTCGCGCCGGAGAACACCTATCAAATCGCCGGTATCCACACGGGCGAACTCATCGCTTCATGGCAGGCCGACGCGAAGACCGACCCGAAACTCGCCACGCGCGTGGACTGGCTCTTTCACCGACCCGGCGAGGAACTCTACGATCTCGATGCCGACGAATACGAAATGCAGAACCTCGCCGCCGATCCCTCGCTCGCCGTGGTGAAGGCGGGGCTTGCCAAAAAACTCGACGCCTGGATGGCGCAGCAAGGCGACAGAGGCCTGGCCACGGAGATGATCGCGCACACCCGGCAAGGCGCGGGCCGCGAGGAGGCGAAGGATCCGGAAAGGAAGACGGATTCAACTGGGGCCGCCACGCCGAAGCGCGGCGCGAAGAGGAGAGCGGAGGAAAGCGCTCCGAATAAGTGACGGCATTTTTTCATCCCAAACATGGACATTTCTGTCCAAATCCACCGCAGCGGCGCTGTTCGGCATGAATCAAATATCCGGACCACGGAACCCGCTCTCCATCACCGCATCCACCAACAGCCAACATGAAACTCATCAACATTCTTGCCATCGCCGTCGCGCTGCTGGCCATGGCCCTTCCGTCCCGTGGTTTCGCCAAAGGGAAGGCCCTCAATGATCCTTTGCAGTTGGCCATCGCCGCCGCGCTGAACCTTTATGACAAGGATAGCGACCACGCCATTACTGGCGACGAAATCGCCGACGTCCGCTCGGCCTTTGACGCCGAGAAAGGCGGCGTGCTCAAGCCGCTGGACGCCAACGCCGACGGCAAGCTCGACGACGCCGAGATCGCGGCTATCAAGAAGGCGAAGGGCGGCAAAGGCAGGAAGAAGAAGGCCGGGCAGCCCGCTGCCTAGTCCGCTCGTCCACCCCACGAGGCGTCGCAAACTCAACCGCATGGATATTAAAGCCGACAAGCGATCACCGAGCACCGTTCCTGCGTCTATCACCCGCCGGACATTCCTCACGCGCTCGACCGGAGCCGCTGCGGGAGCGGCCTGTCTGCCCGCGCTGATCGGGTACGCGGAGGACGAGAAACCCGGCGCACACCAAGCCACGGGAACCCGCGTGGGCGAGATCACCGACCGGACGGCGATTGTCTGGACGCGGCTCACGGCGGCGTCTGCGCGGAACAATGCCGGGCACGTGATTCCGGGGCGGGCGCAGGATTATCGGGCAAAAGACCTGCCGGAAGTGACGGTGCCGCCGGAGCAGCTCGAGGGGGCATGTCCCGGAGCGCCGGGCCGCGTGCGCGTGCGCTATGGCACAGGCGCAGACTTGAAAGCGGCAGCGACCACCGAATGGGCGGCGGTGAACGAAAAGGCGGACTTCATTCATCAGTTTGCCCTGCGCGATTTGCAGCCGGGCACCCGCTATTTCTACACGAGCGAGACCTCGGATGCGGAGGGTCGGGCGCACGCCGACTTCCGCGGCGAGTTTCAAACCGCACCGGCTGCGGCAAGCCCGACCGATCTGCTGTTCTGCGTCATGACCTGCCAGGGTTACCCGGATCGCGGG
>CAYQBV010000308.1:0-5480 GCA_964415705.1 uncultured Chthoniobacter sp. | reverse complement strand
TGATCGGGAACTTTTCGGATTTCGTTTTCATGCGCGTAATTGCGCTGATACTGTCCGAAAACTGTCCGAAAAAGCAAGTCCCGAAAAGACGATTCCTTGTAAGTCACTGGCCTCGCGTGGCTTAAAAAGGTGACCCTAACGGGATTCGAACCCGTGTTACTCCCGTGAAAGGGGAGTGTCCTAACCACTGGACGATAGGGTCTTTTCTCTGGAAAAGAGCGCGGGAAGATGGCGGGCGGGCGGGCGTCTGGCAAGGCATTTCTTGATGACATCCGCGGCTTGTCGGACCACGCATTTGCCCACACTCTTCGCCTTGTGAAAATGGTCGCATATCTATGGCCGAGGCCCGCGTGATCAGCCCAGCCGTCGGATTCCTGCTGCGGAGTTGGTTCGTTCTCCTGCTCACCGTTTCCGGGACGCGGGCGGACGACCTCTTTTTCAACGGATCGATCATGAGCATGGACGCCGAGGGTCGGGTCTGGGAGGCGCTCGGGGTGCGCGAGGGGCGCATCGTGGCTGCGGGGACGAAGGCGGCGGTGACGGAGAAGCTGCGACCGGGGTTTGCCGAAGTGGATTTGCGCGGGCGGACGGTGCTGCCGGGCTTTTACGCGGCGCACGATCACTTTCCTGACTCGGGATTGAATGAGTTGTCCAAGGTGGATTTGAACAGCCCGCCGATCGGCGCGATCCGCACGATGGACGAGCTGGTCGCCGCGCTGAAACGCAAGGCCGATGCGACTCCGGCGGGCGCGTGGGTGGTGGGCTGGGGCTACGACGACACGCTGCTCGCCGAAGCGCGCCACCCCACGCGCGCCGACCTCGACCGCGTCTCCACGCGGCATCCGATCTGGATCGTGCATATCTCGGGGCATCTCGGCGTGGCCAATTCGCGGGCGCTGGAAATCGCGGGCGTGACCAAGGCCACCGAGCAACCGCGCGGGGGGCGCATTCGCCTCGACCCGCAAACCGGCGAACCCAATGGCGTCTTTGAGGAGGCCGGGGCGCTCGTGAGCATCCACATCCCCGGCTACACCGCCGAGCAGCGGCAGGCGGCGATTCGCAAAGGGCAGGCGAGTTATTTGGCGCAGGGTGTGACCACGGCGGTGATCGCCGGCGCGACGCCGGAAACATTGCAGGATTTGGACGAAGCCGTGGCGTCCGGCGCGCTGCGGCTACGCATCTCCGCCTTGGTCGCCGGTCGCGTGGCGGATCGCACGCCGACTTTGCGCGCACCAGCGGAGCGCATCCACCTCACCGGCGTGAAGCTGCGCCAGGACGGGTCCATCCAGGGTTACACCGGCTACCTCAGCGCGCCCTATTTCCAACAACCCAAAGGCCAGGACGACTACCGCGGCTACCCCGCCCGCCCGCGCGAGGAACTCATCCGCATGGTCACCGACTTCCACCGCAAAGGCCTGCGCCTCGCGATCCACGGCAACGGCGACGCCGCCATCGACGACATCCTCGCAGCTTTCGCCGCCGCACAAAATGCCGACCCGCGGCCCGACGCCCGCCACCGCATCGAGCACTGCCAGACCGCGCGCGAGGATCAGCTCGCCCGCATGGCGCAGCTCGGCGTCTCGCCATCGTTTTTCGTCGGCCACGTCTTCTATTGGGGCGACCGGCATCGCGACATCTTCCTCGGCCCGGATCGCGCCCCGCGGATTTCCCCGCTCGCCAGCGCCCTCCGGCACCGCCTCCGCTGCACCATCCACAACGACACTCCCGTCACCCCCGTCCACCCGCTGCTCCTCGTCTGGGCGGCGGTGAACCGCGTCACCTCCAGCGGTCAGGTGCTGGGCAAAGAGGAAGCCATCTCCGTCATGGACGCCCTCCGCACCATCACCAGCGAAGCCGCCTGGCAGAACTTCGAGGAAAAAGACCGCGGCTCCCTCGAACCCGGCAAACTCGCCGATTTCGTCATCCTCGACCGCAACCCGCTGACCATTCCACCGATGGAAATCCGCGACGTGCGGGTGGTGGAGACGTTCATCGGCGGCGTGAGCATGTCCACGCTGTAAATGTTGAGAATTTAGCCGCCAAAAGCATATTGCATAAATTTAGACAGCTGTATAAATACACAGTGTATTCTAATTCCTTCTAAATCATGAGCGTCCCCTTCTCCAACCCCTTCCGCCCTGGTGCCGGACATCCGCCGCCGTATCTGGCAGGTCGCGATGAGGAAAAGCGTGAGTTTGCGAGTTCACTCGACCAGCACCCCGTGATGACCAATTTGGTTCTAACCGGTCTGAGAGGTGTAGGGAAGACGGTCCTCCTCGAGACTTTTAAGCCGATCGCCGTGGAACGCGGATGGCTGTGGGCCGGTACGGATTTGTCGGAATCGGCCAGCGTCAGCGAGGAAAACATCGGGATTCGGATTCTCGCCGACCTGGCTCCGCTGGTATCCGGTTTCGTGATTACCGAATCCGAAGTCCGCCGGATTGGTTTTGTGGCGCGAGCCGAGAAAGAACCCGTGTATCTGGACTTCGCTCTGTTGCGGCATGTCTATGACCAGACGCCCGGCCTGGCTTCGGACAAGCTCAAAGCCGTGCTCGAACTGGTCTGGTCCTGCCTTCGGACCACCAAATGTCGCGGGGTCATTCTCGCCTACGACGAAGCCCAGAATCTCAGCGACCAGGCTGCAGCCAGCCAGTATCCACTTTCACTGCTGCTCGACGTTTTCCAATCGATCCAAAAAAAGGAACTGCCGTTCATGCTGGTTTTCACCGGGCTGCCCACCTTGTTTCCGAAATTGGTCGAGGCGCGCACCTTTGCCGAACGCATGTTTCATGTCATGACGCTGGGCCGCCTGGATGATGCAGAGAGCAGGGATGCGATCTTGAAGCCGATCGCAAAGCAGGCCTGTCCCGTGAAATTCACTGAACTGGCGGTGTCTGAAATCATCCGACATTCCGGCGGCTATCCCTATTTCATTCAGTTTCTGTGTCGGGAGATGTTCGACTCCTATCTCCAGCAAAAGGCCAGTGGGGAGCCAAACCCGGTCGTCACCGTGGCGCAGACGGTGCGGAAACTCGACTCCGATTTCTTCGCCGGTCGCTGGAACCGTGTGACCGACCGCCAGCGAGTCCTGCTCACGATGGTAGCGCAACTCCCGAACTGCGATGATGAGTTCACAGTTCAAGAGGTCGTCGAGAAATCGAAAGAAAAGCTGCCCAAGCCCTTCAGCGCGTCGCATGTGAACCAAATTCTCGTAAAGCTCGCGGACAATGGCTTGGTCTATAAAAACCGCCACGGAAGGTATTCGTTCGCCGTGCCGTTGCTTGGGGATTTCATCCGTCGCCAGGAGGCCGAGTCACCAACGGTCCGAGCTGAACTGAAGCTGTGACGTTTGATTCCGGCCCCGAGCGCGCCGAGCGGATTTCCCCGCTCGCCAGCGCGCTTCGTCACCGCCTTCGCTGCACCATCCACAACGACACCCCCGTCACCCCCGTCCACCCGCTGCTCCTCGTCTGGGCGGCGGTGAACCGCGTCACCTCCAGCGGTCAGGTGCTGGGCAAAGAGGAAGCCATCTCCGTCATGGACGCCCTCCGCACCATCACCAGCGAAGCCGCCTGGCAGAACTTCGAGGAAAAAGACCGCGGCTCCCTCGAACCCGGCAAACTCGCCGACTTCGTCATCCTCGACCGCAACCCCCTCACCATTCCGCCGATGGAAATCCGGGACGTGCGGGTGGTGGAGACGGTGATCGGCGGGAAAAGAGCATTTTCACCGTGAGCCAATTTGAACTGCTACAACAGGATGTATGCAGAGATAGGCGGTATGTCGATATGGAGTGTTCAAAAGGAAGCGTGTTTGAAAAATCAGCGAACTATTAATGGAAATTGATTTAATAGTTGGTTAATACTTCGGTATGAGACTGCCGCAACAACCGCCTTCGTTTCAGGAAATTTTCGCCACTTCGTCACGATCAGGACGGCTGTTGACGCTTTTGCAATCGGTTTCAGGCCCGACCTGCGAAGGCCGCTACTTTCATTGGGATGAACTCAGATTTCGCACGCCACCGGAGGGATTATGCCACGAGGAATGGTGGTTGGGTTTGAAGATGCACCGCCGATCCAGTGGCCGAACAATCGCTCTCCAAGATACCGCAGGGCATGCATTTCACTTTCATGTTCCGGACTTGGTGACAGATCTCCTACATCAAATTGACCGGGGTGGTGGAACCTTCGTCGAAATCCCTGAACAGGTTACGAATGCCGAACAGCGGGATCGCTACGTGGTGCGTTCGTTGATGGAGGAGGCCATCACTTCCAGCCAACTCGAAGGAGCTGCAACCACGCGCGAAGTCGCCAAGAAGATGCTCGCAGAAGGG
Source organism: uncultured Chthoniobacter sp. (assembly GCA_964415705.1). Lineage (GTDB taxonomy): Bacteria > Verrucomicrobiota > Verrucomicrobiia > Chthoniobacterales > Chthoniobacteraceae > Chthoniobacter. The sequence goes on along the minus strand of CAYQBV010000308.1, from coordinate 1,147 downwards.
AGAAAGCCCCGGGACCACGGAGAACGGATGATCGTCAACAATTACGTGACGATGAAGCGGATCAGTGAACTGAAGACGCAACCACTGACGCCGGAAATGGTGTTGGAAATTCACCGGGAGATTTCCGAAGGCGCGCTCGACCTCCCGGACGGAGGAGGACGATTTCGCCGGGACGACGAAGACATCCATGTTTCCAACATTGAGGGGCAGATTTTTCATGCTCCGCCTCCCGCGAAGGAGCTGCCGGCGCGCTTGCAGGCGATGTGCGACTTCGCCAACGGAAAGCCCGCGGGGACTTTTGTTCATCCGGTCGTTCGCGGCATCATTCTCCACTTCTGGCTCGCCTACGACCACCCTTTCGTGGACGGAAATGGCCGCACGGCCCGGGCGCTGTTCTACTGGCAGATGCTCCATTCAGGCTACTGGTTGTTCGAATTCATCTCCATCTCCCAATTCTTGCGCAAAGCGCCCGCTCAATACGGCACGGCTCTCTTGCACACGGAGACGGATGAAAACGACCTGACCTATTTCATCATCCATCAGGCCGGGATCATCCGGCGGGCGCTGAAAGAGCTGCACGACTATGTGGCGCGCAAGTCGTCGGAAACGCGCGCCTGCTTGCATGCCTTGCAAAAATTCCCGGAGATCAATCATCGCCAGCAGGCTCTCATCTCGCACGCGCTGCGACACACGGGATTCGCGTACAACATTGCCGGACATGGAGCGCGCCAGGCTGTGACCTATGCGACGGCGCGATCTGATTTGCTCGGTTTAGCGAAGGCGAAACTTCTTGAGCAGCGGAAAGCAGGACGGGCTTTTGTTTTTGTTGCCCCGAGAGATTTGGAATCGAGGCTGAGATCAAAATAAGCGCTAATCCAGCGTTCCGATGAATCGCCCCTCCACCTCGCGCATCCGCATTTACCAATTGCTCCCGCGGCTTTTCGGCAATGTGAACGGGACGCGGAAGCCGAACGGCACGCTGGCGGAGAATGGCGTGGGGAAGTTTGCGGACATCAATGATGCGGCGCTGGGCGCGCTGCGGGCGATGGGTTTCACGCATCTGTGGCTGACGGGGGTGCAGCGGCAGGCCACGGCCACGGATTACGCGGCGCTGGGGCTGGAGGCGGATGATCCGGATTTGCTCAAG
>CAYQBV010000307.1:0-5515 GCA_964415705.1 uncultured Chthoniobacter sp. | reverse complement strand
TCCCGGTATCCGCGGCCGTTTGCGGCGGATCGGATGTTGTGCGCGGCGCACGGGGCGGACGTGATTTTTCATCCGACGGCGGAGGCGATGTATCCGACGGGAAACTCCACGCTGGTGGATGAAACGGACGTGTCGGCGGTGCTCTGCGGAGCGGCGCGACCGGGGCATTTCCGCGGGGTTTGCACGGTGGTGCTGAAGCTGTTGCAGATCACCCAGCCGGAGGTGGCGGTGTTCGGGCTGAAGGATTTCCAGCAGTGCGCGGTGATCCGCCGGATGGTGCGCGACCTGAACGTGCCGGTGCGGATCGTGCCGGTGGCGACGGTGCGGGAGGCGGACGGGCTGGCGATGAGTTCGCGCAACCGCTACCTGACCGCCGCGGAGCGCGCCCAGGCCCCGGTGCTGCGGCGCGCGCTGCGCGCGGCGTCGGCCGCTTTCCACACCGGCGAGACCCGCGCCGCAAAACTCCGCCAGCTCATTTTGAAAACCCTCTCCGCCGCTCCCCTCGCCCACCCCGATTACGTGGAAATCGCCGACGCCGACACGCTGCGTCCGGTCCGCGAGGTGCGGCGCGGCACGGTGTTCGCGCTGGCGGTTTTCTTTGGCCAGACGCGGCTGATCGACAACCTGTGGCTGCGATGACCCGCTTCGATTTCATCGTCATCGGCTCCGGCATCGCGGGGCTGAGTTTTGCGCTGAAAGCGGCGGAGCTGGGGAGCGTGGCGATCGTCACGAAACGGGCGCGGGCGGAGTCGAACACGGCGTGGGCGCAGGGCGGGATCGCGAGCGTGACGAGCGCGGAGGATTCGTTCGAGCTGCATGTGAAAGACACGCTCGAGGCGGGCGCCGGGCTGTGCGACGAGGCGGTGGTCCGACGCATCGTCACGGACGGCCCGGCGCGCATCCGGGAACTGATCGAGTTTGGCGTGGCGTTCGACGAGCGCGAGCTGCCCGACGGCTCGCACGAGCTGGACCTCGCCCGCGAGGGCGGCCACAGCAAACGGCGCATCCTCCACGCCCGCGACCTCACCGGTCGCGAGATCGAGCGCGCCCTGCTTGCCGCCATCGAGCGCGCGCCCACCGTCACCGTTTTCGAAAATCACATCGCCGTGGACCTCATCACCCTCGGCAAGCTCGGCCTGGCCAGCACCGACCGCTGCCTCGGCGCTTACGTGCTCGACGAGGCCACCGGCGAGGTCGCCACCCTGCGCAGCGACCGCGTGGTGCTGGCGACCGGCGGCTGCGGAAAGGTCTATCTTTACACGACCAACCCCAGCATCGCGACCGGCGACGGCGTGGCCATGGCCTGGCGCGCGGGGGCGCGGATCGCGAACATGGAGTTTATCCAGTTTCACCCGACGTGCCTCTTTCACCCGCAGGCGCGGAGTTTCCTCATCTCGGAGGCGGTGCGGGGCGAAGGGGCGCGGTTGATCGACGGGAAGGGCCGCACTTTCATGGAGAAATACGACGCGCGGAAGGAACTCGCGCCGCGCGACATCGTGGCCCGCGCCATCGACGCCGAGATGAAGCGGACCGGCGCGCGCTGCGTGTATCTCGACATCACGCACCAGCCGCCGGAGTTCGTGCGCGAGCGCTTTCCAAATATCCACGAGACGTGCCTCGGACTCGGGATCGACATCACGCGGCAGCCCATCCCGGTCGTCCCGGCGGCGCATTACCAGTGCGGCGGCGTGCAGACGGACGAAAATGGGGCGTCTTCGCTGCGCGGGCTCTATGCCATCGGCGAGGTCGCCTGCACCGGGCTGCACGGCGCGAACCGGCTCGCCAGCAACTCGCTCCTCGAAGCCTGCGTCCTCGCCCACCGCTGCTGCGCGGCCATCGCCGGCCAGCCGCCGCCCGCCGCCGACTCCGCGCTCGACGACCTCGCGCTCCCCGCCTGGACCAGCGGCGACGCCGTGGCCGTGGACGAGTTGGTGGTTATCTACCACAACTGGGACGAAATCCGCCGGCTGATGTGGGACTACGTGGGCATCGTCCGCACCGACAAACGCCTCCAGCGCGCCGCCGCCCGGCTGCGCAATCTGGAGCGGGAAATCGCCGAGTTTTACTGGGGCTACAAGCTGACCACCGACCTCCTCGAACTCCGCAACCTGGCCACCGTGGCCGCCTTGATCGTGGACTCCGCCCTGCTCCGCAAAGAAAGCCGCGGCCTCCACTACACCCTCGACCACCCGGAAGCCGACCCCAGCCTCTGCCGCGCCACGGTCCTCCGGCGGTAGCCCACGTCCCCGAGAGCCCCGGGAGTGTGCCGCTCCGGAAGCCAACCGCGACGCTGGCCCACCCGCTGCTCTAGATATCTGCCGATCCCGGTTTCTCTCTCTGTATTTCCTCTGTAAAACCGGGCTATCAGCGCAAATTTCCCCTTTACCGACCACCCGCCAGCGCCTAACGGTACCGCCCACATTCCTGATTATGAAACGAACTTTCCGAGGAATCATCGCCACCGCCGCCGTCGTCCTGACCGCCGGGGCCTCGGCCCAATCGCCATACTCCAGCAGCTCCGACTTCGCCAAATACGCGATGAAGCTCCGGGAGAGCGCCATCCTCAAGATGGAGCCGCAGGTCGTCGTCCCGACCAGCTCCCGCGCCCTCGGCGTCTCGGGGAAATACCCGTGGAAGACCCGCATCGTGACCACCACCTTCTGGGTCGGCGAGGCGGCCGGCGGGAACAACCCGGTCCACAACGTGAGCAGCTCGTGGGACGTGAACTGGCAGACCAGCTTCGGCGGCTACGACAATCCGAATCCCGGGGCTCGCCGCGGCTACATCCCCGCGAACTTCGTCCCGCGTCAGAACCCGTTTTACATCGCCCTGCCCTACAATGACGTGACCAGCGGCACCACCAAGCCCGAGTCCAAGCTCGTCATCCCGTGGTTCCGGGAGGAATTCCAGCGCGAAGGGAAGTCCGTCTGCCGCGACCGCTGGGTCGCCGTCCGCAACAGCGCGGGCAAAATCTGCTACGCCCAGTGGAGCGACTGCGGCCCGTTTCGCACCGACCACTGGCAGTACGTCTTTGGCAACGAGCGCCCCAAGCCCAACCTCAACCAAGGGGCCGGCCTCGATATTTCCCCCTCCATCCGCGACTACCTCGGCCTCAGCGGCACCGACGTGACCGACTGGAAATTCGTCGATTTCCGCGACGTGCCGAGCGGCCCGTGGGCACAGTTTGGCGACAACAACGACTTCGTCCAGCAAGGCCGGCGCGGCAGTCAGCGGGTCGTCAGCTCCAAAGGCGGCCCCGTCGAACCGCCGCTCCCGACCCGCGACGGCAGCCCCACGGTCATCGTCAAGTAGGGCACTGCGGGCCAGCGTCGGGTCGTCCGTGAGACGCCACGCGGACCGTGCCACCACCCATGACGCGAGGCCTTTTCATCAGCTTTGAGGGCAGCGAAGGCTGCGGCAAGTCCACGCAAATCCAGCACCTTGCCGCGCGTCTCGGCGGCTTGGGCAAAAGCGTGCTGCTGACCCGCGAACCCGGCGGCACCGAGATCGGCGAGCAACTCCGCGAGCTGCTCCAGTTTTCCCAAGCCGGCCACGCCATGTGCGCCGAGACCGAACTCCTTCTTTTCACCGCCAGCCGCGCCCAACTCGTTCGCGAAAAAGTCCTCCCCGCCCTCGCCGCCGGCACCATCGTCGTTGCCGACCGCTTTCTCGACTCGACCACCGTCTATCAGGGCGTCGCGCGCCGCCTCGCCCCGCCCCAAGTCGCCGCCATCAACCGCTTCGCCGTCGGCGACTGCCTCCCCGACATCACCTTCATCCTCGATCTCGACCCTGCCGTCGCCCGCACCCGGCTTGCCGCCCGCGCCGGCTCGCCTGATCGGATGGAAAGCCAGTCCGCCGCTTTCTTCGATGCCGTCCGCGCCGGCTACCTCGCCCTCGCCGCCGAGAAAGATCCCCGCTTTCACCTCCTCGACGGCGCCCGCACGGTCCATGAGCTGGAGGGCGAAATCTGGCAAACAATCCACCCGCGGCTCGCGTGAACCCGCACGTCTGCGCCGCGTGACACAATTCCCAAAAAGCCCCTTGCCCTTTCGACTTCGCCCGCTACTTTCGCCGCCCCATGCCTCGATCCATTGCACGTCGCAAGACGAAAAAATCCGCCGTTAAGCGCATCAAAGTGACCGGGACGGGCAAACTCATGCGCCGCAAAGCCGGCCTGCGCCACCTCGCTTCGAGCAAAAGCTCGAAGCGCAAACGCAAGCTCGGCAAAGACGGCGAGATCCACGTCACCCAGCGGGATCGCATGAAGGAACTGCTCCCGTTCGCCTAGCCCTTTGGGTTCGGGCTTTCGCGCCCGCGGCCCACCCGATCCCGCCACCTGCCCCGCCTCGCGGGGTGCCTCAGCGAATGAGGTCGGCGGGATCATCAACCAAAAGAACAATTCGCTGAATAACTAGGAGGCCCGGGCAACCGGGTTTTTATAAACTATGGCACGCGCCACTAATGCTCCCGCCAGCCGGGAGCGCCGCAAGAAAGTCGTCGATCTCGCCCGCGGATACCGCGGTCGGAGGTCCAAGCTCTTCCGCTACGCGAAAGACGCCGTCTATAAGGCCCAGCACTGGGCCACCGCCCACCGGAAAACGCGCAAACGCAACTTCCGCATGCTCTGGCAGCAGCGCATCAACGCCGCCGCCCGCGCGCAGGGACTCACCTACTCCCGCTTCATGGAGGGGATCAAAGCCGCCGGTATCGAGCTCGATCGCAAGATCCTCGCCGACCTCGCCGTCACCGACGAAGCCGCCTTCACCGCCATCTTCAACAAGGCGAAAGCCGCGCTCGACGCGAAACGCGACGCCGCGCAGAAGGCTGCGTAAGCAACCGCTCACGAAAACCTCTTTCCGCAGCCTCGAACGCGCCCGCGTGTTCGAGGCTGCGCTGTTTTTAGCCTGGCATTTTTTTAACCGCAGAGGCGCAGAGGACGCCGCGGGGCGCGGAGAAAAGATTGGAAAATGAGCAAGCCGTTGCAGATTTTCCTCAGCGAAACTCTGCGTCCTCTGCGCCTCTGCGGTTAAACTCATCACGCCTTTAAAAATATGGACACCCAACTCGCCCACCTTCGCACCGCCGCCCTCGCCGAAATCGCCGCCTCCACCGATGAGGTCGCCGTCGAGTCCGCGCGCATCAAATACCTCGGTCGCTCCGGCAGCATCTCCGTCCTCAGCGAAGGCATGAAAGGCCTGAGCAAAGACGACAAGCCCCGCCTCGGCAAACTCCTCAACGAAGCCCGCACCGCCGTCACCGCCGCCCTCGACGAACGCCACGCCGCCCTCACCGCCAACGCCGATGCCGCCGCCTTCGCGGACCTCGCCGCCACCCTCCCCGGCACCGCCCCGCGCCCCGGCTCGCTCCACCCCATCACCCAGCTCCAGGACCGCGCCATCCAGATTTTCCGCCGCATGGGCTTCGCCCTCGCCGACGGCCCCGACATCGAGACCGAGTGGCATTGCTTCGACGCCCTCAACACTCCAGCCGACCACCCCGCCCGCAACGAGCA
>CAYQBV010000306.1:0-5566 GCA_964415705.1 uncultured Chthoniobacter sp. | reverse complement strand
GGCAAAAGGCTACCGTTATGTGACCCAGTTTGAACTTGACCAAATCGCTGCCAATGGTGGCAAATTACCTTTGCATCCAGTTCGTGAAGGTCAGTACTTTACTTTAGAGGGTGCGTACGGAAGCGGTGAAGCTGCAAAAAACGCCCTTCAGCTTCCGCAGGCTGCTAGCGAATATGTGGGTCGTATCGAATTCGATCTAGCGCCCATTAAAGACAAGCTTCGTATTGGACGGGGATTAAACGATGCTGCGGAGTTCTTTGAACCCGCTGCGCGTGATTTCCCGAATCTTGGATTACCAGGCGGAGGCAACCAGCTGCTCTTAGATGGGACAGAACCAATTGTGACCTACAAGCCATTCGGTCAGTTTTGACAATATGAAAAAAAAAGACGTCGACTACCTAGTATTTGTTGGTTCGATAGAGAAATGGATGGAGTCAGGTGAACCTGTATTAACGCTAAAGTATCTTTTGAACGCTGCCGCCGGAGACTGGAATCTTGTTAATTCTTGTCTTTCCCAATGGCAGCAAGAAGGTCGGATCGAGTGGCTTAAACCGCTAGATCCGAAGAATCCAGCGGCCGAGGTTGTTCGTTTTCGCACATTTATTTCGAAGGATGTTCCATGGCCTCGTTAGGTTTCGCGAGACACCTTTGCGCAGGGACTTTTTCCTTGTCATCTATTTTGATCCTCCGGCTATATGAACGAGGCAAATAAACAAGTGTTAGTGGCGGGTATTGAAAGATGTCTGGGCAGCAGGATTACAAACATCACCAAGCAGACGATCCTTGCCTATGGCCGCAATGATCTAGCAACGATCATAGCTTGTTTGAACCAATGGGAGTCCGAAGGAAAATTGAGGATTTTACGTCCCTTGGACGACGCGCAAGACAGCGACGAAGTGGTGCAAATGTTAAGCTATATCGAAGGCAAAAGCCCGTGGCCGTAAAGCGAAGCGACCATCTGTAATGTTGGAGATGATTTCCAAGACAACCCCGTGTGTGGCAGTGGGGGGAGCCTCGCAATTCACCTCAAAAGTACAACTTACAGTACATCCAGTAAATTTTGAGACGGGGAACGTAGCCTGGGATAAGAGCCACTTGCGCCACATTCTTGGACTTTAAATGACTCGGCATGTCTTATCAGAATTGTGCATCGTCCCTACGATGACTATTTATGTATTGGCTACGGTCTTTTGATTTCCACTAAGTGGCCTCAATTGATCGCAGTATCAATTGGAATAAGTCGCCACTTAGAAGGCTGCTCCCTAAGTCATAGTCGGATGCTTGAGTGTCGTCCTTACATTTACCATAGTGTTGTGTTGAACGGAGTTCTTAAGACGCTTAAAATCGAAGATGAGCCACCCGATTGGCTTGCGCGCAGGTGCGCGGAAGCGAAGTGCGAATGGTTTGTTCCATTCGTAGAGCAAATGGCCGCGGGCGAGGAAGTGCCTCTGCAAGAAATCCAAGCGGCCTACCGCATCCACAACGAAGGGGAGGATATGCCGTGCAGTAGCCGGAGTCCGCTTTTTAAGTGGAAGCGCCTTTCCCGAAATACGAACTAAAGCGCGACGAAATTTTGCAGCAGGCGCTTGCCGCAGAGGGTGAGGATGGACTCCGGGTGGAACTGCACGCCGTGGATGGGAAACTCGCGGTGGCGCAGCCCCATGATCTCGCCCTCGGCGGTCTCAGCCGTGATTTCGAGCGCGGCGGGAAAGGTTTCGCGCCTCACGAGGAGCGAGTGGTAGCGCGTGGCATCGAAGGGATTCGGCAGGCCGGCAAATACCCCGGTGTCGTGATGCAGAATGGGCGAGGTTTTCCCATGCATCAGCCGCCCCGCGCGCACGACCTCGCCGCCATAAACCTGTCCGATGGATTGGTGCCCGAGGCAGACGCCGAGCAGCGGGATCGTCGGACCAAAGCGGCGGATCACCTCGCACGAAATGCCCGCCTCATTGGGCGTGCAGGGCCCGGGCGAGATGACGATGCGCTCAGGGTTGAGCGCCGCGATTTCGTCAGGCGTGATTTCGTCGTTTCTCCTGACCAAAGGATCGGCGCCCAACTCGCCGAAATACTGCACCAAATTGTAGGTGAACGAGTCGTAGTTATCGATGACGAGGAGCATGAGAATTTAGGAAGTAAGATTTAGGATTTAGGAAGTGGTTTGAGCGCGCGGGCGCTACTCGTTGCGGTGAAAAAGATGGCGGTGAGTTCGTTGGCTTCCCGGAGGAGCGCGGAGACTTTGGCATCGGGAAGCATGCCGTCTTCGATGATGATTTCGAGCCAGTGGGCGCTTTCGTCGACCTCTTCCAGAACGATGCCGAGCTTGGCGAGGAACTCGGCGCGCGATCGCCCGCGACAGGCCGAGCGGTAGTTGGCGCCGACGGACAGCGCGCTGCGGATGAGTTGCTTCCCGACCACGCCTGCACCCAGTTCGCGCGGCAAATGGCGGACCAGTTTTAGCACGCGCAAACCGAACGCCTTGGTCCTCGTCTTAAGCTCGGCTTTATCCACTTCCTAAATCCTAAATCTTACTTCCTAAATTCCCTTCGCCCTCGCGATCGCCGCCATCATCCCCATCGCCTTGTTCACGCACTCCTGATGCTCGGACTCGGGTGACGAATCGGCCACGATGCCGGCGCCTGCTTGAACAAACGCTTTGCCGTCCTTCAGCACGACGGTGCGCAGCGCGATGCAGGAGTCGCTGTGGCCGTCGAAGCCGAAGTAGCCCACGGCTCCGGCATAGACGCCGCGTTTGCTCTTCTCGAGTTGGTTGATGATCTGCATGGCGCGGACTTTCGGGCTGCCGCTGACGGTCCCGGCGGGAAAGGTCGCACGCATCACGTCGTAGGCCGTGCGGTCCGGGCGGAGGGTGCCGTGGACGTTAGAGACGATGTGCATGACGTGGCTGTATTTTTCCACGGTCATGAAATCGCTGACCTGCACGCTGCCATACTCGGCGGCGCGGCCGACATCGTTGCGGGCGAGATCGACGAGCATGAGGTGCTCGGCACGCTCTTTCGGATCGGCGAGGAGTTCAGTCGCATTGGCGTCGTCCTCGGCGGCGTTGGCCCCGCGGCGACGGGTGCCGGCGATCGGCCGGATGTCGATGCGCCCATTGATCGCACGGACGTGGACCTCCGGCGAACTGCCCACGAGCGCGAACTGCCCCGCGAATTTCATGCAAAACATATAGGGCGACGGATTCACGAAACGCAGCGCGCGGTAGAGCGTGAGCGCGTCGCCGGTGTAATCCGTCTCGAACCGCTGCGACGGGACGAACTGGAAGATGTCGCCCGCGCGGATGTATTCCATCCCGTCGCACACCATCTGCAGGTATTCGTCGCGCGTGGTGTTGGCGGTGGGCGTGACCGGCGGCGATTCGCGATCGACGTAGATGGGCGGGAGATGCGTCGGTTGGTTCAGTTTCGCGGCGAGCGCCGCGATCTTTTTCGCGGCCAGGGCGTAGGCCGCGTCCGGATCGTTCTCGACGAACGCATTGGCCACGATCCGCAGGCGGCGCGTGCGGTGATCGAAAATGAGGACCGTTTCCGCGAGGAAGAAGAAGCTCTCCGGCAACCCGAGCTGATCCGGCGGCGGCGCGGCGATGGTCGGCTCGAAGAACCGCACCATGTCGTAACCGAGATACCCGACCGCCCCACCCGCAAACCGCGAATCCTCCAAAGCCGGCGACGGCACGAAAGTGAAGCGGTGCATCAGCACTTCGAGTTCGTGCAGCGGATCGCGCGCGGTCTCGAACTCGCGCGCCACACCATCCTCCACGATGCGGATCGTCCGCCCGCGGCTCTCGAACGTCAGCCGCGGTTGCGCGCCGACAAATGAGTAGCGCCCCGCCTGATCGCTCTTTTCCACCGACTCAAAAAGAAACGAGTAACCGCCCTCGTCGATCTTTTGAAACGCGGAAACCGGCGACTCGGCGTCGGCGATGAGTTCGGTATAAATCGGGATCGTGTTCCCGCGTTTCGCCAGCTCGCGGAACTCGGCGGGCGACGGCTGCAATGGGACGGAATTGGGCATGAGGAAATGGGCATTCAAAGGTGAAACGGATCGAGCGTGGATTGCCCCCCAGACGGCGCGCACCGCTCACGCGGGCCGCGCACCGCCGATGGTCGCACCAAATGGAGCGCCTCACATTCAAGGCGCGATCTCGAGTGCCTTTAGCGTGGGCGTTGCACCGGCGTTTTCCTAGAAAATTTCCGAAGCGCAGCGTCAAACCAATCCCGGCGGGACGGCTGCCCGCCCGGCGGCGGTGCCGGCTTTCCGGTGAGCAAAGCGGTGCGTCCACCTCACTTCACCCGCCGGCCCGGTGCGGGCGCGCGGGGAAAAGCGCGGCGTCCGGCTACGGAGCGACCGTCACTTCGACCTTGAAGATCCGGGTGGTCTTGCCGTCGAGGAAGGTGGGGAAGGGCACACTGACGATTTGGTGGACACCGTCGTCCGCGAGCACCGCCGGCACCGCGCCGTTCGGCGTCCAGCCCTGCAGGTCTTCGGTGAACTTCACGGTGTAGGTCAGCCCGGCGGTGGCGAAGTCTTTGCGGCGCACAAAGAGCGCGCGATAGACCGGACCGGAGAGGGGATTTTCCACGGCGGTGACCGGCTGGCCGGTGGCGGCGATGGCTCCGCCGCCGGCGAAGGTGCCGTTGTATTGCAGCGAGCCGGGTGTGCTGGTGACGGGGTTGGTGCCAAAGGCGAACTCAAGCAGGTTGCTGATGCCGTTGTGGTTGAAGTCCTCGTCGGCGCCGGTGTCGGTGGTGGCGCTGCCGAAGTGGCTCGCCTGCCACGCGGCCAGCGGACTGAGGACGACGGCGGTTTGCGCCTGGCGCAGCGGTTCGGTGGTGGACCAGTGGGTGTCGCCGGGTTGCCAGGCGATGACTTCGATCACGCCGGGGGCGGTGGGGATGAGGGTGGCGCCGCTGAGGGTGGCGGGGCCGGTCAGCCGGTAGCTGATGGGGAGCTGGCTGCCGGAGGTGGCGGCGAGGGCGACGGGCTGGCCGACGGCGAGGGGGGGCAGGGCGGGCAGGCTGAAGCTCTGGCTGGCGCGGGCGGGCCAGGCGCGGTTGGGGACGGTGGGGTCGAGCTGGCCGAGCTGGCCGGAGCTGCGGTCGCCGCAGGTCCAGAGGCTGCCGCCGCGGGTGAGGAGGCTGCTGAACTGGTCGCCGAGCCGGGCGGGGAGCCGCGCCCAGGCGGGGCTGCTGCCGATGGTGGCGGGGCTGAGTCGCTGGGTGGTGGTGCTGTCGCCGAGCTGGCCGTTGCTGTTCAGGCCCCAGGCCCAGAGGGTGCCGTCGGTTTTCAGCGCAAAGGTGTGGCTGAGTCCGCCGGTGGCGGCAACCCAGTCGGTGGCGGTGCCGATCTGGGCGGGGATGAGGCTCTGGGAGGTGGTGCCGAGGCCGAGTTGGCCGTTGGCATTGTTGCCCCAGGCCCAGAGGGTGCCGTCGGTTTTCACGCCAAGGGTGTGACCGCCGCCGCAGGCGAGGCTGGCCCACGGGGTGGCGCTGGCGATCTGGATCGGGACGGCGCTGAGGGCGATGCTGTTGTTGCCGAGGCGGCCGTT
>CAYQBV010000305.1:0-5576 GCA_964415705.1 uncultured Chthoniobacter sp. | reverse complement strand
AGACGGCGGGTGGTCACAGGCGGAGAGGGCACACATGCCCTCAACCATCGATGTCGCACTCCATCCCGACGTCTTGTCCTGCTCTCCGCTCCACGCCCCAAACCCTCCGGCAGGGCGTCTCGACTACGGCTCCGTCTCACCACTCAAACCCTCAAACCCTCAACTCACGAAAGGCAACTTATGGCCATCACCCTCGAAGCGAACTACTCGAAGAAGCTCGGGCTCCCTGGCTACTCGTCACATCAGTACTCCGTGACGGTACGAACGGAGCTCTCAGACCTCAATCAGGTCGAGGCCGAATCCAAGCGGCTCTACGAACTTCTGCAATGCTCGGTCGACAGCGAGCTCCAGCAGACCGGCTACCTGCCCGGATCGCCTGCGAAAGCGGCCGCCCCGAACGGAGACACCGGCCAGGACGCCTGGCACTGCTCGGACAAGCAGCGCGAACTTGTCCTGAAAATCGTCGAGGAACATCAGCTCGACAAGAAGGTGGTCGAACAGCTGGCGCAGGACCGTTTCAGCAAACCGGTCAAGCAGCTCAACAAGCTGGAGGCGTCCGGACTCATCGACGAACTGCTGGCCCAGCATGGCGGGAACGGACGGTCCGGCCCAAGTCAGCGGCGCACGAACGGACGTTATCAGCCGGCCGGGAGGGCGCGATGAACGCCCTGGGGGAATGCCCGACCTTGAAGCTGACGCCACGGCCTGACCCCATCGCGGAACTTCAACGCACCATCTCGGCATCACGGCTCGGCTGCTGGCAGCAGTGCCGGTTGAAGTTCTACTTCCGCTACGTGCTGCGATTGTCAAAGCGACCGACCCCATCGCTGCACGTCGGCAGCGTGGTCCATGCGGTCCTGCAGGCGTGGAACCTGGGGCGCTGGCGGAAGGAGCCGTTCAGCACGGAACGGTTTCGCGGGGTGTTCGACCAGCAGTGGCCGGAGCTGCAGAAAGGCACGGTCATCCGCTGGGACGGTGAAGAGGAAGCCGAACGCAAGACCGCGTGGGCCGTCTTGGAGAACTATTGGATTGAAACGCCGATCAAAGCCGACGAGCAGCCCGAAGCCGTCGAGGCCAGGGTCGAGGCTGACTTGTCCCGGCATGGGCTGCCGACGCTGATTGGCGTCATCGACCTGGTGCGGGCCGGTGGCCGCATCGTGGACTTCAAGACGTCGGGCAAGACGCCCGATGCCGGGAAGGCCGCGCATCTGCACGAAGGCCAGACCTCCTGCTACTCCATCCTGTATCGTGAAACGACCGGGCGGCGGGAGGGCGGCGTGGAGCTGCACCATCTGGTGAAGCTCAAGACCCCGAAGGTCATCATCACGCCGCTCGACCCGATGACGGAAACGCAGCAGAGCCGGCTGTTTCGCGGCATCGAGTCGTATCTGAAAGGAGTGGCGCGAAAGGACTTCGTGCCATCGCCGGGACTGGCGTGTTCGTTCTGCGAATACTTCAACGAATGCCGCGCCTGGACGGGAGAGGAACGACCACCTCAGTCGCAACCACGCTAGACCTCACTGAACCAACCCCAACTCGAAACGAGCCGGAGATGCCGCAGGTGTCTCCGGCTCGTTTCATTTCCAGAAAGGAAAACCATGACCACAATAGAACCAGACAGCATCACGCTCTACTACCGCGAGGGCGCATCCGACAAAGTGTATCAGTGCGGCATTGAACCGGCGGGCGAACGCTTCGTCGTGAACGTCGCCTACGGACGCAGAGGCGCGACCTTCAACACCGGGACCAAGACGAACGTGCCAGTCGATTATCAGGATGCCCGGCGCATCTTCGACAAGCTCGTCAAAGAGAAGACCGCCAAGGGCTACACGCCCGGCGAGAACGGCACGCCGTATCGACAGAGCGACAAGGAACGCAGTGACTCGGGCCTGCTACCGCAATTGCTCAATGCAGCCGACGACGATGAAATCGAACGGCTCGTCGCGGACGACCAATGGGCCATGCAGGAAAAGTTCGATGGCCGGCGGATGCTGGTGCGCAAGCAGGGAGCAGCCATCCACGGCATCAATCGCAAGGGACTGTTCGTCGGGTTGCCTTCACCTGTGACGGTGGCGGCCCACGCGATCCCCGGTGACTTCATCCTGGACGGCGAAGCGGTGGGGGATTCGCTCCACAGTTTCGACCTGCTGGAACTCAACGGTGAGGACCAGCGGTCGTTGCCGTATCGCCAGCGGTTGACCGCGTTGCTCAATCTGCTGATGTCCGGTCAGCAGCGGCACATCCACTACGTCACGACCGCGTATGCCGCCCACGAGAAATATGACCGGCTGGAACATCTGTTCCACCAGGGCAAGGAAGGCATCGTCTTCAAGCGGCTCGATGCGCCCTACACACCGGGCCGGCCCAACAGCGGAGGTTCGCAATTGAAACACAAGTTCTACGCGAGCCTCTCGGCGGTGGTCGGAAAACAAAACGCCCAGCGGAGCGTGGAACTCATGTTGCGCGACGGGAGCCAACGGGTCGCGGCGGGCAACGTCACGATTCCGCCCACGGACCGCGTGCCCGTCATCGGGAGCGTGGTCGAGGTGCGTTACCTGTATGCGTTCCCGGAGAGCGGCTGTCTCTATCAGCCCACGTATCTCGGCCCGCGCTCGGATGTGAGCGAACGCGAATGCACGGTGGCGCAGCTCAAATACAAACCGGCCGACGAGGATGAATCGTGAGCGCCGAACTCAAGACCATCCTCCTCCATCGCAGCCAGGTCCGGCCGTTCGCGCTCGGATTCAGGACTTAGCCCCCCCCGGAGACGGGCCTCCGCCCGTCTCATTCCACCCACCCCGGCCAGCCACGCCCCAAGCGACGTGGCTGGCCTTTTCGTTTTCGCAACAACCCAACAACCCAACAACCCAACAACCCAACAAAAACCAATGAACCAAACAATCGAACTGCCGGTGGACGAGTTGAAGACTGCGCTCGCCGGCCTGAACAAAGTTGTCAGCAAATCCAGTCATCTGCCGGTGCTGCAAGCCGTGCGGGTGGCCCGCAGCCAGAGCGGAGCGGTCACCCTGCAAACCACGGACCTCGACTCGTTCCTCACCTACCGGACGACGGAGCCGCAGGCGGGGCCGGCCACCACGGTGGTGGTCCCGTTGGACGCCCTCAAACAGCTCGTCAAAACCTGCCCGGCGCAGGAGCGGCTTCACCTGACCCGGGACGAGAAAGACCGGGTGACGCTGCGTTACTACATCGGTCTCAGCCCGGTCGAGAAATCCTATGAGGTGCCTTATGGCGACGACTGGCCCAAGGAGCCGCCCGTCATCGAATCCGCCTCGGCGGTGGACGATGCGTTCAAACGGTCACTGCGCGAAGCCCTCGACT
Source organism: uncultured Chthoniobacter sp. (assembly GCA_964415705.1). Lineage (GTDB taxonomy): Bacteria > Verrucomicrobiota > Verrucomicrobiia > Chthoniobacterales > Chthoniobacteraceae > Chthoniobacter. The sequence continues at coordinate 2,237 of CAYQBV010000305.1, read as the reverse complement.
GCGCGGGCAGCGAATCATCCCGTCCGGTCCTCAACGGTGCCTACGTGGATATTGGACGACGCAGCGGCAGCTATCTGGTCGGCACCGACGGACGGCATCTCTACTGCGCCAACTCGTTCACGCTGGATCTCAAGCAGTCCGTGATCGTCCCGGGCCGGAAGTTCCTGCTCTGGCCGGCGTTCGCGGCGGACGGCGACTGGACGCTCGGACTATGTCCGGCCGCCGGGAAGGAACGCGCGTGGGTGCAGGTTGCCTCGGCCCGCTGGACCTTTCTCACGAAGACCATCGAGGGCGAGTATCCCGACTGGCGCACCGTGTCCCCCACGCGACAGGAAGAGTTCACCCACGTTGTCCTGGATGAACGCGGCGTGGCGCAGTTGCTGGAATCGTCTCCGCGCCTCCCGGTCAGCGATGAAACCAATCAGGCGGTCATGCTCGAAGTGCGCGAAGGAAAGTTCTGGCTCAAAGGCCGGGCCAGCGAACGGGAAGCCTGGACCACCGTCGAAATCGCCACCGCCAGCGTGCAGGGCAAATCCAGGTGCGTCCGTTTCAACCGCCTCTACCTCACGAAAGCCCTGCGCTGGGGTTTGAACGAAATCGAGCTGCGCGCTCCCGCCATCCCGCTGGTGTTTCGTCAGGGCGGACGCCGGCTCGTGGTGGCCGTCATGGGTGAAGTCTCGTCCGCCGTGACCGAACCACCCGGCTCACCACCGCCCACGTCTCCAGCGGCGGTCTCCCCTTCTCATCCCGAGACCACAGCGGCCACGCCCCCGTCCGTGCCGCCGTCCGAAAACCCGACGGAAGAAAGGAATCCCATGCCAGCAACCCATCCCAGTGCTCCAAGAACTCAACCGCCCGTCCACGGCGAGACTGAAGCCAGCCCGTCCGCGCTTCGCTCCGCCGTGGAGCATCTCGAAACCATCCGGGGCACCCTGCGCGAACTTGCCGCGCAGGTGAACAACGCCGGCGGCCTGCTCAAGGCCGCCGAGAAGGAAAGCCGGACCATCGCCCAGGAAACCGAGTCCGTGCGCCGCACGCTGCGCAGTCTGCAACGCGTGCAGCTGTAAAATCGAAACCAACAACAACCGGGCCGGACGCCGTGTGGTGTCCGGCTCATCATCTCTCGAAAGGAATCATCCATGAACACTGTCGACATCCTCATCTACTCCGGTCTCGTTCTCGCCGTCCTCTTTGCCGTCTGGTATGGACTGCCCTACCTCATCATCGCCATGGCCATCCTGGGCGCCATCCACAGCTATCCACAGTTCAAAGAGTGGTTCTGCGGCCCGGTCTGGACGAGCCCTGTTCCACCCACCGCCTGAACCGCTATGAACGCACCCAATCCTCATCTGCTCGAAGTGCTCACGCGTGAAGGGGTTCTTCTCAGCGTATCGGTCCGATACTGGCGCGGCTGCAAACGGCTCCGCCCGGAAGATATCGGGCTGGAAACCTCCTCGGTGTCCGAGCGATTGATTTCGCTCGGGCACAAACGGCTCCTCCCCAAAGACGCGACGGCCGCGCTCGCGTTGGCGGAAAGCCGCGCCCATGCGCTCGTCGAAGCCAACACGTTCCCGTTCCTCAACGGCCTGGCGCACTTCCTCCCGAATGCCCGGCTGGCTGAAGTGACGGCGAAGCTCCGGGAACTCGAAGCCGAGTTCTGGCAGGCCAAGCAGCAGTTCATCGAACGCTATGGCGGACTCCGGGAGGATGCCATCGAGGAATGGCTCACGATGGCCCGCAAGCTGGTGAAAGACCCGCAGCGGCTCGTCGCCACCATCGAGGCGTCGTTCCCGCCCGTGCAACGGTTGGAACGCTCGTTCGGGTTCGACCAGCAGTTGTTCCAAATCGCGGTGCCGGAACGTCTCGGGGTGGACCTCGTGACGGCGGCGGACCAGCAGCAGCTCATCGCGGCCCGGCAACAGGCGGTGGCCTCGGCCGGCGCGAAAATCCGGGCGGACGTGGAGACGTTCGTGTCGGAGTGCGTGGCGTCGTTGCGCGAACAGACCGCTCAGCTGTGCGACGACATGCTGCACAGCATCCAGACCGGCGAGACCGGCGTGCATCAGCGCACGCTCAACCGGCTGGTCCGGTTCATCGACGAGTTCAAGCAGTTGAACTTCGCCAACGACACCGAGATGGAACAGCGGCTGGAACAGGTCCGCCGGGAGCTGCTCGGGCGCACCGCCGAGCAATACCGCGACAGCGCATCGGCCCGGACGCAGCTCACGCAGGGACTG
>CAYQBV010000304.1:0-5593 GCA_964415705.1 uncultured Chthoniobacter sp. | reverse complement strand
GTGCTCGGCGACGCCGCGCGGGTGAACACGGAACTCGGGCGTTTGCAGGCAGTGTCCGCGCCCGACGTGCTGCGGGTGCTGCGGGGGATTTTCACGGAGCAAAACCGGCTGGTGCTGGAGTACCTGCCGGAGGCGATGAAGGGGAAAAAATGACGAATGAGGAATGTCGCATGACGAGTGAATTCCGAAACACGAATGGAACGACGGGCGCGGCGCGTCCGGGCGTTTGGGCTTCGTCATTCTTTCGTCATGCGACATTCCTCATTCGTCATTTTCCCCCGCCCCCCGCCTCCGCCCGCGGAAAAGTTGCGGGTCCTTCGACTGCGCTGCGCAAAGCCTCCGCTGCGCTCAGGATGACGGGTTTATTGGGGGCGCTGCTGATGATGTTGGGAGCGTTGGCGCATGCGCAGGAGGGTTTGGAAAATCCGCCGCTGCCGGGCGAGCCACGGACGGTGAAGCTGCCCGAGCCGGTGGAGACGACGCTGGCGAACGGGCTGCGGGTGATCGTGGTCGAGCGGCCCGGTTTGCCGATCCTCTCGGCGCAGCTCGTGGTGAAGAGCGGCGGCGAGGTCGATCCGGCGGAGGGTGCGGGGGCGATGGAAATGCTCGCGACTTTGCTGATGCGAGGTGCGGGCAAACGCAGTGCGCCGCAACTCGCGCAGGCCATCGAGGCGCTCGGCGGGTCGATTGCGACGGGTGCGGGGTGGGACGCGACGACGGCGAAGCTGACCGTCATGACGACGCAGGCCGAGCCGGCGCTGGGGATTTTGCGCGACGTGGTGCGGCGGCCCGCGCTGGCGGCGGCGGAGGTCGAGCGGCTGCGGGCGGAAACGCTCGATGAGTTGCGCGTGAAAATGGAGGAGCCGGGCGTGCTCGCGAAGGCCGCGGCAGCGCGGGTGATTTTCGGCGACGGACCCTACGGACATCTGCTCGGCGGCACGCCGAAGAGCGTGGCGCGTCTCAGCCGAACCCAGCTCGTGAAGCTGCACGCGACTTGGTTCCGCCCGGACAACGCGGTGCTCATCTTCGTTGGCAGCGTCACGGCGCAGCAGGGTCAAGCATGGGCCGCGGAGTTTTTCGGCGATTGGAAAAATCCCGCCGTCCCGCTGCCTGCGCCGGCGGCGAGCGCGCCGCCCGCGCAGTCGCGCGTGGTCATCATCGACATGCCGAACGCCGGCCAGGCCGCGGTCGTGGTGGGCAAAGTGGCCGTCGCGCGGAAGGCGGCGGATTATTTCCCCGGCCTCGTCGCCAGCTCCGTCCTGGGCGGCGGCTATAGCGCGCGGCTGAACGCGGAGATTCGCGTGAAGCGGGGCCTGACCTACGGCGCTGCGAGCGATCTCGGCGCGCGGCGTGCGGGCGGCGCGTTCATCGCTGCGGCGCAGACGAAAAACTCCGCCGGGCCGGAAGTCGCCACGCTGATGCGCGCCGAGCTGGACCGCCTCGGCGCGGAGCCGGTGCCCGCCGCCGAACTGACCCCGCGCACGAGCACGCTGACCGGTGCGTTCGACCGTTCGCTGGAGACGAACGAGGGCATCGCCACGCGCCTCGCGGGCCTCGCGGCGCTGGATCTGCCGCTCGGCACGCTGGCCACTTTCACCGCCGACGTGCGCGCGGTGCCCGCCGCCGCCGTGCAGAAATTCGCGCGCGAACATCTGCGCGGCGGGGCGACCAGCGTGGTCATCGCCGGTCACGCGGAGAGTTTCCGCGCCACGCTCGGCGAGGCTTTTAAGGACGCGGAGATCATTCCGCAAAAGGCGCTCGATCTCGATGCCACCAGCCTCCGCGCGGCGGCGAAAGACGCCAAAGGGAAGGCAGAAATCCGTTGAGCGAATGTCCGCGCAGTGGTGTCTCAGCGGTTCCCTTGAAAGCCGCCACCGCCAAAACCGCGCGCCCACCTCGCCGGGAAATTCCGTTTCCCCGACCGCGAACGTTGCCGCATCGCGGGCTGCCGAGCACGGAAGCTGCATGATTTTTTTTGACGCACGGATGACGAGGGGCGACAAAGCGCCGCTTCATTTCCCCCGTCCCATCCGGACGCCTTACCGCCCACCCTGCCCATGAAAAAGAAACGCCCCGCCATCCTCGCGCAATCCATCGGCGCGCTCCTCGCCCTCACCGCGCTCACGCCCCTCGCGCCCGCGAACCAGACCTGGGACGGCGGCGGAGCAGATGATTTTTGGAGCACGAACGCCAACTGGGGGCTGAATACGCCGCCGAACTTTAACAGTTCGCTGACTTTCGGCGGGGTGCTGCGGCTGATCCCGGTGAACAGCACCCAGCCGAGTGTCGCGGGCCTCACCTTCAACGCCTCGGCGGGTGCCTTTACCCTGACGGGCAGCGGCGTGGGCGACAGCATCACGCTGGGTGGCGACATCACGAACAACTCGACCAGCGACGCGCAGACGATCTCCTTCGCCACGATCACGCTCACCGGAAACCGGAATCTCAACGCGAACACGAATACGCTGACCGTGAATTCCGACATCGTTTTGGGGGCGAACACCCTGACGGCGGTGGCGACGAATGACATCACGCTCAACGGTGCGATCACCGGCACCGGCGGGTTGGTAAAAAACAATGCGGGCACGCTCTTTCTCGGAGGGACGAATTCCTACAGCGGCACGACCACGCTCAGTGACGGGCAATTGAGCGCGCAAATCTCGAGCGCGCTGAGTCCGAATTCGACCTTCATCGTCCGGGGCAGCGCCACGCTCGATGTCGCCGGCAATGACCCCACCATCGGAGGGCTGAACGACGGCGGCTTCACCTCCGGTCGGGTCGTGAATAGCATCCTGGCAGCGGCGACGCTGACGGTCGGCAGCGGCAATGCCTCGGGCAGTTTCGGCGGCACGATTGATAGTTCTGGCGGCGTGCTGGGCATCCGCAAGATCGGCACGGGCACGCAGATTCTTTCCAACGACAACACCTACATCGGCGAGACGATCGTGGATGCCGGGCGGCTGGAGATCACGGGCAGCGTGGGCAGCACCGTCGTGACGGTCAATGGCGGCACTTTGCTCGTGGGGAAAAGCGGCGCGCTGCCGGGTGGGCCGGCGGTGAGCGTGACGGGCGGCGGTTTTGAATACCACGCGAGCGCGAACACGCCGCTCGCGCTGAGCGATCTGCTGGTGACGAGCGGGCTGGGGACGACGATCGGCGGCTCGATCGGAGCCACGACCACGGGGGCGCAGATCCTGGTCGCGGGGTCGGTTGCCCCGACTTTGGGTCCGGTGAAAGTGAATGTCTTCGCAGTGCCGGGCGTCGCCACCGGGGCCACGGGCACTTACACTCTCTTGAGCGCGGGCCTGGGCAGCACGCTGAACACGGATGCCACTTACTCGCTGGGCACGATCCTCAACCCCACGAATTTCACCGTCGGTGCGCCAGTGGCCACGGCCACCACGCTGACCGTGCAGGTCACGGCGGTGACGCCGCTGGCGAACGCGTTTTGGGTGGGCGGCCTTGGCATCGGCCCGGGTGATTGGTCGCTCTCCACGGGCACGGCCACGAACTGGGCCTCCGACAACACCGGCACGGCCACGCCGCTCGTCCCCGGCGCCGGGACGAACGTCTTTTTCTCCGCCGGCAACCCGGCCACGCCGACCAGCCCGGTGGGCATGAGCCTCGGCTCCAGCATGTCCATCGGCAGCCTCACGGTGAACGCCGCGACCGCGCCGGAGACGCGGACGGTGACGCTGGAGGACACCACGGGAAACACGCTGACCGTGGCCGGTGCGGGGGGCATCACGATCAATGCCGGGGCCGGGGCGGTGACGTTGAATCCCAAAATCACCGTGGGTGCGGCGCAGACGTGGACGAACAACTCGGCGAACCTTTTCACCCTCGGCGGCACCGTGAGCAATGGCGCGAACCGCCTGACCGTGGCGGGCACGGGGAATACCATTTTCACCGGGGAATTCGACAACGGCTCCGGCGGACTGACGAAGGCGGGCTCGGGGCGGCTGACGCTCACGCGCAGCACATTGAACACGGGCGAAGCACTGCTGACTGGCGGAGCGCTTTTTGTCGAAGCCAATGCCGCGTTTGGCTCAGGCACGCTGACCATCAATTCCGCCGGCGGAAATGTGACGGTCGGGAGCAACACGCCCGGCACAACGCTGGTGAACCCGATTTCCGTGCAGTCGAATTTCACCGTGGCGGCGCCGTCCGCCGGGACCCAAAGAATCTTCCTTGTAGGCCCGATGGATTTGAACGGCAGTGTCAGGACACTCAATGGCCTTACTCCGAAAGGAGAGGTCAACCTGCACGGGGTGATCAGCAATGGTGGGATGACCTTCAACAGTTCCGAGGATTACACGGCCTATATCATGGGTGATGGGCGCGACAACCCGAACACCGACGCTGCCAATACCTATACCGGTTTAACCACGGTAAATGACAATGTCTATCTGGTTCTGAACAAGAGCCTGGTTTCCCCCGGGATCGATGGTGCCGTGCGCGGCGATGTGGTGCAAAACGGAACTGGTTCGTTGGATTATTTTCAACCCAATCAGATCGCGGACACGGCTTCCGTGACCGTAAACGGCCAGGGAAATACACTTGGAAGCGATCTTTACGCTGGCATGCAGTTGAACAACCATAACGAGACGATCGGCTCTCTCCTTGGTGCGAGTACCGGCTTAGTCCAGCTCGGCTCGGCAACACTAACCGTTGGAGCGGGAAATTTTCCTGGGGTAATCCGGGACGGCTTCTCCGGCTTGGGCGGTAAATTTGTCAAAAACACCACCGGCACGCTCACGCTGGCGGGTACCAACAGTTACACCGGCACGACGACCGTGACCGGCGGCACGCTCAGCGTCACTGGCAGCCTCACGAGCACGACGGTCAACGTCACCGGCGGCACCTTCATCGCGGGCAGAACCGGCGCGGTGCCGGCGGCGGCTAATGTCACCGTCGCGACCGGCGCGGGCTTTGAATACCGCGGGGCCACGGACGCGCCGCTGGCCATTAACGCGCTGATCCTCAACAGCGGCGTGGGCACGACCATCGGCGGCTCCATCGGCTCCGCGCCGACGAGCGCGCAGATCACCGTCGCGAGTGCGGTCACGCCCACGGAGGGGGCGATTCGGGTGAATGTCTTTGGCATTCCCGGCCTCGGTGCGCGGACGCCGGGGACTTACACGCTGCTCACCGCGGGCGTGGGCAGCACGCTGGACGTGGGCACCACTTATGCGCTCGGCAATATCTTCAACGCCGCCAATTTCACCGTCAGCGCCCCGACCGCCACGGCCACGGCGATCACGGTGCAAATCGCCGCGGTGACGCCGCTGGCGAACGCCTTCTGGGTGGGCGGACTGAGTGGCAGCCCGAATGACTGGGCGGCTTCCAACGGCTCGACCGCGAGCAACTGGGCCTCGGATAACATCGGCACGCCGACCCCGCTCGTCCCCGGCGCGACGACGAATGTCTTTTTCTCCGCCGGCAACCCGGCCACGCCGACGGATCCCGGCAGCACGACGATGGGCGACAGCATGTCCATCGCCAGCCTCACGGTGAACGCGGCGGCCTCACCTGAGACGCGGGCGGTGACGCTGGCGGGCAGCGGGGGCAACACCCTGACCGTGGGTGCGGG
>CAYQBV010000303.1:0-5609 GCA_964415705.1 uncultured Chthoniobacter sp. | reverse complement strand
GTCTGGACGCACGATGCCGGTGATGGCGGCCTGACGGCGAAAGGGGGCTCGGTCATCATCAAGCAGGCCCAGACCTATACGGGCGCGACCCGCGTCATCAATGGGGCCACGCTGAAGATCGAGGGGGTCGTCAGCGGACTCTACGAGGGCCTCGTCAGCAACAGCAACGGTGCCGATTCTTCGTCACCCGTCCCGCACACCAGCATCCAAGCCTCGGCGCGGTGGGCCGACGCGACGGGCACCAACGGAAGCAATGTATTTCCTAATTGGGCCGACAATACCACCTTTGGTTATCAGGGATTCTTTTACAACCCGTCCAATAGTCCCGTGACCTATAAGTTCGGCAAGGACTTCGATGACTTCGGCCTGATCCGGATTGATGGCAACGATGTGATCAATGACAATAACTGGGGCGATGCACCAACGGCCGACTACTCGTTAACGCCCGGCTGGCATGCCGTGGATCTGCGCGTCGGCCAGGGCGGTGGTGGCGCGGGTCCGGTCAATGGCGGCTTTGGCGGCGGACATGGTCTGGCCTATAGCACCGACGGTGGAGCCACTTGGATCGGGTTCGCGGAAGTGGCGGCCAACGCCGGTCGCTTTGCGGTCCAATTCGCTGGGACAAATCTGCTGCCGGTGACCACGGCCATGTCCATTGCTTCGGGATCCACGCTGGACTTCAGCGGCTCGCAGCAGGAACTGGCTTCGCTGGCCGACGACGGCGGCGGAGGGGGGCTTGTGACTAACTCGGGGACGGAGAATGTCACGCTCACCCTCAGTGGCGCTGGCACGACCAGCTTCAGCGGCGTCATCAGCGACGGTGCGACCAAGAAAGTCAGCTTGGTGAAATCCGGTTCCGGCACGCAGACCCTCTCCGGGGTAAACACCTACTCGGGCAGCACCACCGTGTCGGACGGCGCTTTAGCCATCGGGACGGGCGGATCGCTGGCTTCTCCCACCATCACCGTCAGCGGCACCGGCGTGCTCGACACCACACTGGCTTCCCTGACCCTTGGAGCCGACGGCTTGTTGACCAATGATAATTCGGTCAACGGCACCGTCATTGCCGGCAATGGGAGCACCGTCCGCGGCAGCGGCACGTTCGCTGGCGAATTGACGGTCAATAGCGGCGGCGTGATCAAGCCGGGCAGCGACGGCTCCGGCACGATGACGATCACCGGAGCCACTGGTGTCACACTGCAAACTGGCTCCGCGATCAATTGGTTTCTCAATGCCGGCAGCACCGGCGGCGAGATCAATATTACCGGCAGTCCGGTGATTGCTGCCAATGTGGCCTTCTCGCCATCGGTCGATCCCGGCGCGACGGTCGCGCCAAGTTATACCTTTATGACCTGGACGGGTGCCGACCCGGCGAACAACCCCGTCTTTCAAGCCACGACTCCTGCGGGCACCGTCAACTGGACGAACAATGGCGATCAAACCACTTGGGATGATGCTCCGAACTGGGACTTGCAGGTCTGGTCCGGGACGATCGCCAAGGTGGCCAAAACCTTCACCATCAACGGGCTGACGCAAATCGCCTCCGCACCTGTGGCGACTTCGAGCGTCGTCATCGATGGTTTCAATGTCACCGGACCCGCCAGCGCCAAAACCGTTGCAAATCTGACGGTGCAAGGCGGCAGCACCGTCTTCCTGCAATCCGCGCCGGCGGGGCTGACGGTCTCCACGCTGACCGAAGTCAAAGCCGGCAGTGTTTTGTATGTGGCCGGGCCGCTGAATTCCAGACAAGTCTCGGTAGTCAACGGTAGCACGGTTGATGTTTTCAGCACCGGCACCATCGCCACCGAACGAATTACCCTGGCCACCAATGCCTCATTAAACTTGGGTGGTGGCACACTCAAAGCGACGGCCGCCAACCCCGATTTTTTAACCGGTTCCACCGGAACGTCTGTAAACGTCAGGGATGGTGGTGGCGCAGTGATTGACAGCAATGGATTCGACATCACTGTCAAAATGGCTCTGCAACACGATAACTCAGTGCCGCAGGATGATGGGTTGACCAAAACCGGGATTGGAATGCTGACGCTGGCCAGAAGCAATACCTACACGGGTGCCACCGTCATCCGTGGTGGCGCGCTGAAGCTGGGCGGCACGGCCGCGGGCGCCGTGGGCTCGGCCAGCTACACGACCACGAGCAACCCGATTTTCAGCGCGGCAACCAACAACCTGATCCTCGGTTTGGTTCCGTCGGCCTATTCGAATGGCGCGGAGGGCGGAGAGGGTACGGGGCCCATCTCGTTGCTCACCAATGGCGCCACGCCCACGGGCAATCCAGACACCTATTATGTGGGTGATAATGCCACGATTACCTATACCCTCCCCGCCTCCGCGCTCGGGTTTAATCTTTCGGCGATCAATATCTACTCCGGCTGGAACGACGACGGTCGCGAGAACATCACCCTCGACAACATCAGCATCTCGACCGTGGGAGCTCCGCTGACCTTCACGCCGATCTCCGGCAGTGCGGTGAATTTCGAGGCCAATGCCGATACCGGACTCGCCCATCTGACATCCACCGGCGGCGTGCTGGCCGCCGGGGTCTATGCGGTGCGCTTTAACTTCGGCGGTCAGGAGAACGGCGCGGTCGGCTACCGGGAACTCGAAGTCGTGGGTGTCCCCGCGGGCGCGGGCAGCAATGTCCTGCCAATCAAAACACCGGTTGTCCTGGACTCGAACACGACGCTGAATTTGAACGCGGTTTCCCAGCAGGTCGCCTCGCTGGCCGACATGGATCCGACGCCCGGCAACACCACGGGCCACACCGTGGTCTTGAGCGGGGCCACACTGACCATCGGCGATCCCACGAGCCTGAGCACGACCGAGACGATTTTCTCGGGCGACATCACAAGCACCGCGCTCGATGGCGCCGCCGTGGAAAAGGTCGGACCCAGCGTGCAAACCCTTAACGGGGCGCAGACCTACGACGGCCTCACCGTCACCGCTGGCACGCTCAACGTGAATGGGGAACTCGGCACAACTCCGGCGAACGGCACGGCGACTGTTGTCGTAGCCGACAATGCCAAGCTCAAGTTTGGCAGCGTGAGCCAAACACTCAGTTCGCTGACCATCGGGGCCGGTGCGACCGTGACCTTCACCAGCGGGGTCGCCTCCGGGGCCTTTAGCGGTGGTGGAGGTAAAGGCCCGGCCCTTGGCGGCACCGCCGCTGTGCCGGAGCCCGGCACGCTCGGCCTGCTGCTCGTCGGCGCGCTCGGGGTGCTGAACCGGAGACGGCGTGATGCGTGAGGCACGGAAAGGAGCTTGGACTTTGGTCCAACTGCCCCGTGTTCCTTTGGACTAAAGTCCAAGCTACATTTTCCAGGGCTGATTGGCGTTGGTCCCTGGGAAGCGGGCGTTCGGAGTTCTCGTAGTGGTGGCTCCGAAGCTCATCGTGGGAGAAAGCCGGGCGGTGCGCACCGCCCGGCTTTCATCGCCTCGGGGAAGGCGAAGCCGCTCACGCCGGCGGGGCGTCCAGAAACCGGCACGGCGCGTCCGCGCAGGCGCGGAGGCGGCGGGCGTATTCGCGGCGGGGGATTTCGCGCGCGCCGAAAGTGGCGAGGTGGGGTGTGAGCCATTGCGTATCGAGCAGCGAAAAGCCGCGCGCGCGCAGCCGCATGACCAGCGCGTGCAGCGCCACTTTCGAGGCATCCGTGACCGTGTGAAACATCGACTCGCCAAAGAACGCGCCGCCCAGCGCCACGCCGTAGAGACCGCCGGCGAGCCGCCCATCCTGCCACGCCTCCACGGAGTGCGCGTGACCGAGTCGGTGGAGGTTCACATAGCTGGCGATGATCTCCTCATTGATCCACGTCTCCTCGCGTTCCCCACAGGCGCGCATCACCGCCTCGAAGCCCGCGTCCACCCGGATCTCGAAGCGGCCTTTTTGCAAAGTGCGGCGCAATCCGTGCGGCACGTGAAAGCCCTCGTCGAGCGGGATGACGGCGCGCGGGTCCGGCGAATACCACGAGACTTCGCCATCGGGCTCGGCCATCGGAAAGACCGCGCTGCGATACGCGTGAAGGAGAAGGTCCGCAGGAATCATCGGGCTGTTTTTATGCCGTAGCCGCGCATGCTGCGCAATCGCGCCGGTGCGGGCATTTTTACCTTCCCATGAAACCGCGCCGCGCTATTTACATCGCGCATGAAAGTCATCTTTGCCTCGATCGTGCTCGCCGGTGCGGGCGTCCTGCTGAGCGGTTGCGAAACCGATGTCGCACCTGATTCCACGAAGCCGAATCCCGCCGAGAAATTTCAGCGCGGGGTGACCGGGCAGGGCTCCCTCTCCGAGCCTGACCGTTCGGGGGATCCCGTCATCCGCGAGAATACCCGTGTCGGCAACTAGCTCCCCGGCACCCGGTGCGGTCTCGCGCATCGTCATTCTCGATTTCGGTTCGCAGTACACGCAGGTCATCGCGCGGCGGGTCCGCGAGTGCCAGGTCTATTCGCAGATCGTGCGCTGCGATTTGCCGGCCCAAGAAATCGCCGCCCTCCAGCCGCGCGGCATCATCCTCAGCGGCGGCCCCGCCAGCGTTTATGGAAAGGACGCGCCGCAGCCCGATCCCGCCATCTTCGATCTCGGCCTGCCGATCCTCGGCATCTGCTACGGCATGCAGCTCATGGGCCACCACCTCGGCGGCAAAGTGGAGCACAGCGCCCGGCGCGAATACGGCAGCGGCTCGCTCGCGGTGCAAGAGCGCGACTGCCCGCTGTTCCGCGGCCTCCCGGCGGCCATCGACATCTGGAACAGCCACGGCGACAAGCTCACCAAACTCCCGCGCGGCTTCCGCACCGTCGCCACCACGGACAACTCACCCTTCGCCGCCATCGAGCAACCGAAGAAGAAATTTTACGGCCTGCAGTTTCACCCCGAAGTCGCCCACACCCCGCGCGGCAAGGAACTGATCGCCAATTTTCTCTACGAAATCTGCGGCTGCAAAATGGATTGGACCATGGGCAGTTTCATCGAGCAAATCTGCGCGCAAATCCGCGAGCGGGTCGGCAAAGATCACGTCCTCCTCGGCCTCAGCGGCGGCGTGGATTCGAGCGTTGCCGCCGCCCTTTTGCACAAGGCCATCGGCGACCAGCTCACCTGTGTCTTCGTGGACAACGGCCTCCTCCGCGCCAACGAAGCCGACGCCGTCCAGCGCCTTTTCGGCGACAACTTTCACATCCGCCTCAAGACCGTCCGCGCCTCCGCGCGCTTCCTCGGCCGGTTGAAAGGGGTCACGTCGCCCGAGCGCAAACGGAAAATCATCGGCAATGAATTCGTCCGCGTTTTTGACGACGCCGTGAAATCGCTGACCAAAGCCGGAACCAAAACCCGCTTCAAGTTTCTCGCCCAAGGCACCCTCTATCCCGACGTCATCGAAAGCGTCGCCATTGCCGGCAACCCCGCCGCCTTGATCAAGAGCCACCACAACGTCGGCGGCCTGCCCAAGAACATGAAGCTCAAGCTCGTGGAGCCCCTCCGCGAGCTGTTCAAAGACGAAGTCCGCGAAGTCGGCGCCCAGCTCGGCCTGCCGAAAGAAGTCACCCTGCGCCAGCCCTTTCCCGGCCCCGGTCTCGCCGTCCGCATCCTCGGCGCGATCACC
>CAYQBV010000302.1:1817-5640 GCA_964415705.1 uncultured Chthoniobacter sp. | reverse complement strand
GCCCGGAACTCGCGCAGTGGATCACCACGCCCGCTCCGCCCAATTCCCCGCACGCCGCCAGCGCTGCACGATCCGTGATGTCACACGCGACCACGGAAAACGTCTCGCCGCGGAGCAGCCCTGCGGATTCCTCCGAGTGCGTGACGCCCACGACCTCCCGCCCCGCGCCCGCAAGTAACCGCGCCGTCGCCAGCCCGACGAACCCGCAACCGGCGACGACCACTTTGCTCATCGGGCCGCGCGCTGGCTACTTCACCGGGGCAAACTCGCGGCCCGTGAGCACGCGAAACGCCGCCTTCGCCATCGCTTCCGCACCGCCGTTGTTCGGATGCACGCGGTCCGGGATCAGCTCCGCGCGCCCGGCCAGCGCCGCGTGCATATCAATCACCCCGAGCTTCAAATCCGCCGCGAGCTTGTCGATCACCGGGATCAGCTCCAGCACGTTCGGCTCATTGATGCCCCAGTTGCCATTCGCGATCACCGGGCACGGCCGGCACACATAAACGCGCGGCTTGCTCTCCAGTTTCAGGAATGTCTCGACCATCTCCCGGTAGTCCGCCGCGTAGTCGTCCTTGCTCTTCCAGTTCTGCGGTTTCGTGTCGTTCGTGCCGAGCATGATGATCACGACATTCGGCTTAAAGCCCTGGGCGTTCGTGAACGCACCCTGCTTCCAATACGGACTGTCGCCCTTCTTAAGCATGGTCGTTCCGCTGATGCCGAAATTTCCGATCTTCCACTTCTCGCCGAGCATCTTGCCGAGCTGCGCCGGATAGGAGTTTCCGCCCTGAGTCCCGGCTCCCTGGGTGATGCTGTCGCCCACGCAGGCCACGCGGATCGGCTCCTTGAAATCCTGCACGGCCACGGGCGCGGACGGCGGTGCCGCCGGAATGTCCGCCGCCGAGATGGTGGCAAAAGCGTTGACGAAAAACAGGCTGAGCAAGCCCGAGGTGAGACGGCGGATGATTGGCATAGGGATGGAGGTTGAGGAGGAAGGTGCAGGCTGTCCGAGAAGAATTCTCCACCCAGTCCAGCGCACGCTTTTCGGGAAAGGATTAGCGCGGGTTGCGCGCGCGCCGTCCACCAGAAATTCGATCCTGCATCCACTCAAATCCACGCGCCCGCCTCGATGACCCCGCCCTTGGGCACGACGACGATGCCATCGCGAATGTAGAAATTTGGCCCGTCGAAATCCTTTGGTTTCCCATCCGGCGTGATCACCGCGCCGTCGCCGACCCGCGCGTTTTTGTCGATGATCGCGTGGTCAATGACGCAGTTCCGTCCGATACCCAGCTCGGGGGTGTTGCCGCGCGCGGCCTGGTCGGCGTCGTAAAAGTCCGCGCCCATGATGATGCTGTTGCGCACGGTGGTGCCGCTTTTGATGTAGCTGCGGATGCCGATGACCGCGCGCTCGATGTGCGCGTCGTCGATGATGCACCCGTCGGAGAGGATGGTCTGGCGGATGTTGGCACCGTTGATCTTGCTCGCGGGGAGGAAGCGCGCGTGCGTGTAGATCGGCGTCACGGTGTCGAAGAAATTGAACTCCGGCACCGGATTGGTGAGCTGGAGATTCGCGTCGAAGAAAGCGCGGATCGTGCCGATGTCCTCCCAGTAACCTTGGAAGACGTAGGCGTGGACGCGGAACTTCGGGAGCATGTCCGGGATGACGTGCTTGCCGAAATCCACGAAAGTGTTGTCGAGCGCTTTGATCAGCACCTCGCGGTTAAAAATGTAGATGCCCATCGAGGCCTGAAACAGCTCCGCATCGGCGGGCCGACCCAGTTCCTGGAGCAGCGCCGGCGGGATGCGCATGGCGTCGAGCACGGCGGGGTCTTTCGGCTTTTCCTCAAAGCGCACGATTTTCCGCGTCTCGTCGGTGTGCATGAGGCCAAACTCTTGCGCCGCCGCGCGGCCCACCGGGATCGTGGCGAGGGTCATGTCCGCCTTCGTCTCAATGTGCTGTTTGAGCACCTCGCGGAAGTCCATCCGGTAGAGCTGATCGCCGCTCAGGATCACGAAATACTCGTACGGATACTGGAGGAAATCGCGGAGGTTTTGCCGCACGGCGTCGGCCGTGCCCTGATACCAACTCGTGTCCGTGGGCGTCTGCTGCGCGGCCAGGATCTCGACGAAGCTGCGCGAGAAATTGTCGAACTTGTAGCTCGAGTTGATGTGCTTGTGCAGCGAGGCGGAATTGAACTGCGTGAGCACATACACGCGCCGCAGGCCCGAGTTGATGCAGTTGGAAACCGGGATGTCCACGATCCGGTATTTCCCGGCCAGCGGCACGGCGGGCTTCGAGCGCTCCTTGGTGAGAGGAAAAAGACGCGTGCCTGCTCCCCCGCCCATGATGATGGAGAGCGTCTTGTCGGTGATCGCGGGCCAGTTCGATGGATTCATACGTACGTTGCCCGCATGGTGCGGAGCGCGACGTGGATTGTCACTGCGCAAAATGCTCCCGCAGCGACAACAAATCTCCTCGCCCCGCCATCCCTCGCCGTCCTATTTTCCGCGCCAATTCATCCGACCCATGTCCACTCCATTTCTCATCGCCAAAGGCCACGACGAACTTTTCTTTGACCCGAAAATGGGCAACCGCCACGGGCTCATCGCCGGCGCGACCGGCACGGGCAAGACGATCACGCTGCAAGGTCTCGCCGAACATTTTAGCGACATCGGCGTGCCCGTTTTCCTGTCCGACATCAAAGGCGACCTGAGCGGGCTCGCGAAGCCAGGCGCATCGAATCCGAAGATCGACGAGCGCCTGAAGCTGCTCGGGATCGACGACTTCAAATTCGCCGGCTACCCGGTCACCTTCTGGGACATTTTCGGCGTCAGCGGCCACCCCGTGCGCGCGACGGTTTCCGAGATGGGGCCGCTGCTCCTCTCCCGCGTCCTCAATCTCAACGACACCCAGGAGGGCGTGCTGCAAATCCTCTTTCGCGTCGCCGACGACCACGGCCTCCTTTTGCTCGACCTCGAAGACCTGCGCGAAATGCTGCGCTTCATCGGCGAGAACGGCTCCGAACTCACCGTGAAATACGGCAACGTCAGCACCGCCAGCGTCGGCGCGATCCAGCGCGGCCTGCTCCAGCTCGAGCAGCAGGGCGCGGGCAAATTTTTCGGCGAGCCCGCGCTCAATCTCGACGACCTCATCCAAACCGGCGACGGCGGCCGCGGCGTCATCAATATCCTCTGCGCCGACCAGCTCATGAACAGCCCGCGCACTTACGCCACCGCGCTCCTCTGGCTGCTCAGCGAACTCTTCGAGCGCCTCCCCGAAGTCGGCGACCTCGACAAACCGAAGCTCGTGTTCTTCTTCGACGAGGCGCACCTCCTTTTCGACGACATCCCCAAGGCGCTCGAAAACAAAGTCGAGCAGGTCGTCCGGCTCATCCGATCGAAAGGGGTGGGCGTGTATTTCATCACGCAAAACCCCATCGACATCCCCGAGAAAATCCTCGGCCAGCTCGGCAACCGCGTGCAGCACGCCCTGCGCGCCTTTTCGCCGCGCGACCAGAAAGCCGTGCAAAGCGCCGCGCAGACCTTCCGGCAGAACCCCAAGCTCAACGTCGAGGAAACCATCACCCAGCTCGCCGTCGGCGAAGCGCTCGTCTCGCTGCTCGACCACAGCGGCACGCCCGGCGTGGTCGAGCGCGCGTTCGTCCTGCCGCCGCGGGCGAAAATCGGCCCGATCACCGCCGCCGAGCGCCAGGAGATCATCAAGTCCTCCGTTCTTTTCGGCGCGTACGAAACCGCCGTGAACCGCGAAAGCGCCGCCGAAAAACTCCAGGCCCGCGTCGCCAACTCCCCTGCGGCCACGCCC